>JAIXZD010000491.1 GCA_027489895.1 Planctomycetaceae bacterium
ATGAGCTGGGCCGCGTCGATCCGCTGCGAGTAGACGTCGAACCCGCCGATCCGGGCCGAGCCCGAGGTCGCACTGAGAAACCCGGTCAGGATTTTCATTGTCGTCGACTTCCCGGCCCCGTTGGGACCCAGGAACGCCACGACCTGCCCGGCCGGGATCGAGAACGACACATCACGAATCGCGGCAAACGGGCCATAGAACTTGCACAGTCCCTGGGCCTCGATCATCACCTTCGACCCGGTTTTTGTTTCCGGCATTCGATCACCCCCGCAGACAACCCGACCAATCAGACAACCCGACCCCTTCGCCCGACCGTACTCACCTTCCGTCCGACGCTTAACCGCGTCGCGCACCGCCCCCGTCTGCCAAAACGGCACTCGAAGCCCGTGGACCCCAACTAGAGATACAATCCGCGTGCCAATCCCCCACCGGCGGGAAGCAGTTTACATAACGCAAAGGCAATCCGACAGTTGCGGCCCAAGATTCCCCGCAGGCTCCCCAGAGGCCGCGACTGGTCGAATCCCGCACCCGTCGTTACGGCAGATTCCGCGGGTTCGTGGGCGCAGCCGGTTCGTCCCTGGTTGCCGTTGGCGACGCAACCGCCTATCCTGTGTGCTGTTCAAAGGTTATGAAGTGTCAATCGTTCGTTTTCAGTAAGGTGGCCCATGATCCGGGTGTCTTCGGCGCGTTGGAATTGCCTGCTCGCCTGCCTGTCGCTCGTTGTCCTTCCCGCCTGTGCCGAGGTCGCTGCCGAGCGTCCCGAAGCCCCTGTCCCGACCGCCGAAGCGGTTGCCCAAGCCAAGCCCGCCGGAGGAGTTTCCGCAGTGACGCCCGCCAAAACCGAAGTCGCCTTCCCGGAACTGCCGCAGGGCGCGAATGAAATCGATAAAGACGCCCCCAAAACCTTCACCAAGACCGATTCCGGCCTGCAGTACCGCGTGCTCCGCAAGGGGACCGGCAAGGCCCCCAAGAAGACCGATACGGTCAAGGTGCACTACCACGGCTGGCTCAACGGCGGCAAAGTCTTCGACAGCTCGTACAAGCGTGGTGAATCGATCGAATTCGGCCTGAATCAGGTGATTCCCGGCTGGACCGAAGGCCTCACCTACGCCAACGAAGGCGGCATGATCGAACTCGAAATCCCGTCGAAAATCGGCTACGGCGACCGCGGTTCGCCCCCGGTCATTCCGGGCGGGGCCACTCTGCACTTCCTCGTCGAACTGCTGCAGGTCAAGTAGCCCCAGGGAGTATCGCCCGACGCTGTTGTCGCGGAAGCCGTGAGGTTTCCGCGGCTCTGTCGTTGCGCCCCAACGCTGCCTGCTTGTCTGCCCGCTCCAACGTCTTCCGGCAAAAGAACTTGTCGCCAGGTTGGCGGGCGTCGGGGAAGCCTCACCGCTTCCACTACCTTCGTGAGGTTCGTTACCCACGTGAGGTTATTGGCGGGAGAACCGGCAGGGTCGAGGCGGTGTCTCACCTGAATCGCGGAAGTACCCCCTCGTCAACACCGCTGGCGCGGGGTAAACTGCGTTCTGCGGCGGCGTTGCGCCGATTGGTCTCCGCCAGAGCGAATGGCGGGTGCCGAGAAAAAGTCCCGGCAGGAAGCTGGCGGGTCGTTTCGTTTCAACCTTTCGAAAGCTGATCTATCGTGGCAACCGATCTCAAGACCTCGAATACGAAAGTGAAAACCGCAGCGGCTGCCAAGCCGTCGGTCCCCACGCGTGATTTGAACGGGGCTGAGGTACTGGTTGCGGCACTGATCAACCAGGGAGTCGACAACGTCTTCGCCTATCCGGGCGGAGCGAGCATGCCGATTCACCAGGCGCTGACGAAGTTCAAAACCCAGGTTCGCACGATTCTGCCCCGCCATGAGCAGGGCGGTGGGTTCGCGGCCGAAGGGTACGCGCGGGCCACGGGCAAGGTGGGCGTCTGCATCGCGACGAGCGGTCCCGGGGCGACGAACTTCGTCACGTGCCTCGCCGATGCCAAGCTCGACAGCATTCCGATGGTGGCGATCACCGGGCAGGTGGCGCGGCACTTCATTGGCAGCGACGCGTTTCAGGAAACGCCGATTGTCGAAGTCTGCCGGGCGATCACCAAGCATCATTTCATGATCACGAACTTCGAGGACATTCCCCGGATCGTGAAAGAGGCGTTCCACATCGCCAGTTCCGGCCGTCCCGGTCCGGTCCTGATCGACTTCCCGAAAGACGTGCAGCTCGAGAAGTCGAAGGGCGAGATCAACTACGATCCCGAGATGGACCTGCCGGGCTATCACCCGGAATGCAAGGCCGTGTCGACGTCGCTTGTCCGCAAGACGATCGCGGCGATTCGCGAATCGAAGAAGCCGATTTTGTACGTCGGTGGCGGCGCGATCAGTTCGGAATGCTCGGCCGAGCTGTACACGTTCGCGAAGGCGGCAGGCATTCCCGTCGCGATGACGCTGATGGGGCTGGGGGCGTTCCCTGGCAGCGACGACCAGTCGCTGCACATGCTCGGGATGCACGGGACAGTCTACGCGAATTACGCGATCAACGATGCCGACCTGCTGCTGGCGTTTGGCGTCCGGTTCGATGACCGGGTGACGGGCAAGCTGGCCGAGTTCGCCCAGCATGGCAAGGTGGTCCATGTCGACAACGATGCGTCGGAAATCCACAAGAACCGGTTCGCGGACATCGCGATTCATGGCGATCTGAAGGAAGTGCTACAGGCGCTGAACGCCGCGTGGACCGAAGCAGACAAGCCCGACACCAAGGCCTGGCACAAGCAGATCGCCGAATGGAAGGCGAAGTTCCCGCTGCGGTACAACGATCCGGGTCGGGATCTGATTCTGGGTCAGCATGCGATCGACGAGCTGTACCGGCTGACGAAGACGCAAGATGTCTACATGGCGGTGGGCGTGGGCCAGCATCAGATGTGGGCCGCGCAGTTCTACAAGTTCGACAAACCGCGTCGCTGGATGAGCAGCTCGGGTCTGGGTTCGATGGGCTTCGGATTGCCGTGCGCGATGGGTGTGCAGGCGGCGCTGCCGGAGAAGCTGGTCATCGACATCGATGGCGACGGCTCGTTCCTGATGAACGTGCAGGAGCTGGCGACGATCCACTGCGAGAAGCTGCCGGTGAAGATCTTCCTGCTCAACAACCAGCACCTCGGGATGGTGATGCAGTGGGAAGACCGGTTCATGAAGGGGAACCGGGCGCACACCTACCTGGGCCCGATCGATAACCCGGAAGCCGAAGGCAAGGGAACGGGCGACCATACCGAGCTGTATCCCAACTTCGTGCAGATGGCGAAGAGCTTTGGCGTCAACGCCCGCAGCGTCGCGAAGAAGTCGGAACTGGAATCGGCGATCAAGGAAATGATCGAGACCCCCGGCCCGTTCCTGCTCGATGTCATCTGCCCGTACCAGGAGCATGTGCTCCCGATGATCCCTGGCGGCAAGGGCGTGCGGGATATCATCACGGAGTAAACCGAGGCAGTCGGTTCTGAGAATCGACCGCCGCTGTATCGACTGACTGTGTGAAGAGAACTGTTTTTCAGGCGTCGTCTGTGTTCCGGTCAGCCGGTCCGGACGACGCTTTTTTTCTGCCGGGACTGTGCGAATCGAGCGAGGCACTCATGGCAACCGTTCTCGAAGAGCGCGAGGTAGCGACGGGCGAAGGTCCTGTGGTGCCAGCGGTCTGGACGGCGGTCGATCTTGCGGCGCGGTTCGGGGCGATGCCGATGGCGCGGCTGCGGCATAACCGCGCCTGGGGCGAAGCGACCGAGGCGGATCTGCTGGCGCTCGAGGACTGTCCCGAGAAGAGCCTGTGCGAATTGATCGACGGCGTCCTCGTGGAGAAGGTGATGGGCTCCCGCGAATCGCAGATCGCCGTCTGTCTGCTCACGGTGTTGTGGAGTTTCATTCGTCCCCGGCAGTTGGGCACCGTTCTTGGCCCCGATGGGATGCTGCGGTTCCCGAATGGCCGGGTCTACCTTCCGGATGTGACGTTCATCGCGCGGGAGCGTTTACCGGGGGGCGAACTGCCGGAGGCGGCGATCACGCCGATCGTGCCCGACCTGTGCGTGGAGATCGTATCGCGGTCGAATAGCGCGGCGGAGATCGACTCGAAGACGGCCGACTATTTTGCGCACGGGGTGCGAGAGGTCTGGCTGATTCGGCCCGTGGATCGCACGTTCACCGTGCTGACAGCAACGGGCGAGCCGCGCGTGTATGGCGAGGGTGACCGGTTTGCGGCGGGTGCAATTCTGCCGGGGTTGGAGTTTGTGGTGGGCGAGTTGTTCGGGGCAAAATAGGACTGCGGTGCGGGGTTCTTCCAGAAGTGTGGTTCACTATCAAGGCACGCAGCGGGCTAATCGCCCGCTAAGTCAACAGGCAAAAGGCAAAAGTGGTCGAGCGTGGGGAGCGGTCATTCCACGGGACGCACCGCTCCCGCGCGGTTCTCTGAAAATCTGCGCACGGCGCGCAAACCTTGTCTCCCGTGAATCCCGCGTTTCCACCGACCCCTGACAGGGTCGGCTCGCCTGATAGCGCGTTTCACGCTCACGCGCTCTCTCTAGGTCACGCTCACACTCTCGCGCTGGGTGCGTTGTCGCGGGGAGGCGGGCGCGGGCTGTGGTTACTTCAGGTCGAAGTTGAGGGTTTGCGAGCCGCTCTTTTCGACGGTGGCGGTCAGTCCCGAGGTGGCGGCGTTTCCGAACTTGGCGGGGATGGCCGACTTGGCGGGAATCGGTTTGCCTTTCTCGTCCATGGTCGCTTCGGAATCGAGGCTGACGACGGTCACCTTGTAGCGGGCGGGGATCGCTCCGTCGCCGGCCTGGGCGGTGCCGAGCGAGTAGTAGCCACTCGAGGAGATGGATCCGGTGGCGGTGCCGCCGGTGCCGGGCGTTTCGGGCACGAACGTGATCGTTCCCTTCGCCAGCGGCTTCCCTTCGAACGTCACCACCCCACTGACGGAGACGCCTCCGGGATTGGAGACCGGTTGCGAGCAGCCTGCGAGGGTGAAGTACGAGAGTGCGACCAGGGTGAGAACGGGAGTGAGGCGAGTCGAATGACGTGTCATGGATGCGGAAGCTCTCGAGCGAAGAGAAGTGTTTGGGAAGAAGGCTGTCCGGGAGTGGACAATGGTGGGTGTGAATCACCCCGCCCGCGCTACGGGCTGTAGCGCGGGCGAGTTTCTGAGGGCACTGGCGGAGCCAGTGGCACACGATTCTCGGGCCACACTGGTCTTGGGCCACACTGGCGCTGTCGCAGCACGAAGGCGGCACATCACGAACGAGGCACAGCCCGAAGCGGGGTTGCTGATGTCGTCCATTGGTCACACTGCTGAACGAGCCAGCAGTGGCACGCAATCGAAGCTGGCAGCGACACGCCGCTAGTCGAGCGAGACGGTGAAACCGTCGGCCTTGTCGCCTGTACGGCAGTAGACCGCGTGGTCGATGTTGTTTGAGATGAACCGCACGGCCCCGTCGCACATCAGAATGTGGACGCCACCCACATGGTAGCTGGAGTAGCCCCCGTTGGACTGGTAGGCCCCCGAGTTGGTGACGTTGATGGTCGGGCTGTTGGGGCGCTGGCCGGTGAAGGCGATGGGGAAGTTCGCGCTGAACGCCCCGCCCCAGTTCAGGTTCTCGGCGTTGCGTTCGCCGAGCATGAGCGTGGTGCTGGTCCCATCGGTGATGTCGCGGATGTTGCAGCGCGTCGTTCCCCGATTGAAGACACCGGGGAACGGGTTGGCATACGCGTTCCCCCAGGTGACGGCCGCCTGCGAGATGCAGAAATTCGGGAACGGGCCGGGGCAGTCGGGGGTGGCGCCATCGGGTTGAATCGACCCGGCACTTACCACGTAGAACAGCCCCTGGGTGGGCTGAGCCCAGGCATCAAAGTTCCCGCCGTCGCGGCGGAGCAGCGTGCTCGAATAGGGGTTGCTGGGGCACTGGACGAACCCGAACGACTTGCTGGCGAACAGCACCTGGTTGTTCGAGGGAGTCGTGACGTTGTTGCCGATCGAAAAGTTGATCTGGTTGTAGAGCGGGGCCTGATCGATGTAGGGGAGGATCAACTCGACCCAGGTGTGCTGAATGCCCGGGCCGGGGAGGTTGTAAGTCGATGCGGGCGGGAAGGTGTTGAGGCTGTCGTGGTAGTTGTGGAATGCGAGGCCCAACTGCTTGATGTTGTTGCGGCATTGCGTGCGGCGAGCCGCTTCACGGGCCTGCTGAACGGCGGGCAAAAGCAGTGCGATGAGGATCGCGATGATCGCGATCACGACGAGCAATTCGATGAGGGTAAAACCCGAGCGACGAGCGGAGCGATTCAATTCAAGCCATCCTGTTCTGAGGCGAGCGAAGTGGAACATGACACCACGCCAGAGAGAGGCAGGTGGGGAGAGCCAGCTTTGGGCTCACGGTCTTGAACAGACGCTTTCCACACTGCCCCGCGGATCTCTGGGGGAAATCCTAGGTGTAATTCAATCGGGAACCGATCGCAATACGTGAGTCGACGCTGATGCCAATCGCGGGTGCGGACGAGGGACTGCTTGAGTTGGATGGTTTTGTTCACCACCAAGGCACGAAGGCACCAAGCAAAGGCAGGGGGAAGATCCGTCGGAAAGAGTGACTGGAAGAGGGACTGGCGAGCCGACCCTGTGAGGGGTCGGTGGAGAGATGAGGGTGTTGAGGAGGCGATCGAGATTCGGGAATGGCCCCTTTTGTCTGCGTGTTGACTGCCCCCCTGCCCTGCGGGATCTCGGTGCCGTTTCCACCGACCCGTGACAGGGTCGGCTTGCCAGGGATGGCCCTCAGGTTGTCGTTGTTGGTGCGATCGATTTTTGGGGCGCTGTTTTGGCGGTTGTTGGCGGAGTGGGGAAGCCGGTCGTAAACTTTGGAGATTGGCGGCGTTTTGATAGACGGACTACCTGCGACGTTTGTGTTCTCTGTGATTCGGGCCCGAAGATGACCGCGCGACTGGTGGTGATGACCGGCCCCGACCGCGGCAAATCGTTCGATTTGCTCGAAGAGCTGACGCATGTCGGCCGCGGGGCGGACAATCAGGTCGTGCTGTCCGACCCCGACCTCGCCGAGCATCAGGTGAGTCTGGTTGATCGGTCCGGGCGGTTCGCGTTGTTCACGCCGCTGCTCGACAGCGTCTCGGTCGAGGGGACGTCGGTCCCGGCCGATAAGTGGGTCTGGCTGCCCGAACGGGCCGAGATCCGGCTGACGCGCAGGACGCAGGTGAAGTTCGAACAGCAGGCAACCGGCGGCGCGGTGCCGCGAGTGGCGAGCGAGGTCCGCCCTAAGCCGATCGCCCCCACAACTCCGCCTCGCTCGGATAGCCCGGAGGAGCCCGCCGACGCCCCGGTCACGATGGGCACCGAAAGCCTGTCGACCATTCCACGCCCGAAAAAGGGGGAGGGCAAGGGACGCCGGGTGGCGAAGTTCATCACCGATGGTCCGGGCGAAACGCTGGTTCGGCTGGGCGATGACGGGCATCTTCCCGAACTGGCGCTGCAGGATGCGACGACGCGGCGGAAGAAGTCGGACGATGACGAGGGCGATAGCTCGGGCGGGAACCCGCTGATTTTGTTCGCGGCGCTGGGCGTGAGCGTCCTGATGTCGGTCGCGATGCTGTTTCTCGAAGCGGGTGGCTTGGATCGGTCGGCCGGTCGAATTGCCGCTGCTCGCGAGGAGATCACGCGGTTTTATGGCGAGGAAGGGAAGCCGCTGAAGGCGTACCAGGTGAACTTGCGGCAGGCACGGCAGGCCTGGTCGCGACGCGATCGGGTTCGGGAGCGGTCGGAGTACCTGAAGGTGCTGTCGATGCTGCGGGCCGAGGGGAACGAGCGGTCGTTCTCGGGGGTCACGGGCAATCGCGACGAAGACCGGGCGCTGGAAGAATTGATCGGCACGCTGCTGCAGTAGGGCTCCGTCCGTCGATTGTTCTGTAGGGTGGGCACTGCCCACCAGCGCTCACCGACGTGGCCTGCCGAGCGGCCTTTGGATCGCTCACCGACGCAGGACGTGGCGGCTTGATTCGGCGTCGGTTGAAGCCGGGGGAAAGAGTGTTGGGTTGTTGGAGGTTGGTGAGCAGTGGTGGGCAGTGCCCACCCTACTCAGCCGCCGTAGGCGCTGTAGCGCCTGAGGCCGCGGGCGAGGGCGAGGCGGTTGATCGCCCAGAGCGCGAGGACCCAGAGGAACGCGGCCACCAGGTGGCGGGCGAGTTCCGTGTGGTTGTAGCGGCCCAGCCAGACGGCCGAGGGAAAGTAGGCGAGGTACTGGAACGGGAGATAGTCGATCAGCAGGTCGACCGCGTAGGGCATGCGGTCTTTGAGAAAGTCCAGCGGGATCATGTGTCCGGAGAGGAAGTAGTTGAGCATCATAAAGATGAAGATCAGCGAGCCGACTTCGAGGAACCAGAAGGCGATCAGGCCGATGAGACTTTCGGTGAAGAACCCGATGAGGAATGCGAAGACGAGTGAGAGGCCGAACCCGGCCATCGTCCAGTAATCGGGCAGCGGCGGAAAGAATTCGCGGCAGAGCCAGAAGACGAGCGCGAACGGACCGAAGGCGACGACGTAATAGACCAGTTTGTGGGCCATGCGGGCGTAGAAGTAGAAATCGAGCAGGTCGACCGGTTGCGTGAGGAACCGCTTGATCGAGCCTTCGCGAATCTCTTTGGCGATGCCGCTGGCAAGGCCGGGCATGCTGGAAAACGCCCGGCCGACATTGGCGAGCAGGAAGTAGGCGATCATGTCACCGTAGGCGTAGCCCTGGATTTTTCCGGTGGCCGTCGCGGTGCCGACGCGAAAGATGGCGGCCCAGAGGAAGATCTGGGTGACGAGCGGGAGGAACCGGACGAGCGTCGCGAAGGCGAAGTCGCCGCGATACATGAGCCGCTCGCGAATGTTGATCGACAGCAGCGTCCAGATGGTGGTCAGGCGGTCGCGCATATCGGGGCAAGTCTGGTTCTGGTCGTCGTGAAAACAGTCGGCCTCGTCAGGCGCTGTCGGACTGGTCGGATTGCTTGGCCGCATTGGCCTGGGAGTGCTGCGTGAACATTTCGGCGATCGCTTCTTCGAGGGGCCGATCCTGAACGCCGACGTCTTCTACGTTGTGGCGGGAGAGAACGGCCGCGAGGGTCTCGGCGACGCGGGCCTTGGGGACGCGGAGTTTCACGCGGGGGGGCTGCGACTCGACAATGCTGCCGAACTCTTCGAGGCCTGCGGGAACTTCGGTTCCGGCGAACTGAAGCTCGATCACCTTGTGGGTGCTGAAACGGTCGACGATGTCGGCGAGCGGCCCGTCGTGCTTGATCTCGCCCTCGTTGATGATGATCGCCCGTTCGCAGAGCGCTTCCACGTCTTTCATGTAGTGGCTGGTGAGGATGACGGTCAGCCCGCGTTCGCGCTGGTAGGTCCGCAGAAACTCCTGGACCCGCCGCTGGGAGACGACATCGAGGCCAATGGTTGGTTCGTCGAGCAGCAGCACTTCCGGTTCGTGGAGCAGCGCGGCGATCAGCTCCATCCGCATCCGCTCGCCCAGCGAGAGTTCGCGGACGGGCTGGTCGATCAGTTTGGTCACTTCGAGCAGCTCGGTCAGCTCACCCACCCGGCGGTCGTAGCGATCGGCGGGAATGCGGTAGATCTCTTTGTGCAGCCGGAACGACTCGCGGGCGGGCAGGTCCCACCAGAGCTGGTTCTTCTGACCCATCACCAGTGCGAACTGGCGGCGATAGGCGATCTCGCGCTTCCAGGGGACATGCCCAAGGACGGTCGCTTCGCCGGAGGTTGGGTAGATGAGACCGGCGAGCAGTTTGAGCGTGGTGGTTTTTCCGGCCCCGTTGGGCCCGAGAAACGCGACCATCTCGCCCCGCTCGATCTGGAACGAGACACTGCGCACGGCTTCGACGGTTTTGTAGTCGCGGTGAAACAGGCCTGTGACCGAACCCCACAGCCCTTCCCGCTTGCGGAACACGCGGTACGACTTGGCCAGGTTTCGAACGTCGATGGCGATCATGGTGCTCCCGGCATCGCTCGAAGTCCGTTGCCGTCAGCACGGAGCAAGGCAAAAGTCAAAAGGCAAAAGTCAAAAGTGAGGGTGTCAGGCGAGCCTGACCTGGTTTTGTGAATGACGGGGGTTGAAGGGTGGACTCGTAGGGTGGGCACTGCCCACCAGCGCTCACCGACACGGTCCACCAGACGACCTGTGGATCGCTCACCGCTGTGGATTGCTGCCCCGAATTCATTGGGCGTCGGTTGAAGCCGGGGGAAAGGGGGTTGGGTGGTTGGAAGCTGGTGAGCAGTGGTGGGCAGTGCCCACCCTACGGCTGATTGTCGCGGCCTACTTCAGCATGTCGACGAATTCGCCGAAGAGGTAATGGCTGTCGTGCGGGCCGGCGCTGGCTTCGGGGTGATACTGGACGGCGAAGGCCTGCTGGTCTTTGAGGCGGATGCCTTCGACGGTCCGGTCGTTCAGGTTGAGGTGCGTCACCTCGACGTTCGCGGGGAGATTGTCTTCCCGCAGGGCGAAGCCATGGTTCTGGGTGGTGATCTCGACGCGGCCAGTCCGGTGATTCATCACGGGCTGGTTGGCACCGCGATGACCGAATTTCAGCTTGTAGATCTCCGCCCCGGCGGCAAGGCCGAGCAACTGGTTCCCGAGGCAAATGCCGAACAGCGGCTGCTTGCCGAGGAGGCCCTGGATCGTCGTGATCGCATAATCGAGGGGACGGGGGTCGCCCGGGCCATTCGACAGGAACACGCCATCGGGTTTCTGGGCGAGAACGTCTTCAGCCGTGGCTTTGCCGGGCATGACGGTGACGCGGCAGCCCAACTGACGGAGGCAGCGGGGGATGTTCCACTTCATTCCGAAATCGAGCGCGACGACATGCGGCTGCTTGCCACCCTCGACCGGAGGTTTGGGGTTGAGCTGGGCGAATTCGGCGAGGCCTTCGGTCCAGTTGTAGGCCTGATCGGGGATCACTTCCTGCACGAGGTCGCGGCCCACAAGGCCTGGGCTGGCGGCCGCTTTGGCGACGAGCGACGCATCGTCGAGATCGAGCGTGGAGAGAACTCCCCGCAAGGCCCCGCGGATGCGGAGGTGCTTGACGAGAGCCCGCGTATCGACTCCTTCGATGCCGATCACGCCCTGCTCGGCCATGTAGGCGGAGAGGGACTGTTGCGAGCGGAAGTTGCTGGGGAAACGGCAGAGTTCGCGAACGACGAACCCCTGCAGGAAGATCCGGCGGCTTTCGCAGTCGTCGGCCGTGATGCCGTAGTTGCCGATCTGAGGGTACGACATCGCGACGATCTGGCCGCGATAGGAGGGGTCGGTCAGGATTTCCTGATACCCCATCATGCTGGTGTTAAAGCAGACTTCGCCGTCGACTTCTCCCGACGCTCCAAACGCCCACCCCGAAAACACCCGTCCGTCTTCCAACGCCAGTTTGGCGGGATGGCGATCCGCAGCCACTTCGTTCTCCCCTCGCAGCCTGGGCGCTGGTCGTCGGGTCCGCGGGGACTCTGGCCCGGTTGAGGCGATCCCGTCGGGCGACGCTCGCCCTCAGGGGGGCAAAGTCAGCGCGAATTTCGTCCAGTGTAGGCGCGGGAGCCACCAAAAAAAAGGAGCGGCCCGAACTCTCGGGCCGCTCCTCGTGGTTTTGAGCGCTGACGCTCGCTTGTTTTGAGCGATCTTCGCTCGGTCGCTTTCCGCGCGGGGTTGAACCCGGCGGAGCTTAGCTGTTCTGGGTCAGCGTGAACGCACCGAGGCGGAGGCTGTTGCGGCCTTCGCCGAACACGCCGAGCACTTCGCCCAGCAGCGTGGTGACATGCTCGGAACGGATCGAGTAGAAGTTGTGCTTGCCGTCGCGACGGGCTTCGATGAGGCCGGCGACGCGGAGCAGTGCCAGGTGATGGCTGACAGCGGGCTGGCTCTGGCCCAGCTTTTCGCAGAGGGCGGTGACGTGCAGTTCGCCTTCGCGGCCGAGGTAATTCAGGATCCGCAGCCGGGTTTCATCCGACAGCAGCTTGAAGACCTGAACCAGTTCCTTCTCCAGGTGGGCGGTCAGTTCCGGCAGCATTTCTCGCGAGCTGTTCGCCGAATCCACAACGTTCGTCAACATGTCCTGCCTGCTTTCCTTGAGTGTCTCGGGCCGGTGCTCCTGGATGGAGCGGTCTTCGACGCCGGGACGTTGGTTTTGGGGTACTTCGTTCTGTAACAACGGACTCTGAAACATCTGGATTGGTGACGCAGGAGAGGCGACCGCGGGCAGGCCCGGCCGATTCTGTCCAACGGATTGGGCGTCGTGCGATTTCCCTTCAGACACGGAGGTCACACGGTCTTCTGTTCGATCAATCGGGTCGAGTTGCGGGCTGGGAACGAACAACCTCGGGTGGCCCAGGTCACTGGTTGCCGCCGCTGGGGAGTCATTCTCTGGACCAGGCACCTCTTGATTTGGTTCGGCTTGAGTTGGTTCGGTTGTCTGTCGGGAATCGCCAGCGGGTGGGTTCCCCCGTCCGCCCTGGCGAAGATCATCGCTCGTCAATCCAGTCCCCCAATCACCACTACGGGGGCAAGGCCCCATCGAACCGCGTCCCCAATAGTCTGCGGGAAGCCACGATTCGCTGCGTGTGCACCAAACGTTCGCACGGACGCGAGGCCAATCGACACCGGTAGCCCTCGGGGTTGCGGCGTGGGGCAGAACGACCACCCAACGGAAACAACCCGTCCGTTTGGTCTGGAAATAAACCAGACCGGTTTCTTTCAGCCAGCTTGCATGCTCAGGCTTGCGCTGCCGTTCAGGCTCACGCAGACCGGAAGCTTGTGCCACTGGCCGTCGTCTCGCTCTCGGAAATCAAATGCTCCCCCGACTCCGTCGAGGTGATCGCTAGAACGATCTATTCCAGACAGGAGCAGCCTGTACGCCGAACCGAGCACTGGTCCGAACACACCCACCATGGCGGCCGCGAATCCTGGGCGTCGCCACGCATCGACCCGAGATCAAATTCGGGTCTTCGCATGGGTGGCCAAGACGAACGCATTATTGTCACGCCCAAAAGACGAGTCAATTGGCTCCGTTGGGATTCAAGAAAATTCACGGGAATTGAACACTTAACTCTTTTTCATGAAACGGGTTGCGTTGTGATTCACGGCACTGGAATCAGCGCATTCCCGAGGTTGGGAAGTCGCGCTCCCGCAGCCTGGGCCACCTTTGGGTTGCGGGGAAGAATTTCGCGGACAGACGCGATCAGACGGCTTGGCAGAAGCATTGTCTGATGGCTCAGGCGATCTCCTACAACCCGCCGGGCGCGGGTCGGGATTCCCACGGGTGAGAGAAAAGTGAGAGCGCTGCCTGCGTTGAAGCGGCAGAACGGGCGTCCTCAAGCGGGCGCGGGACCAGCAGCCCGGAATCCAGTTCGGAGGGAATCGGCGCGGTGAAATGATCCTCGGTGCTGGGGATTTCGTTATCGCATCGCCGGTCAGTCTGTCGCCGGAACGGGTCAGGGGGCGATTCGAATTGATTCGTGTACGAACTTTTTTCAAGAAAATGGTTCGTGTACGAACAAAAGGGGGACACAATTCTACCAGATCCGCGTATTGATCCCTGAAGAATTGGTGGTTCCCCTGCGACAGGTCGTCGCAGGAGATGACTCGAACCTGTTGACCGAGGACGAGTTAAGGCGGGTTGGTGGAAGGCAGTTCGGTCTCAGGCGGGCAGTTGGCCCGGGAAATGCATCGGATTGAGACGAGTTGAGTCAGGACGTGTGAGTTGGAGTCGACACCGGGGGTTGAGGGGCGGATTTGTTCCGTCTTCCTGCGAACAACCGGATTCAGACAGTGTCTTCACGAAGAGCTTCGCAAGCAGACTTCTCCGCCCGACACGAACATTATTGCGAACTTCGAGGTGACTTCATGAACGCCTATCGTAACCCGGCGCTTCGCCAGTTGATGGATCAACAGGTCCGGTTCGCTCCCCGCGACGTCCGGATTCAGCAGATGCTGCAGGCCGAGCGGCTGTTCGATGAGCTCCGCCCGGACGCCGAGTATCCGTATCAGGATCTCTGCCAGCGGCTCACCGGGTATAAGCCGGAGTCGTACCCGGATCTGTCGATTCCGGGGGATGAGGCGCAGCATGACCTGCGGCTGTTGATCGAAGACCTTTCGGACAGTGTCGACCTCAAGGCCGATGCGATGCCGGAGGAAGTGTATACCGTGGACCAGGTGAGCAAGCGGTTTAATGTGTCGACGAAAACCGTCGACCGCTGGCGGGAGCGGGGGCTGGTCAGCTTCCGGCTCGTGTTCGGGAACCGCAAACGGATCGGATTTCTGGCCTCGTCGCTGGACCGGTTCGCGCGGACTCATGCCGATGACATTTCGCGCGGGGCGAAGTTCAGCCAGCTGTCAGAGGTGGAGCGGGATCAGATTATTGAGCGGGCGCGCCGGATGGCGCGGCATGGGGGCTGCCCGTCGGAAATCAGCAAGCGGATTGCACGGACCATGGGGCGGGCGACAGAAACGATTCGGTACACCTTGAAGGCTTACGACGAAACGCATCCCGATGCGGCGATTTTCCCGGCGGCCGGTCCGACGATGACCGACCAGGGCAAGGCCGACATCATGCGGCTGTTCCGCGAGGGACAGTCGGTCGACGAGATTTCGCGACGGTTCTGCCGGACGAAGTCGAGTGTCTACCGGATCGTCACCGAGATGCGGGCCCGGCGACTGCTGGAGCTGTCGATCGAGTTCATGGCCCATCCGGAGTTCGAAGCCCCGGACGCCGAACTGAAGATTCTGGGCCCGGTTCCTGCCAGCGACGCGAAGTCGACGGTGGCAAAGGCGCCGCCTGGGCTGCCGCCTTACCTGGCGAATCTCTACTCGATCCCGCTGCTCAACAAGGAGCAGGAGGTCTACCACTTCCGGAAGATGAACTACCTCAAGTTCCGGGCGGCCCGGCTGCGCGACCAGCTCGACCTCTCCGAAACGAAGGTGCAGACGATCGACGAGATCGAACGGCTGCTGGAAGAAGCGGGCGAGGTGAAGAACCTGCTCACCCGCAGCAACCTGCGGCTGGTGGTGTCGGTGGCGAAAAAGCATGTTGGCCCGAACGGGAACTTCTTCGAGATGATCAGCGATGGGAATATGTCGCTGATCCGGGCGATCGAAAAGTTCGACTACGGGCGGGGCTTCAAGTTCTCGACCTATGCCACGTGGGCGATCATGAAGAACTTTGCCCGGTCGATCCCGGCCGAGCATACCCAGCAGGACCGGTTCCGCACCGGTACCGACGAGATGTTCATGGGCTCAGCCGACCGGCGGGGCGACCAGTTCGGACAGGAACTGGCGAACCGGCAGCAGCGCGACGCCCTGGCGACGATTCTCGACCGGCTCGACGAGCGGGAACGGAACATCATCGTCCAGCGATACGGGCTCGAACAGGGGACGGAGCCACTCACGCTGGAGCAGTTGGGTGACCGGTTTGGCGTGACGAAAGAACGGATCCGTCAACTGGAGGCCCGGGCGCTGACGAAGCTGCGGCAGATCGCGGTGGATGAACACCTCGATGTGCCGGGGATCAACTGAGTCGGGCCGAATCCGGGCGAGAGATGGCTCGGAACGAAAACACGGACGAGAGAGGTCCCCGGAGCGGCAGGTTGCCGCTCCGGGGATGTTTTTGTTTTGGGGGTAATCTCGGAGCGTCGACAGCCAGCAGGGGTTGGGATGACGAGGGTGTCTGGCGATGCGGGTTCCTGCTCGGCGGAAAACTCACATTTTTCCGCTACAGTGAGGGGCAGCCTGGAACTCTGGTCTTCGCTTCAGGCGCCGAGGCGGCCGAACTGGCGGTCGAGTTCGTTGCGGCTGAGGGTGAGCGCGGTGGGGCGGCCATGGGGGCAGTGGTGGGCGTCGTCGCAGAGGTGCCGC
>JAIXZD010000217.1 GCA_027489895.1 Planctomycetaceae bacterium
ACTCCCGATACGATGCTCTATAAGTCGCTGTTGCGACTGGCCAAACCCGAGATCTCCGCACCCGCGGCCCGGATGCTGTTCCGGGTTGCGGTGGGAACGGAACTGCAGCTTCCGCCCCACTGGGAGTTGAAGGACGTGATGGAGTACTCCTCGATGGCCGTGTACGTGTTCCAGAAGGAGAATTCCGGGAACTTCGAGCCGGGTGAGGGCGTCGAGGAGTCGGAAGAGTCGTCAGACGGGTAAGCCCGCGTTCCGGGCTGGCCCATGGTCAGGGGCAGATCGCCTCTTCGCCCTGCGGGAATCGCGATGCTCAGTCAGACGTTTCACCTGCTGAAGACGGCCGGTCGACCGGCGGCAGCCCGGTTGTCGCGGTGGATGTCGCAGGCCGGGGCGGTGCTGCGCCGCGCTCCCGAAATGCAGAAGCTGACCGAGGAGGAACTGCAGACGCAGAGCCGCGCGCTGATGTGGCGCGCTCGCGCGGGGGAACCGCTGGCAGGCCTGCTGGTCGAGGCCTATGCCCTGGTTCGTGAAGCGGCCACGCGAGCGCTCGGCAAATCGCACTACCGGGTCCAGGTCGCCGGCGGGATCGCCCTGTTCGAAGGCGGTATCGCCGAGATGCAGACGGGCGAAGGCAAGACACTCACTGCGACTCTGCCGACCTACCTCTATGCGTTGCTCGGGCGCGGGGCGCATGTCATCACGGTCAACGACTATCTCGCCAGTCGCGACGCCGAGGAGATGGGCAAGGTCTATGCCCTGCTGGGGCTCTCCACAGGCTGCATCGAGGACAGCCTCGACGACGACGGTCGCAAAGCGGCGTACGGCAAAGACATCACCTACGGCACCGCAAAGGAATTCGGGTTCGACTTTCTTCGCGACCGGCTCAAGCGCGGGACCGATGGCTGGGGCGGCAAGACCGCGACGGGCGACCAGGCGACGGGCGAAGATTTTGGCGGCGTCCAGCGCGGCCACTTCTTCGCGCTGGTCGACGAGGCCGACAGTATTCTGGTCGACGAGGCGCGGACCCCGCTGATCATCGCCCTCAATCAGCCCAACGATGCGGCCACCGTCAGCCTTTATCGCTGGGCCGACCGGGCCACGCACCATCTGCAGGCGGGGGTCGACTACGTCTACGAGGCCGACAAGCGCGCGGCCTACCTCACCGATGCCGGCTGTCGCAAGGCGACGCTCCTCAAAAAGCCCGCGCTGCTCGATACGGTCAACGTCAATCGGATTTACGAGCAGCTCGAACGGGCGCTGATTGCCCGCTTCGGGTTTCAGAAGGACCGCGACTACGTCGTCCACGACAATGAGGTGATCATCGTCGACGAATCGACCGGCCGCATGATGGACGGGCGCAAATGGCAGGATGGCCTGCATCAGGCGATCGAGGCCAAAGAGCTGGTTCCGATCACCGCGGCCACCGGCCAGGCCGCACGCATCACCGTCCAGAGCTTCTTCCGTCACTACCGCCACCTCGCAGGCATGACCGGGACTGGCGTGCAGGTGGCCAGTGAGTTACGCCGGACCTTCCGGCTGAAAACCACGGTGATTCCCACGCATCGCCCCTGCATCCGCCGGGGCCTGCCGACCCGTGTCTTCGCGACGCTTGCCGCCAAGAACACCGCGATCGTGACGGAGATTGTCCACTTGCGAGCGGCCAATCGGTCGATTCTCGTGGGGACCCCTTCGGTGGAACGCTCGGAGCTGCTGGCCCGCGCGCTCAAAGAGGTCGGCATTCCGCACAAGGTGCTCAACGCGCGGTTTCACAAGGAAGAGGCCGAGATCGTGTCCCGTGCCGGGGTGGCCGGGGCGGTGACGATCGCCACGAACATGGCCGGTCGCGGGACGGACATCATCCTCGATGACGATGTCCGGAAATCGGGCGGGCTGCATGTCATCGCCACGGAAATGCACTCGTCCTATCGCATTGACCGCCAACTCGTGGGCCGTGCGGCCCGGCAGGGCGACCCCGGCACCTACCAGTTCTTCCTGTCGCTGGAAGATGAACTGCTCCGCTGCCTCGACTTCAAACGGCTCACGCGGATTCGTGCGGCCGCTCGACCAGGGGCCGGTGGCGAACTCGGCTCGGCCTGGCTGCGATTCTTCCGCCGAACCCAGCGTTTTCTGGAGCGGCAGCACGCGAAACAGCGGAAGCAACTGCTCAAGGCCGAGAAAATGCGCACGGAAACCTACGAGAAAATGGGCCTCGACCCGTTCCTCGAAATGACCGACTGACGCCCCAGCGCCAAACCCCCGCCCGCCACGCCGCGACCCGTTGGCCAAGTCCCACCCATCAAGCCCCCAAAGGGAGCCGGAAATCGGCGACTGCCCCCCACGCCGCCAGCGTTCGCGCTTGCAGAGCGCCGCGTGACGGGTATGATCGTGGCTCGCGCCCAAATGGCCGAACTCGGACGGGACACACCGTGTCTCGCTTCCAGGTCGGTTCCCAAAGCCGCGAGGCTGGCGGAGTAGCTCAGGTGGTTAGAGCAGCGGCTTCATAAGCCGCGTGTCGGAGGTTCAAGTCCTCTCTCCGCTACTGAAACCAGCAGAAACCCCCGATTTTTCGGGGGTTTCTGCATTTCCAGCCCCCCCCCCGTCCACCGCCACGTCGTTCCGACGGCGGAGGCTTCCATGGGGCCCGATACCGCCCCGCCCGTTCGATCATCGCGCTGACCAGTGGCTCGGCTCTGCGGGGTGGGGACGCGTCGTCGATACCGCAATCCGCGATTCAAGTGCTGCGGAACGGGGATAGAGTGGGGACTATAATGGGCGGCAGTGCTATTCCTCAGTTGCGTTCATCGCGCAAGATTCGCTGGCAAATTTCTCACGACCAAAAGCGTGGGAACCGACTACCCTGAGTCGCCTTACGTCGAAGAGCACTATGGCTGTTCACAACGCGTTTGATTCAAAGAATCAGAGTAAGGCAGCTGATCACAATGAAACCAGATGATATCTTTGGCATCATCGTTCGGACAATCGGCGTGTTGCTGCTATTGCTCGGCCTCTGGTATCTAACCTTTGGCCTCGCTGAAGCCATCGGCATCGTAGCTGGTGAGACACCCGATGAGGCCAAGCTGTTGTTCGTCACCGCGACGTCAGCGATCACCATCGCACTCTTTCTCATACGTGCCGCCCATTGGATTGTTCGATTCAGCTACCCCGCCAACGCTGGAATCCAGAAAGCTCCAGCATCAGCAACTGCGGATAACGAAACTGACAATCCGTAAACAGAGGCCATGTGACTAACAAGCGGTTCAACCCGACGTATGCCGCGAAGGGTTTGGTTAGTGCTTGTCATGTCGCTTGCGCGGCATACGCCTGGTGCAACTGCTGGCTTGTCCCGCAGTGCCCTTCGGCGTTTCATTCCGAATTGAACCACGCCTGATGGTACAAGCAATCCTCATCGAAAGCAGACCCGCCGGCTACTCCGTTACACATCCTGCCGAAACCGGTTATGGGGCCAGGAGTTGCCGGGGCCCACTCCGGATCCCTACATACCTGTTGCTGTGAATCGAACTGCACTGCTGAACAAGCCAGCAGTGGCACCCGGCGATAAAAGGTCCCGTGCCGTGGGAATCAGTGATCCGACGGATGTGGTTCGACGTTGAACAGGGCGAACTGATTGGAAAGTGTGGTGC
>JAIXZD010000283.1 GCA_027489895.1 Planctomycetaceae bacterium
CAGCCCACGCCAGGAAATCCAACACAACGAGGCCACGGGGGACGGGCAGGGCATAGCCAACTCCGAAACAGGTCATTGGGTTGTGGTGGAAGACGACCTCTGGCCCGCGCCAGCCCGTCCAAACGAAAGTCTATCGCCAGTCGTTTTGCTTGGCGATCAAGGGGAGCCGGAAGCGTGAGCGCCCGGAGGAAACGCGTTACCAACCACGCTTCTCCGGTACGAGGCCATCCCCCTACCGACCGGCACCGAACTGCCCCAGTCTGGCGTGCAGCCTGGGGATGAAATCCTTGTACCGCGCGTCCGGCAGCGGTCCCGTTGTCGGTTGTTTCAACACCTGCTCCCAGATCGGCCGACCGCGTCCGCCCAGCGACTCCAGACAGATCAGCGCCTCCATCGCGACCAATCCGCCGGTTGTGGACTGTGGATTCGCGAGCGACGCCAGCATGTCGAGACCACGTGCCGAATCGTTCGCATCACCTGACAGGACCAGAGCCTGAGCGCTGGCGATCACCACCGAGGGCGACGCGTCCTGCAGGCCTCGGACGATCTGTTCACGCCGAGTGCGGATCGCCTCGGGGCCCCGAATCACGCAGCCCAGCGTGGCCCAGTAACGCACTGCGGAATCGGAATCGGTGATCATTTGAGACAGACCGCGCCCGTCGTCGGTCTCTTTGCCAGACGGTGAGGGCCGGCTCGCAACATCCGCCGCATCAAGTATGCGCGACAGCGGGTACCGTGTGTCGTCATGCCCCAGAGAATAGGGCGTCGAATCGCGCGATCGTTCATGCAGCATCGCCTCGGGGATCAAGCAGACATCGCGAATCGCCAGCAGATGCGTTCGCAACGACTTCCGCATCTGTTCCAGAACGGCCGCGTGCTCCGTCGAATTCGCGAGGTTCGTCACTTCATCGGGATCAGTCGACAGGTCGTACAGCTCTTCCGGCGCCTTGGGGGCCTGCCAGAACTGCGATTCTTCAGGCGTCGTCTTCCCGGCGTCAAACAGCTCTCGCCAGACGCGCGTGGTGGGTGTCTCGAACTGGTAGGCCAGATACTGTCCCGTCGACAGATGCGGCATGAAGTTTCGCAGGTACACATACCGGCCATCCGTCGCGCTGCGGACCAGATCGACCGACTCGTCCATCCGGCCCCGTTCTCCAAACAGCAGTGTTCGCGTGCGCGTCTGAAACGGTCCCGCGAACGGCTCGCCAGGCATCCATTCCGGAGGCTGAGTTCCCGTCAGCGATAACAGCGTGGGCGCGAGGTCGACAAAACTGACCAGTCGATCCGACACACCTCCTGAGGCGTATTCCTTTGGCGCGAGATGTCGCCACTTCTCGGGAAAGTACACGACCAGGGGAACATGCAGCCCGGAATTGCCCAGCCATCGCTTGCTGCGCGGCATCCCGCTGCCATGGTCGGCGAAGTAGAAGACGATGGTCTCTTCGGCCAGTCCCGCATCGTCCAGTTCCTTCAGTCGTGCCCCCGCCTCCGCATCGGCGGCGGCGACTCCGTCGTAGTATTGAGCCCAATCGTGTCTCACCTCCGGCGTATCGGGGTGATACGCGGGGAGACGGACCAGCGCCGGGTCGGTCACGAGCGTATGTGGTCGCTTGCGAATCTGACTCTCGTGGCTCTTCGTCGAATTGAACACCGCGAAAAACGGTTGTCCCGCTGGTCGATTCGACCAGTGCGCTTTTCCCGACGACGTATTCCAAAGGTCTTTCGGGACACGGACGTTGTAGTCCTCTTTGCTGTTGTTCGTGCAGTAGTACCCTGCCGTGCGAAGATACTGCGGGTACGTCTCGATCGCCGCGGGCAGCGAGACCATCGAGCGCATGTGCAAACCGCCGCTCGACCCGTTGTACAGCCCGGTGAGGATCACCGTCCGGGCGGGAGCACAGACCGGAGCAACCGACCAGCATCGCGAAAATCGCATTCCCCTCGCGGCGAGCGCATCGACATGCGGCGTTCGGGCGACGCGATCGCCGTAACAGCCCATGTGGGGGCCGTGGTCTTCACTGGTCAGCCAGAGAATGTTGGGCCGGTCGGCGTCCTTGCGATCCCCCGCCATGGCAGACGTCGACAACGTCACCCAGCACATCACGCCCAGCCACCAGTTCGACCGTGATCGCATGGCCTGTTCCTCCTTCAGATCGCGAGCTGAGCGTTGTCCGTTCCTCAGCGAATCAGGCTGCGGGCAATATCGTGCAGCAGCCCGGCCAGTGGATCAACAATCAGCCCCAGCAGTACCACCGGAACGGTCACCAGCGCCACGAACCGCCCCAATCCCAACCCCAGCGGCTGCCGGACCGACACCGCATCCGCAGGCGCGGGATGAAAGAAAATCGTCTGCAGCACCCTCAGGTAGTAAACGAGGCTGATCACCGTGTTCAGCGCCCCGACAACCATCACGCCCCAGAGCACAGGGTGATACTGGCCCGCGTTGTACAGACTTCCCAGGACCTTCAGTTTGGCGACAAATCCTCCGAGTGGAGGCAATCCCGTCAGACTGAACAGACACAGCGCCAGACAGATCGCCAACCCCGGAGCCGTGCGGGCCACCCCGGCCCACTGCGGCAGCTCTTCACTGAACAACTGATTGCGAACCGCCACGACGACGGAAAACGCCCCCAGATTCATGAAGCAGTAAACGCAGAGATAAAACAGCACCGCTTCAATCGCTTCGGCCGAACCAGTCGCCTGTCGCGCGGCCTCGGCAGCACTCGCGGTCGGTGCCAGCCCGATCACAAACAACGCCGCCACCCCCATCAGCAGGTAACCCGCCTGGGCAATCGTCGAGTAGGCCAGCAGTCGCTTCATGTTCGTCTGCGGAAAGGCCGAGAGGTTGCCAAACGTCGTCGTGATCGCCGCAAGAACCGCCAGCCCCACACCCAACGTCGTCCCGACCTCCTGGGCCGACGGCGCGATCCGCAGCACATCGATCATCGCCAGGCCAATGCGAATGAGCGCCGCAGTCGCCCCGGCTTTCGAGGCGATCGACAGGGCGAGTGCCACCTCGGCCGACGCCCCCTGGAACGCATCCGGACACCAGAACTGAAACGGCACGGCCGACAGTTTGTAGCCAATCCCGCAGAACACCAGCGCGAGCGCCAGGATCAGCGTCCGCGTGATCGGCGTCGCCAGCGAACCGTCGCCCCCCAAGGCCCCCAGCAGGGATGGCCCCATCTCCGACAGCGAACCCGTTCCCAGCAGCCCCAACAGCAGGCTGATCCCATACAGCATCACGCCCGACGCACCGGCCCCATAGACCATGTACTTGAGCGCCGCCTCGCTCGAAATCCGCCGCCCCTTCAAAAACCCGACCAGCACGTAACTCGGAACGCTCGCCATCTCGACCCCGAGAAACACGATCATCCAGTGATTGGCGGCCGCCAGCACCATCAGGCCCAGCATCGAGCCTAAGAGCAGCAGGTAAAAGTCCGGCGCGTCGTCCCGGTCGGGAATGCCACTCAGCGACGTGAGCGAAATCATCAGCAGCGTGAACAGCAGCAGGTAGACGCGAATGAATGCGGTCAACCCGTCAAACACCAGCAGTCCGGAAAACAGCGGGACTGACCGCGTGGGCGACGATTCATGATCGACAAGCCAACCCGCCAGTTGCCAGGCCCCCACGCCGAGCGCGATGGCCGTACCCACGGCCGCCAGCCGCCGTGCCCCGACGCCCGACCCCCGAAACAGGAGTCGGTCGATCAGCAGCGCCGCGAGCGTCGCAATCAGAATCAGTTCGCAGGCAAACCGCGCGGGCGACGCTTGCACGCCGTCCCGAAACAGTTCGCCGATCGCTTCTACAAGCCCCATCCCACCAATTCCATTCCCGACGCAGCCCAAGCCGCAATGACAAATCCGTGGTTCGATCTCACCTTGATGGTCGCTGCGGCATGTGGGCCGATCCCACACCGTGATGGCCAACGAGGACCGTTAAACTGTCCAACTGCTCACGGTTTGTCGGCAGAGAACCGCAGGTTAGTCGGCTAAGCCCCAAAGGGGAATCAACCCAGCCGCCGCCAAGAGCCGGTAGCGTTAGCGCCCGGAGTCAACCCGACGCCCTGCAACCCGGGCACATCTCGGTCAGCAAGGTTGCCGTCAGCCAATCATCGCCCGATACTGAACCGTTTGCTGGCGTCGATCAGACCGACCCCTTATCCATGATGATTGACCGATCCCCGCTTGCCTGCCCTCTCTCTGACACGGGCGATTTCGCCCGCCCGAGAGTGGTCCACGTAACACCGCATCATCCGCCATCTGAAATCGTTCTGTGACCATGACCGCTCCGCTGATTCTGCCCACCATCGACACGCGTGAAGCCAACGCCCTCGACCTGCTGTCCGAGTTGCGTGCCAAGCTCAGTCCCCGTGGCGAT
This sequence comes from Planctomycetaceae bacterium, assembly GCA_027489895.1. Taxonomy (GTDB): domain Bacteria; phylum Planctomycetota; class Planctomycetia; order Planctomycetales; family Planctomycetaceae; genus JAIXZD01. The sequence continues at coordinate 4,382 of JAIXZD010000283.1, forward strand.
ATCGTTTCCGAGGCGGGCCGCAAACGGACGATCGAGCTGTTTGGTGAGCCGCTCTCGCCCCAGCAGGTGGTCGAGCGGATCTGCTCCGATGTCGCCGCCCGGGGCCTTCAGGCGCTGCTCGAATACACCGCCAAACTCGACGGAAAAACGCTGACCCGCGAGACGATGCGCGTCTCCGCGGCCGAACTCCAGGCCGCTCACGCACAGGCCGACCCGGCCTATCTCCAAGTGATTCGGCAGGTCCGCGCCAACATCATCGAGTTTCAGACGGCCATTCGCCTGTCCGACGTATCGCTCACTCGCCCGGTGACGTCCGGCGGACGAACCGGCACGGTGCGCCTCGGGCAGCGGTATTTGCCGCTGAAACGTGTGGGGGTTTGTATCCCCGGCGGTGCCGCGGCCTATCCCTCCAGCTTGCTGATGACCGCCGTTCCCGCCCAGGTCGCGGGTGTTCCAGAGATTGTGGTTGTTGTCCCGCCCACCGATTTTGGGGGTTACAACGCCGATCTCCTGGCCGCCTGTCATGAACTGGGCGTCACCGAGGTCTATCGCGTGGGCGGGGCGCAGGCCGTGGCCGCGCTCGCCTATGGTGTCGAAGGCCTGCCGCAGGTCGACAAGATCGTCGGCCCGGGCAACCTGTTCGTCGCGCTCGCCAAACGGCATGTCTACGGGACGGTCGATATCGACAGCATCGCCGGCCCCAGCGAAGTGGTCATCCTCGCCGATGAAACCGCCCGCCCCGAATTCGTCGCCAGCGACATGATTTCGCAGGCAGAACACAGCCCCGGTTCCGGCGTGCTCATCACCTGGCATCCCCCGCTGGTTCCCCAGGTGCTCGCCGCGATCAATCGGCAGTTGGCCGAGCTGGATCGGGGTGGTCTGGCACGGACCAGCCTCGAACAGTACGGAGCCTGCCTGATCGCACGCAACATGGCCGAAGCCTGCCAGCTGTCTGATCTGCTCGCGCCCGAGCACTTGCACATCTCCACGGCGAACCCCGAGCAGCCCCTCGCCCGCCTGCAAAACGCCGGAGCGATTTTCCTGGGTCATTTCACGCCGGTGGCGCTGGGCGACTACATCGCTGGTCCGGCGCACGTGCTCCCCACGGGGGGCACGGCCCGGTTTGCCAATGGCCTCTGCGTGAACGATTTTCTGAAGCGATCCTCGCTCATTCAGTACGACCAGGCCGCCCTCGCGCACGACGCCCCCGGCGTCCGAATCCTCGCCGCCAAAGAGGGCCTCACCGCCCACAGCGCAAGCGTCGACATCCGCCTGCAATAGCCGCCAACGACTGTGGCATGCTTGCACCGCTTCGGGGCAAGCATGCCGACCGGGTGACGGCGCGGTCGCGCCCAAATACGCCAAAGGCGCG
>JAIXZD010000064.1 GCA_027489895.1 Planctomycetaceae bacterium
AAACTGTGACCTATAGTCGCATGTCGGGGTTGGAAGTCACAGGCGTCCGGCTCCTTCGAACATCGCCTTTCCGGTTGCCGATGGGAATCCGAACGCTCAGGACAAAGCATACAAGGGCTGTACTCATGAAAGTGCTGCTGGTTGACGACTCCGGCACGATGCGAACCATTCAGAAGCGTTGCCTGAACAAGGTGGGCATCGACGATGTGATCGAAGCCGAAGATGGAATCCAAGGGCTCGACCTGTTCAAACGGCACACGTTCGACGTTGTGCTGAGCGACTGGAACATGCCCAACATGGATGGTCTGACACTCCTCAAGCATCTCCGTCAGCTCAACACGACGATTCCGATTGTCATGGTGACGACGGAAGCGGAGCGGCACCGTGTCCTGGAAGCGATCCAGGCCGGCGTTTCGGACTACCTGGTCAAGCCGTTCACGCAGGAAGCGCTCAAGGCCAAGCTCGAAAAGTGGTGTCTGAACGCGATGCCGACGGCCTCCTGAAAGAGCCTGGTTCTGTTCAGACGGCGGGGGCGGTGTGGTCGCGTTCTGGGCCAGAACTCTGGACCAGAACGGAACAAGGCGGTTCTCCAGAATCGGTCGCTGTCTCTTCGGCAGCGAGTCGGTCGGTTTCTGGAGATCGTCTGCGGATGGACGGACAGGTTTGACAGATCCTCGGGTTCGGCACGTGCTCCGAACGCCCCCCAGCGAGACCAGAGTCGAGGCGAATCATGTCGATTGATCCCAAGAAAATCTGGTCGTCGCCTACATTGCCGACCCTTCCCGCCGTCGCCATTCGCCTGCTGGATGCGTCCAGCAACCCCGATTTCGACATCAAATCGGTGTGCGAACTGATCAAGAGCGATCCGGCGATCTCGCTCAAACTGCTGAAGTCGACCAACTCCACCTACTTCGGATTCTCGAACAAGGTGACTTCGATCGAGCGGGCCGTGCCCCTGCTTGGGACGAATGTCGTCATCACGCTCGCGCTCTCCTTCTCACTGGTCGACTCCGCCCGCGGGTCTGGTCCCTCGGCGAAGTACTTCTCCCAGTTCTGGCTGCAGTCGCTCGTGCAGGCCTCCGCCGCCGAAGCCGTCGCCAAAAAGATCGATCCGGCCAGCGCCTCCGAATTCTTCCTCGCCGGGCTGATGATCGACCTGGGTCGACTGGCCATGCTCAAGACCATCACCGCCCCGTATGTCGCGGTGTTGGAAGCGGCCGAGCAGTCGCCCCTGCCGCTTCAGCAGGTCACCCAGCTGGCCCTCGGCCTCGATGACCGCATGATCTGCCGGGAGTTGATGAATCACTGGAAGCTGCCCGAATCGCTGCGGACCGCCGTCGGCGTGTCTCGTGGGAACGTCCCCGAAATCGACGCGCTCGAGGGCACTCCCGAAGCCAATCTGGCCCGCGCCGTCGCCATCGCCGCCGCCGTGGGCGACTACTTCTGCGCCGCCGCCAAGGGCGTCGCCCTGGAACGCCTCAACGATCTGGCGAAGCGATATCTGTCCCTGGAAGGCGCGGCGCTGGACGAGTTCGTCGAAGCGCTCCGCGAACGGACGGTCAAGGCCGCCGAAATGTTCAGCGTCAACGCCGACGATCTGGGCGACCCCGCCGACATCATGGCCATGGCCAACGAACAGCTCGCCCAGCTCGCGGTGAATGCTTCGGTCGCCACAAAACAGGCCGAAGCCGAAAAGGAAGCCGTCACCGCCGAGAAGCAGCGGCTCACCGCCGCAAACGAGCAGTTGCAGCAGCAGGCGATGCACGATGGCCTGACCAAGGTCTACAACCGCAAATTCTTCGATGAAGCGATCGCCAAAGAGTCGCATCGCTGCATGCGGACCGCCGCGCCGATGGGCGTGCTGTTCATCGACGTCGACAAGTTCAAGTCCGTGAACGACACGCTCGGCCACCAGGCCGGTGACACGGTGCTCGTCAAGGTCGCCGCGGCCATCGGACAGGTGCTGCGCGGGGCCGATACACTCGCCCGCTACGGCGGGGAAGAGTTCGTCGTGCTCGCTTCGCAGCCGACGGAAAAAGGGCTGGAACGCCTCGCCGAGCGAATTCGCGAGAAGATCGAAGGCGAAGTGATTCTGTACGACGGCAAGCGCGTACCCGTGACCGCCAGTGTCGGCGCGGCCCTCGCGATCCCCTCCCGCAGCGACGATGGGATTGTCCAGCGGCTCATCGAACAGGCCGACCTCGCGATGTACGACGCCAAGCAGGGCGGACGGAATCAGGTCCGGCTGCGTGTCCTGGTGGAAGATTCGGAGCGGGAATTGGGGCAGGCGGTGATTCAGCGGCGGTTCAGCCGGTGGCTGGTCGCCGGCCAGCATCTCGACCAGGCGGTGGTGATGCGGTCACTTGTCGCGATTCCCGCCCCGGAGATAAAAATCGGAGAGCTCGCGTCGACCCTGGGCCTCATGGAATCCAGTCAGATCGGCATGGTGCTTGTCGAACAGGAGAAGTCGGGCGAGCGGTTTGGAAAAATCGCCGTGCGACTCGGCTACCTCACGCAGCCTCAATTGGTTGAAGTGCTGGCCCTGCAGCAGGAAAGCCCGCGGGCGCTCGCCCTGGCACTCGCCAAAAGCGGTGCCGTCGATCCCCGCAAGCTCGCCGAACTGATTGCCCGGCACCGCACGGCAGGCCCGATCCTGCCCAGCCCCGTCATGGTCGGCTAGTCCGGACTTCTCTCGCCTCGCAGCGGATCGCTTCGTCGCGGATCGACCCGTAGCGGAAGCCGTGAGGCTTCTCCGCACCACCGCCGATCCCCGCCCGTTCGCTTCGATCCGACGCGCTAGCCGCTTTGTCGCCAGAGCGTTTCGTTCTCGCGGGCACATCGCAGACGTCGTACGCCTCCGAATCCGACTGACTTCTGACAGAATCTCCCGGTGGCGATGTACGGTGGCCAGCCGGGAGTCTCGTGATGGCGAAGCAGCACGGCAGTGGCGGATTTCGACAACGACTCGTCTGGATCACGTTTCTCGCTGGCGAATTGGCGTGGGCAGGCCCCCCAATCGCCCGGGCCGCGACGCTCGAGCTCGCCACGTTTCGAGTCGATGTCACGCCGCCCATCGGCGAGGGACCGTGCGTCGGATGCATGCCGAAGGTGACCCGCATCGAGCACCCGCTGGAACTCCGTGGCCTCGTGCTGCGCACCGGCGACAGTTCGTTCGTGATCGCCGCGATCGACTTCTGTGGCATCTGCAATACCAGTGACGACGTCCTGCGCGAGGCACTCGCCCAGGCGGCCGGAACAACCCGCGATCGCGTCGCACTGCAGTCGCTGCATCAGCACTCGGCCCCCATTCTCGATGCCGACGCCGTGCGGCTCTTGCACGGTTCCGACAGCCCACAACTGGCAACCCACGTGCAATTCACGCAGGAAATCGCCACACGGTCGGCGCAAGCAATTCGACAGTCGCTCGCGAAACCAACACGCGTCACCCGCGTGGTGGCCACGAAGGCCAGGGTCGATCGCGTGGCCTCCAACCGCCGCGTCCCTCAGTCCGACGGCACGATCGCCGTTAGGGCCAGCCTGACGCGCGACCTCGCCGTTCGCGACGCACCGGAAGGGCTGATCGACCCCTGGCTGAGAACCGTCGCCTTCTACGCGGGCGATGTCGCACTCGCCCAACTCCACTACTACGCGACTCATCCGCAGACGTTCTATGGCGATGGACGCATCTCGTGGGACTGCGTCGGCATGGCCCGACATCAACAGGAATCAGAAACGGGCGCGTTTCAGATCTACTTCACCGGCTGCGGCGGAAATGTCACCGTCGGTAAGTACAACGACGGGACTCGCGAAGCCCGCGCCGAACTGACGTCTCGTTTGATCGACGCGATGCGACAGAGCAGTGCCGCACAAGCCCAGACAATCGTTCTGGTCTCAAAACTCGCTCCCCAGGAGATCGGCTGGAGTTCCGCGGAGATCCGCTTCACTGTTCGCGAACAAGGCGCATTCGATCCCAACCTTCTGAAATCGCAGCTCCGATCGGACCAGCCCTTCACCACTCGCCTCACCGCCGCCATGTTCTCAGGCTTCAGCCAGCGCCTGCGCGCAGGCTACGTCGCCCACGCGACCCGGCTGCGAATGGGCCCACTCGACATCGTCCACCTCCCCGGGGAACCGTTTGTCGAGTTCCAACTGTTCGCCCAGGAGCAGGTCGCCCAGGATCAAGCCCAGCAGGACCGATTCGTCTGCGTCGCAGGTTACGGGGAATGCGGCGTCTGGTACTACGGACCCGACCACATCTTCACCGATCGCGGCGGCTACGAACAAACCTGGTCGGTCACCGGCCCCTGCGAAGAATCCGTCCAGACAGCGATTCGCCAGGTCCTCGCCCGCTGATTCCGCACCGGCCTTCCCGCTCAGTTACTGAGCTGTTTCTCAAAGATCACCAGATTGTCGCCCCGGTCGGGGTCCCACCGGATCCCCACAATGTCGTACAGTCGGGCGATCCCCAGATGCAGCATGGGGCGATGCTGGTTGTGGCATTCCGAGCGGACCGATTCGTACCCGTTCTCGGAACACCAGGCATGGACCGCGTCCATCAATTGCGACGCGATTCCCAGACGACGCTTAGTCGGCAACACCCCATAAAACCAGGCGAAGTAAACCGTCGGCTTGAGTTCGAACCCGATGAAAAACCCCACCGGCTCGTCGCCCAGGCTCGCGACCAGCATCAGCACATTCGCCCGCCCCTGAAACCGACGGCGGAAAAACGCCGCATCCCGCGCGGGGCGAAAGATCTGGCTGTACAGCTCGGCGATCAACGGAATTTCGCCTGGCCCGACGACATCGATCTTCGCGTCTGACATTTCCGGTTTCTCCGTTCGGCCTCGGGCAGTCGCTTGCTCAACAGCGGAGGTACCGGAAAACCAGGTGAAGAGCCAGCCTGGGCCAAACAGTCCCATTGGCAACGGGGCCGTCGCCGATTCCAGGGCATCGGTCGTGAACTGGGGGAGCCGGAAGCGTTAGCGCCCGGAGGGTCAGCGATTCCCGATCGAAGTGAACCTCGGAAGCAATCCAAAGCAACCTCACTCCATGGGCGAGACCTCGTGACGCCCACCTGGGAACCCGAATGCGGTTCCGAACGACGCGTCGGTCGACAGATTGAAGCACCGCCTCACTGCGGAACGCATGAGCAGTCCAATCGGCGATGTCATCAATCCCGAGGACGGACCGACGCCATTTCCGCCACAGATTTTCCGTCGGGCCAGCCTGTTCTCCCCACGGTTGCCGCCGTTTATCCGAGGACATTCACTGCGGTTTTGCGAGGGGGCTGACGAACTGGTTCGCTGTCGTTCGAGACACTGGCTAGCCAGATCTGGGCCTCGGGGCGTGACGAACCTCGCCGAGCACCTGGCGCGACGGCCTGTGTCCAACGATCCATTTGAGCACAGAACGTCAGGTGTTTCACTCGTTCAGGATGAGGGGAACACCGGAAAACCCCTGTTTCGGCGGTGGTGTAGCGGTTCCACGGCAAGTTGGCTTCCCGTATCGTCGATTGTGAGGGACAACTGTCTCCGACGATCGGATTGGCAGTTGGGAAGCAGCGATCCACACTCGCTGCCAACCCAGCCGCTGTGGTGCTCGGGCGTGGTTTGGAGAGATTCCGATGACCGACGGTTTTCTGGGCTATCGAACCTCGCTCATGCTGGATGTCGTGGTCTGCGCGTTGGCCGTCCTCGTTCCGCTCCTGGTTTACAGCCTGTACGAGGTCAAGGTCCGGCGGAACTTCCTCTTGCACCGCAACCTTCAGATTCTGCTCGGCGCGGTCCTCTTCATTGCCGTGGGCCTGTTCGAGGTCGATATGCGGATGCAGGGCGGCATCGATGCCATTCTGAGCAAGCGCGATGTGCCACTGTCGCTCGCCCAGCGGAGCCTCTTCGACGCGATTCTCTACACGCACCTCGTGTTTGCCATCTCGACCCCGTTTCTCTGGATTGCCACGATTGCCCACGGGCTCTGGTATTTTGAAACCCCCCCCATGCCCGGTCCGGCCAGCCGCCGTCACAAACTGTTCGGCTGGGCCGCCTCGGCCGATATCACGCTCACCTCGATCACCGGCCTGCTCGTCTACTACTTCGGGTTCGTCGTGTAGAGGATTGCCGCGGGACACAGCCGGAAAGCCCACTGGAGATCACCCCGCTCGCGGGTTTCCCCAAGTGCGTGTCTTCAATTTGTAATCTTCCCTCTCTTGACCTTGTTCGTCTGCAGGGCGTATTCCGCTCCCACACTCGGCGACTTCTCATCGCCTGAGTCCGGAAGTCGAATCTCCCCCATTGCAGACTGAACCATGGTTATGTTCCCGACGCCTCGCGTCGTGGCGATCACACTCGTTTGCGCGCTGGCGCTCTTCGTCCCAACCGCGGTTCCCGGTCGTCTCGCCGCCCAGGAACGGCAGGACGAAGCGACCGATGCGCTGCAACCTTCGCCAGAAGACGAGGGCGCTCTTGAAGCCCCGTTGCCCGGACAGGACGAACTTCTCCGCCGTCTGGAAGCCACCGAACGCCAGCTTCAAAAGCTTCAGGCCGAACTGTCCTCCGACCGTTCAACCGACCCCGATCTCAAGTCGGACGCGCCGCTCGAATCGAACGGCGTCGACCAAACCAGCTACCTTGCCGATGGCGATCATCCGCCCTCGGCCGCCGAGTTCCGGTCGCTGTCGAAACAGTTTCAGGACCTGAAGGCCGGTCTCGAAAAGAAGAAGTACCCCACCGTGGAAATCCACGGGGTATTTCAGGTCGATTCTGGCTGGATTCACCAGACGCAGACCAGTCGCGATTCGGTCGGCGATATTCAGGACGGCTCGTCGTTTCGCCGTGCCCGCCTGGGTGCCAACGGCAAAGTCGTCGACAACATGAGTTACTTCATCCAGATGGACTTCGGCGTCCTCGGCCGACCAACGTTTACCGATGTCTGGATGGAACTGAACGAGGTGCCCATCCTGGGCAACGTCCGCGTTGGGCAGTGGAAGCAGCCCTTCAACCTCGAAGTCGCTTCTAGCTTCCGTTACACGATGTTTGCCGAACGGTCGCTCCTGTTTCAGTCGTTCGCGCCATTCCGACATATCGCCCTGGGGTTCTACGACTGGGCGGAAGATGAATCCGCCACCTGGGCCGGCTCGGTCTATCGCTCAGGTCAAGACCAGTACGGTGGCTCCGTCGGCGACAACGGGAACTGGGCCTTCACCGGTCGAGCGACCTGGCTCCCCTACTCCAATGCCGAGGGAGACGATTACCTCAACCTCGGCCTGGGCTACAACTACGTTTCGTACAAGGACCGCAACGCCCGGTTTCGCACCATCCCCGAGTTCTTCGTCGGCGAGTCAGCCGCCCAGACACCCATTGGGACATCGGGACTGGCCGTGCCAGGCCCCGTCAACGGGATGCCCGCCTTCGTGGATACCGGCAACTTCGCCGCCAACCACCAGAACCTGCTGGGCACCGAATTGCTCTGGGTGAGCGGGCCGCTCACGGTGATGTCCGAAGCGAACTACAACTTCGTCGCCCAGACCAACGGCCCGGCCGTCGGCTTCCCGGGAATGGTTGCGCAGGCCGGCTACTTCCTGACGGGCGAGCATCGCCCCTTCAACAAGAAGCTCGCCCAGATCGACCGCATCCAGGTGCGGGAGAAAGTCGGCTACGACGCCGAGACCGGCTGCTGGGGCTGGGGCGCATGGGAAGTCGCCGCCCGCTACTCCTACCTCAACCTGAACGATGCCAACATCGCAGGTGGCCAGCTTCAGGATGGAACGCTGGGCCTCAACTGGTACCTCAACAACTTCGCCAAGGTGCAGTTCAACTACATCCGCGCCTTCCTCGACAACCCGACCAAAGGCAGCAGCACCACCGACATTTTTGGAGTGCGCGGCCAGCTAGACTTCTAGCGCCACTCCCCGCCAAAACCCCGTAGCGGAAGCGGTGACGCTTCCCAAGACGCCCAACCACCCTCACACCCCGCCAAAATAGAGGTCAGGCTCGCCTGACACCCCCACTTTTGACTTTTGCCTTTTGATGCCTTTTGACTTGCACGAGCTCACGCACCCAGTCACCAATCGACACGCAGTGCCCTAGCTCGTCTTCCGCAGCCGCGCATCGCGAAACTGCAGGCTCGCCTTGTTATCGATGGTCACCACCGTCCCCGGCGGCACGCTCTCGTACAGCGACACGCTCGCCCCAATCACCGCCCCCGCCCCGATGATCGTGTTCCCGCCCAACACCGTCGCATTGGCGTAAATGACCACGCCCTCTTCGAGCGTCGGGTGTCGCTTCCGGCCGCGAATGATGTTCCCCTGCGAATCCTTCGGGAAACTCAGGGCACCCAGTGTCACCCCCTGGTACAGCTTCACATTGCGGGCGATCTCGCACGTCTCACCGATGACCACGCCCGTTCCATGGTCGATGAAGAAGCCCGGGCCGATCTGCGCACCGGGATGGATGTCGATCCCCGTCTTGCTGTGGGCCAGCTCGGTCATCATCCGCGGGATCATCGGCACCCCAAGCTTGTACAGCTCGTGAGCCACGCGCTGCGTGGCGATCGCTTCCAGGCCGGGATAGCAGAAGATGATCTCATCCGGGCCCGTCGCCGCGGGGTCGCCCTCGAATGCCGCCTGAACATCGGCCGCAAGCTTCTCGCGAATGGCTGGCAGCGTCTGCAGGAACTCCAGCGCCTTTGTCTGCCCCAGCGCATCGAAGTCAACTTCGGTTCCATCTCCGCAGCAGACGTTGTTCCGCAGGTCATGCTCGTGACGCAGCGCGCGGGCGATCTGCGTGGTCAGCCCGTCGTGGAGCGTGTCGACCAGGTCGCCCACGTAATAGCGAATGTTCCCCATGTGGAGTCCACCGCGGCGGCGATACCCGGGCAGCAGCACTTCCTTCACGTCGTCCAGAATCTTTTCAACGGCCGCGACGTGGGGCAGCGGGCAATGGCCCAGATGGTTCAGCTTGCCAAACGTCTGGTACGTGTCGACGAGACGATCGATCAGATCGGGGAGTTCGTCTTTGCGACGGGGATCGCTGGCCATGACAGGACCTTGTGACGAGCGCGGAAGCCGGAACAATCCGGCATTCTACTCTCCGTAACCAGAAAAGTCGCCGAGGGCGTGCATCGGAAACGCCAAAGGGCCGCGAAAGCTCGACTCACCCTGACAGGCGCACCAAGCCCACGGCCCACACCCTGTTGTATCGGTTGTAAGGGGCAGGCGGGGCGAACAAAAACTGCCGTTTGGATGCCGACGGGAGTGACTTTCCACTCAAAAAGTCGGCCGCCCACCAGACTCGGTACACTGAGTGATGACGCGTCGCCGCCAACCGCGCGGGGAAACTGGCGAGCCGACCCTGTGAGGGGTCGGTGGCAGGCAACCCTCGATCAAGGCCCCCGCCCGCTCGTCGTTCACTCACACCGCAGCCAGAATTCCAGGATGAGCCAGTATGCAGACGTTTCTGATGATTGTCGGCGGGCTGGTCGTGGGACTCCTCCTGTTTCTCGTGGGGACCATCATCGCGCTCCGGCTGTTCGTGGGGTCCAAGCTGAAAATGATCAAGGAGGTTCTCGAGCGGCTCGCCGCCGATGCGTCCACCGCGGTCCCCCCCTTCCAGTTGAAACTGACGCCGCTTCCGGAAGGGGCCTCGCAGGACGAGCGTGTCTCCACCCTCGCCCAGGAGCTTCAGATTCGCGGCTTTGAATCGGCGGGCGACTTCGTGGCCGACCTCACCCCCCTCGAACTGAATGTCCGCCTGCTCGCCCAGCGTGACCTCGGAATGCAGGCCGCGATCTACTCGCATCCGCAGGCCGGCGTCTGGGTCGACCTGGTGACCCGTTACACCGATGGCCGGGTCGTCTGCGACACGTCGCTCCGCGATCACCTGATGGAATCCATGCCGAAAAAGCAGATCCGGTTTCATCCCGCCGCGTCGGCCAGCGAACTGTATGAGCAGCATGTCGCCCTGCGTCCTCCCGGAGATTGGCGACACATTCCCACGGCGGACCTGCCCAGCCTGTTCGAATCAATCTATGCCGAAGAGCTGGAATGGCGCGGGTCGCGCGGGGGACCGACCCCGGAAGAGATCGCGCGGGTGAGCGAACGTGATGGCACAACCGTGACGCAAGAGATGATCGACACCATCCGCGGTCGCTGGCAGGAGGCCTTCCACGAACATCGCCTCTCGCAGTTGCGGGAAGCGGTCACGCAGGACGGCACGTTCCGCGACGACGAACTCGATTCGCTGGACGATCGACTCCTGTTCATCTACGACGGTATGCCCGTCTCCGCCGTGGGCGATGCCCTCGAGAGCGTACGCTACTTTCTTGAGGAACCGCTCGAAGACGGCGCCGACGAAGCCGCCCGAGCGGAGCGGCACGCCCGCGAAGTGGCCGACCAGGTCACGATGGTCGGGGCGCGGGTCGCATTCCGGGAACTGTCGACCCCCTACCTCGGGAAGGAAGGCTTCCAGTTTCGAACAGCACTCCAAGCCCCCCTCCCGGCCGACCTCTACCTCCTCCCCGAAAGCGACCCCGCCGACGAAGAGGATGGTGAAGACGAAGACGACAACGCAGACCGTTGATCAAGCCAAATCAACCCACCAAACGAGCCCACCAGGCGAGCCGACTCTGTCAGGGGGCCGTGGAAACCTGCGCTCTAGCCCCGCACCCTCCCCCAACCTGATCTTGGTGCCTTCGTGCCTTGGTGGTGAGAAACCGCCTCTCACGCCCCCGCGCTCCGGGCCTCCCGCTGCTCCCGCCACTTCCCCTGCAGCCGATCAAGCGTCGCCGCCACAACAATCACCCCTCCCACGAAAATCTGACTGTAGTTTTGATCGAGATCGAGAATGACGATCCCGTCGACAATCAGCCGGATCACCAGCGCCCCCAGCACCGCCCCCAGCGCTGTTCCGCGCCCTCCCGAAAGACTCGCCCCGCCCACGACCGCCGCCGCGATCACTTCCAGCTCGTACCCCGCGCCATCGCCACTCGCCGCCGAGCCGTGGTAGCCGATGTTGATCATCGCCGCGATTCCCGCCGTCAGCCCCGCGAGCGCATACGTCAGCAGCTTCAGCCGCTCGATCGGCAGCCCCGCATACCGGGCCGCCAGCTCATTCCCGCCAATCGCCCGCAACTGGACGCCCCGCACCGTCTGCGACAGGAAGAACGCCCCCGCCGCCAGCACCGCGAGCAGAATCACCAGCGGCACCGGATAGAGAAACTGGTTCTCCCCCAGCGAAAACCTCCGGCTGATGAACCCCTCCACAAACGCGGGCGAAAACTGCCCGATCGACTGCGCCTTCGTCGTCACGAACGCGATCCCCCGGAACATGCTCATCGTTCCCAGCGTGATCAGGAACGGGTGCAGCCCCAGCCCGACAATCCCCACGCCATTGACCAGCCCGCACAGCGTCCCCACCCCGAGGCAGAGCAGGATCGTGCCCCCAATCACCACCGGCGGTGACAGCCCGCTCCACGCCCCGGCCGGTCCGCACGCATGCAGAAACACCGCCCCCGCCAGCCCACTCAGCACATAGATTCCGCCCACCGAAAGGTCGATCCCGCCGGTGACGATCACCACCGTCGCGCCGATCGCCATGATCGCGAAGAACGACGTGTTCTTCGCCAGCGTCAGCAGCCGCTCGACATTGAAGAACCGATTCTTGATGACCAGAAACTCCCGACCCGTCTCCGCATCGCGAATCCGCCGCTGCGTGCTGCCCCCCAGCAGCGTGAGCAGCCCCATCAGAAGCGCAATCACGCCGACCAGACCCAACTCCTGAAACCGGGCCATCCGCCAGCCGGGTGCTCTCGTCGCCTCAGACATCGGCTCTCCATTCAGGCCCAGTACTCTGTTCAATCCGACGTGTTCAACCCAACGCGCCCAAACCAACAAGGGTGGCCCGACCACCTCGTGGTCGGGTCGCAGAGCGACAGGAAGCCGCACCTTCCGCGCACCCCCTCCCAATCAGCCACCCCCCCTACAAAGAAACCTCAATCCCCCAGCGTTCCCCGCTGCGCCCTCCGCTCCTCCGCCCCCACCACAATCTGTTCCACCACATCAAACCCAATCGCATCCGACCACGCATTCAGCAACTGAGCCACACACTCGCCCGGCACCCCCGTCCCAATCGGCCGCCGATTGATCCGCGTCACCGGCATCAGGCAGTACGGCGTCGACGTCGTAAAGCACTCGTCCGCCGACATCAGATCCAGCGGCGTCAAATCAGTCTCCACCCACTCATACCCCAACCCCCGCGCCAGTTCCTTCACCACCGCCAGGCTAATCCCCGCCAGCACCTTCGAATCCCGCGGCGTCGAAATCTTGCGCCCATTCACCACGCAGACATTCGAACTGCTCGTCTCGGTGACATACCCGTCATGGTCGAGCAAGAGCGCCATCGCCTGTGCATCGACCTCCCGCGCCTGCTCGTCCGCCAGATGCCAATGCAACCGGCTGCGGCACTTGATCCGCGGGTCCAGACAATCCGCCGGCAGCGCCCGGATCGCCGGTGTGACCAGATGCAGCCCCGTCGTGAACTTCGGCGCATACAGCTCAAACGGCAGCGGAAACGTATGCACACAGACACTCGGCTTGCGGTTTGTCTCCGCTCCCGCCAGCCCCGTGTACGTCAAGCTCGTCCCCGCCGTGACGAACATCGTGATCCCCAGATCATGGCCCCCTGGCAGCAGCCGACCGTTGTGATCGACCAGTTGCCGTGCGAGGTCCGCCAGCGCCTCGGGCGTATGATCCATCGCGAACCCCACCGCCCGAATCGATCGGAACAGCCGCGCGAGATGCTCCTCAATCCGAAACGGCTCCAGCCGAAACGTGCGCGTCATCTCGGTGACCGTCGCCCCCATCGCCACGCCGAGGTCGAACACCTGCAGCGCCGTCTGGGAAATCGGCGAGATGCGTCCGTTGAGATACGCCAGCGGTTCGGCCATCACTCACTCCCAAAAAAGATCATTGAACCCGCCATTGTGCCCACCCGCCCCACCGCTGAGTAGCAAGAACCACCCCCAAGCCAGGGCCATCGCTTTGTTCACGATGGTACGAGTCGCGTGGAATCAAGGGGTGTGTCATGCTTGCACCGCTTCGGGGCAAGCATGCCGACTGTGGGGTGGCGTGGAACAGCAAGGAAACTCCCCCCTGCCTTTCCTTTGTGCCTTTGTGCCTTGGTGTTTAAAGAGCACCCCGCCTCCGCCCACTCCCCGTCTCGACGCGAGTGCAGTATCCTCACAAAAGCCCGTTGGCACGCGTCCCCCGAAAACATCCTGCGAGTCCTCACATGCTCCTGCTCCGCTGGTTAGCCCTCGTCGTCTCCCTCAGTCTGTTCGCGGCAACCCCCGCCCACGCCGACGACCCCATGTTCAGTTGGACCGACGATCCCGACCACGGCACCTGCGTCCTCGCGCTCGGCGACCAGCCCGTCCTGCTCTACATGTACGCCTACGATCCCTCCACCGAAGAGACTCTCCACAACACCTACAAGGTCTACCACCACGTCTACGCCCCCGGCACAGGCACGCGGCTCACCAAAGGCCCCGGCGGACAGTACACCCATCATCGCGGCCTCTACGTCGCCTGGAACAAGACCGGCTACGAAGGCACGTCCGCCGACTTCTGGCACTGCACCAAAGGTGCCCATCAACGCCACATCAAATTCCACGACAAGACCGTCACCGCGGAACATGCCGCGATGACCTCCGAGATTCACTGGAACGACGCCGACGGAAAGCCAGTCATCGTCGAACTCCGCACGCTCGAAGTCCGCCGCCTCCCCTGGCCCTCAGCCGACCAGCCCGGCTGGCAGATCAACTGGCGTAGCCAGCTCGAAAGCCGCCGCGGCACCATCACGCTCGATGGAGACCGCCAGCACGCCGGCTTCCAGTTCCGGGCCGATCAACCCGTCGCCGACGCCGCCAGCGCCCGCTACATCCGCCCCGCAGGCTTCCCCGACCAGCCCGCCGCTTTCGAAGTCGACGACCGCACCGCTCCCGATGGCCACATCAACCTGAATTGGCTCGCCATGTCCTACCCGCTCGCCAACGACAAGGGCGTCGTCGAGAAGTACACCGTCCAGTACTGCGAAGACCCGGCTCTCCCCAAGCCCTCCCGCTACAGCGAGCGCCCCTACGGCCGCTTCGGCGCCTTCTTCAAGACGACGCTCGAAGCCGACAAGCCGCTCACCCTGCGGTACCAGCTCAACATCACCCGCGGCGACAGCCCCGCCCCCGAAACCCTGCAAGCCTGGTACAAAGAATTCACCCAGTCCCTGCAGCCCGCGAAATAACCCGTAACTCTCGCGAGGTAGCGGAAGCGGTGACGCTTCCCCCGCCCCCACCCCACCAAAACGACGCAATCAACTTGGGTGGCCCGACCACCTCGTGGTCGGGTCACGCAGCGACAGGAAGCCACCCCTTCCGCAACCAACCACCAGGAAATCTCTCGCGGCGCAGCCTGCCCCACGCCCCGGAGCGGAAGCCGTGAGGCTTCCCCAGCCCCCAATCCGCGAACCAGCGCCCTCCCGGCTAATGCCGGAAGTGCCGCCGTCCCGTAAACACCATCGCCACGTCGCGCTCATCGCACGCGGCAATCGTATCCGCATCGTTCCGGCTGCCGCCCGGCTGAATGATCGCCGTAATCCCCGCGTGAATCGCAATATCCGGCCCATCCCGGAACGGGAAGAACGCGTCCGATCCAACCACCGCGCCCCGCGCCGCCTCTCCCGATTTCTCCGCCGCGATCCGTACCGAATCGACCCGGCTCATCTGCCCCGCCCCCGCCCCCAGCAGCATCCCCTCTTTGGCGAAGACAATCGCGTTCGATTTGACATGCTTTGTCAGCTTCCACGCGAGCCGTAAGTCGGCCCACTCCCGCTCCGTAGGAGCCCGCTTCGTCACCACCTTCCAGTCCGCCTCCGGATCGGGCTGGTCATCCAGCGTCTGCACCAGCAGCCCGCCCGACACCCGGCGATACTCCCATCCCGCCTCCCGCGCCGCATTCAATCCAGGGCAGGCCAGCAGCCGGACACTCGCCTTCCATTTCGGCTTCGTCGTCAGAATGGAAAGCGCCTCGGTCGAAAAACCAGGTGCGACGATCGCTTCGATAAACCGGTCGGGGATCGACAGCTCCTCCGCCGTCGCCGCATCGACCTCTCGATTGAAGCCGACAATCCCGCCAAACGCACTGACCGGGTCACCCGCATACGCCCGCCGGAACGCGGTGAGCAGGTCCGCCGCCTCCCCCGCGCCGCACGGATTGTTGTGCTTGAGGATCACCGCCGCCGGACTCGCGAACTCCCGCACGAGGTTCAGCGCCGCATCCAGATCGAGCAGGTTGTTGTACGACAGCTCTTTTCCATTCAGCTTCGTCGCCCGCGCCAGCGACGCCGCCGGGGGATTCGGCTCGACGTACAGCGCCCCCTGCTGATGCGGATTCTCGCCATACCGCAGCTCTTCGCTCAGCTCGAACGACAGACTAAGCCGCGGTGCAAACGTCGCCTCGGGCGCGGCATGCAGTTTGGCGAAGTAGTTCGAGATTGCCCGGTCGTACCGCGCCGTCAGCTCGAACGCTTCCCCCGCCAGCTTGCGTCGCTGCGCCAGATCGAGCGTCCCCGCCCGCAGCGCCTCCAGCACCGGGCCATACTGCTCGGTCCGGGTGACGATCGCCACATAGGCATGATTCTTCGCCGCCGAGCGGACCATGCTCGGCCCGCCGATATCGATGTTCTCGATCGCCTCGTCCACCGTCACGCCCGGCTTCGCCACCGTCGCCTCGAACGGATAGAGGTTGACGCACACCACCTCGATCGGCGTGATCCCCTGCTCATCCATCGACTGTTTGTCGGACGCCAGCCCAGGCCGCCCCAGCAAGCCCCCATGCACCTTGGGATGCAGCGTCTTCAGCCGCCCATCCATCATCTCGGGAAAGCCGGTGTAGCTCGCGACATCGACCACCGGAATGCCCGCGGATTCCAGATGTTTGCGCGTTCCCCCGGTCGAAAGAATCTCGAAGCCGAGCGCCACCAGCCCGCCCACGAACTCCGTCAACCCCGCCTTGTCACTCACACTCACCAGCGCCCGCCGACTACTCATACCACCCCACCCCTGAGTCATTTACCTTGTGATTCGCAGCCAGACATTCGTTATTCGTTATTCGTTATCAGTCATTCACCCCTGCACGACCCGATTCCGCAACACCCCAATCCCCACAATCTCAATCGCCACCTCATCCCCAGCCACCAGCGTGAAATCGTTCGGCGGAACAACGCCCGTCCCCGTCAGCAGATACGCCCCCGTCGGGAAACTGTTGTCGTGACCGAGCCAGTTGATCAGGTCCGCGAACGTCCGCGCCATCTGGTCAACGTTCGTCTCCCCGCGAAACACTTCCTTCCCATCGCGGGCGATCGACAAACTGATCTTCGTCCCTTCGCGATCCAGGGCATCATGCGTCAGCAGGATCCACGGCCCCAGGCCGCAGCAGTCGTTGTACACCTTCGCCTGCGGCAGATAGAGCGGGTTCTCCCCCTCGATATCGCGGGCGCTCATGTCGTTGCCGATGGTGTAGCCCACCAGGTCCATCCCGTCGGTCAGCACCAGCGTCAACTCCGGCTCCGGGACCGACCACTTCGTATCGGTCCGAATCCGGATCGGCGCGTCCGGCCCCACGACCCGGTGCGGCGTCGCCTTGAAAAACAGCTCTGGCCGCGCCGCCGTGTAGACCCGGTCATAGTGCGACGCACCCGTTTCCGACTCTTCCATCCGCGCGATCTGGCTCCGCTTGTATGTCACCCCAGCCGCCCACACCTCCTGGTCATCGATCGGTGCCAGCGGCTTGGCATCCCCAAACGCAACCACAGGCTGCTTGTGCGCCAGCCCCCGAGCCATATCAACCGGGTCATCCGCATGGAGCAGATCGGTCAGCGTCCGACACTCCGAGGTCGACGTCAGCAACCGGAATCCGCTCTCTTCCACCACGGCGAGCCGGGCAATCCCCGCATGCTCAATCTTCGCAACCTTGACCGCCATCGCTCACTCTCCCAAGCGGAAACACCCAACCCACCAGACCCGACTCCACCCAGCCTGCCACCCACCAGCCAACCAGCCCGCAGCACCAAGCGCCTACAGAGTAGACGCTCGCCCCCCGCCTGTCATGCGCCCCATCCCATCGCCACCTCCCCGCCCCAAGAAAGGTAGCGGAAGCCGTGAGGCTTCCCCCGCACAGCGGCCCCCACCCTCCCCAACACAACCGCCTCCCCAAAATCCCTCCCCAAAAAACAAACCCCAAAGACCTCCGCAGGTCCCTCCCGCGCCGCCAACACCCCCCGCCCTTCAACCTGCCTTTCCTTCGTGTCTTCGCGTCTTCGTGTCAACGAGCCTCCCCAGCGCGCCCCCCAACTCAGTCCACCCCCTTGGTGCCTTCGTGCCTTGGTGGTTACACAAATCCCCCCCCCCGCGGCCCCCTCTGCATTCCCC
>JAIXZD010000162.1 GCA_027489895.1 Planctomycetaceae bacterium
CCCTGGCCGAAGTGATGCTGCCAGAGTCGGTTCGCGATGACGCGGGCCAGGAGCGGCCCGGCCCCGCGATCAACATCGGTCATCCAGGTCGCAAGGGAAACGCGCGGATCGACAGTCGGGGTGGGTGTGGGCGCATCGCCGCGCCACAGCACCTTGAGGTACCCCGGTTCCGCTTTGCCATCCTTGTTGTCGACTTCGCCGCGCTTCAGGAAGAACACGTCCTGCCCCCCGGCGACGGTCGTGTAGACCTCCGTCAGATGGGGACGGGGGATTGCCGCTGCATGAGCCCGCTCGGCCTCGAACAGCTTGGCTGTGTCGGCGTCGAACTTCGCGAACCAGCGCGCGGTCGAGATTCGAACCGATTCGGGAAACTCCTTCCCATGGCGAGTCGCGATGGCCCGCAGTTCGTTCGTGTGCTGGGGTGTCACATCGCCCGCCCAGCTCGCGGGATTCGCTTCGGTGCTGGCCGAGAGGCGAAACCGCCCCAGACCCAGATCGCGGAACTTCAGTTCGACGACGAACTCCGTCCCGCTGGCAAACGCGGGCGCGGGGGCCTCGAACTCGAAGATCGCCCCGTTGTCCTTTTTCGCCGTGGTCCGCACGACCCACGCCGTTCCTGCGTTGCCATCGACCGCCTGCGCGATCGGCTGTTTGTCGTCTTCGAACGCCGCGGAAACCGCCTTGAGCTTGATTGTGACGGGGGCGTCCGTGGCCGCCGGGTCGAGCGGTTTCGCGGTGACCGTGATCTCACCCAACTGGAAGCTGCCGTCCTCGTTAAGCCCCGGCCCGCGCGCGGGCAGCGACTTGTCAGCGAACGCATCGAGCCGCAGCGCTTGCAGGTTCTGCTGATGCGAATGGAACGTCAGCCGATATGTTTCCTCGTTCGCGACGATGCGCCGCTGTCCGCGCTGCCGCACGCTCATCCCCGGAACGAGCATCCCATCGTGGACGAGCAACCCTCCGGGGAGCGACTTCAGGTACGACCGCTCCGCCTGCCACGAGACCGGTTCAAGCGTCTGCCATCGTGACGCTTCGGGTTGCTTGGGCAGTTCGTTGTCGCGCCAGGCGGTGTAGCGGGCGGGGAGGTCGTTCTTCGCGAACGCGTCCAGTGCGGCCACAAACGGCGCGTGATCGGCCTCGTGCTTTGCGAGGGCGCGATCGGTGGCGTCGGGATCGACATCCATGGTCCGCGGACCGTGAACCGTCTTCGCGAGAGAGGCCGCCAGTGCGTAGTAATCCTGATGCGGGAACGGGTCGTACTTGTGCTCGTGACAGCGCACACAGCCGAGCGTCAGACCGAGCATCGAACCGCCCACGGTCATCAGCATGTCGTCGATCTGGTCATACCGGATCCGCTCGACCGTCTTGGCGGTGATCTGGCCGGGATACGGTCCCGCCACAAGAAACCCCGTGGCTGCTGCCGCTTCGAGGTTTTCGGGATGCAAGACATCCCCCGCCAGTTGCAGACGAACAAACTCATCAAACGGCATATCGGCGTTGAGCGCTTTGATCACCCAGTCGCGATAGTGGTAGGCCCCAGGACGGAAACCATCGAACTCGTACCCCCCGCTCTCCGCGAACCGCGCGGTATCCAGCCAGTGCCGCCCCCAGCGTTCGCCGTAAGCAGGACTGGCCAGCAGCTCGTCGACGACCTTGTCGAAGGCGTTGGGCGACTCATCCGCGACGAACGCTGCCACCTGTTCGGGAGTCGGTGGCAGACCAACGAGATCGAAGTAAGCCCGCCGGATGAGCTTTTCCTTGATCGTGGGTTTGGCGGGGGTGACGCCGGCCTTCTCCTGGGCCTGACGCACAAAACTGTCGATGGGCTTCGCGGCATCAGGAGGGGTAACCGCAGCGAGCGGTCGGAACGACCACCAGTTCTTCCCCTCTTCAATATTGATCTCCCGCTTCACCTTCGACGGCGCCTCTCCCGCGCGCGGGTCAGGCGCACCCATGTCGATCCATTTGGCAAAGTCGGCGATGACGTCATCCGGCAGTTTCCCAGCCGGCGGCATCTCCAATCCTTCGAACCGCAGGGCCTCCATCAAGAGGCTCTCCGCGGACTTCCCCTTCACCAGCGTCGCCCCCGAATCCCCGCCCGCCGCGATCCCGGCAGCGCTATCCAGAAACAGGCCGCCTTGCAGCTTCTTCGACTCACGCGCCTGAACCGAGTGACAACTCTGGCAGTGCTGCACCAGCACCGGGCGGATCTTCTGTTCGAAGAACTGAATCCCCGCGTCGTCGTCCGCGAGCACGACAGCGGGCGGCACCAAGCCCGGCACCACCACCGCCCACACTGCTACCCAGAACAACCGTCGCATACACACACCCGTCCCGGCGCCGAAAGGGGAGAAAATCCGCAGTCGATGATTCCTTCCCGGAACGAGACACTCGAATCAACGAACCCCAATATCCTACCCGTTCGGATGGGTGAGGCGAGGGAAAACGGAGAACGGCGAGCGAATTCACCCGCGATGCAAAACCGACGAAAGCCGCAGTCTTGATCATCGTGGCAGGGCCCCGAAGTGCGATTTTCTTCCCGACGGATCACCGCGAATGCCCCGAGCCGGATTACCAAGTCCTGAAGTCGAACGGAACAAATGGTGACAGTCTGATCTAAAAACGAGCTGCCGGAAACATGGCGTGTCGCAATTGTCCCGCCAGAGGGCGGCAATCCAATTGCATCGAGACACATTGATGCGATAACATCTTATTTGGGCGTTGTCGCCCGCAGCGTTCCCGAACGGAAGTCATTGCGCTCATGCTCTCGTTCTTTGATCCGCGATATCGCTCCACGCGGCGTGCCTTCTTGCGCGTGGGCTCGCTCGGGCTGGGCGGCTGTGCGCTTTCGCACCTGCTGGCGCAACAGGCGGCGACGGCCCCGACCAGCCCCATCCTCAAGGGCAAGTCGGTCATTTTCGTCTTCCTGCACGGTGGCCCCAGTCAGATCGAAACGTTCGATCCGAAAATGACCGCACCGGCCGGCATCCGCAGTGCGACGGGAGAGGTGCAGACAGCGCTCCCCGGAGTGACGTTTGGCGGCACGCTGCCGCAACTGGCGACACGGGCGAACCTCTTCAGCGTCGTGCGCTCGTTCGCCACCGGTGATGGCAATCACGACATCAAGCCGATCGTCGGCCGCGACTCCGGACAGGCGAATGTCGGGTCGCTCTACGCCCGGATGGCGGGGACGAATCATCCGACAAACGGGATGCCGCTCAACGTGGCGCTCTTTCCTCGGGCGGTGGACCCCATGGCGGGGCCGGAACAAACGTCGTTTGGCCGGTTCACCGCGACGGGGCCCTTCGGAATGGCGCTGGCACCGTTCGTTCCCGGGGCCGGGGGCGACCTGCAAAACGATATGCAGTTGGCCCTCCCCCGCGACCGCTTCGACGACCGCAGGCTGCTCCTCGGGCAGGTGGATCGACTGCGTCGCGAAATCGACGCGACCGGGCAGATGCAGGGGCTGGACCGCTTTCAGCAGCAGGCCTTTGATAC
>JAIXZD010000175.1 GCA_027489895.1 Planctomycetaceae bacterium
CGGTACTCCAGACGATTGGCGATGAGCAGGGGGGCCGCCCACCCACCCCGCTCGGCGTCGTATCGCCAGATCTTGTAGAAGTAGCCCGTCACCCGGATGTAGTTCGTCGCATTTCCCTTGGTGGGGCGGGGGAGGCCCGGCGCAACCTCCCGGGTTACGACGACCACGGGGTTCCCCTTCGATTCCGGCGTGAACAGATAGGACTGATACAGGTCGGTCAGGCCGTACTCATTTTCGCCCGCATCCATCCGATCGAGCTTTTGGATGTAACCTTCCATGGTGACCGGTTTGCCCCGATACCGGCCCGGTGAGAGCACCAGATCGGCAAACTGGCTGTAGGGTCGCCCCTTCTGTTTCGGGTCGGCTCGAAACGCGGCTTCGCCGGCGGTCGCAACCGCTTTCGCACGGGCCCGCTGGACGGACAGGGGAACTTGCCCCGCCAGGTTGAGCAGGCCGTAGTAGACGTCCCGCTCTCCTGGCCGATCGAGGCCGGTGAAGTCTTCGACCGCTGCCAGGGACTCTGGGGGGAAATCCCCTTCGGGGGTGGGGGCAACAGGAATGGCGGCCGGGTTAGCCACCTCGGGCGGCATTGGGTCGACGGGCGGCTGGGCCGTGGCCTCTGCCGGGCTCTCCGCGGTGGCGGCGGGTGAGGGCGGTTGAACTGCGTGCGTTGAACTGACGTGCCCGGCCAGGCTCAGAGCGATGGCGCACAGAGCCGGAGCGACAACCGTGTGAGCGAGCGCCTGTTGACCGAACCGAAGAGTCTTCATCGGCGCGGCCCAAGTCCGGTCGAGCAAAAACAGGACAAGATTGCGGCAGAAGCCTGACATGATCCCCTCGGTCATCTCCCGGTAATGTCCCCGGATGGACAATCACAACGGATCAAACAAAGCCATTGGCAGCGACCGTTGGTGACGGTCCGCGCCGTCAGGCCACCCGACTTGTCCTAGAGTCTAACAGGTCAGGACAGATTGCGTGGCGTGTTTGGCTGCATCGTCCGTCTCCACCGGCACGGTGG
Source organism: Planctomycetaceae bacterium (assembly GCA_027489895.1). Taxonomy (GTDB): domain Bacteria; phylum Planctomycetota; class Planctomycetia; order Planctomycetales; family Planctomycetaceae; genus JAIXZD01. The sequence goes on from JAIXZD010000175.1 coordinate 1,019, forward strand.
ACCGTGGCCATAAGCAACGGCGCGGTTCGGTGAGCGGGGGAGGCCTCACGGCTTCAGCTACCTGACAGCTAACCGTCCGAGACTGGGGTGTGTGTTGATTTGCAGGCTGGCGAGTCGCGCGGGTGTCCACCTCTGTTCCCGGTTCATGACGCGTTTCCGGGAAACGGCCGTTTCTCGTTCGCCAGATTGACGTTATGGAAATCGAGTCGCGTTGATGCCGGTTGACACTCCGGCGGCGTCACTTTAGGATTCCGCAGCGTCAGGCAGGCGGCCCGACGACAGCAGAAAATGGACTTTGAGACAGGCACTCGAAATGGAAAATCGCGGCCCCAGAGAGGCCCGCGTTCCATTTCAAGCAGAGGAACACCCAAATGGCCGGCAGTGTGGCGACGTTTACGGATCAGAATTTTCAGGCGGATGTGGTCGAATCCCAAACGCCCGTGCTGGTCGACTTCTGGGCCCCGTGGTGTGGTCCCTGCAAGATGATCGCGCCGACGATCGAGCAAATTGCCGGCGAGTACGAGGGCCGGGTCAAGGTCGGAAAACTGAACACCGACGACTCGCCGCAGACGGCGACATCCTTTCGGATTAGCGCGATTCCGACCGTCCTCGTCTTCAAGGGCGGGCAGGTTGTTGATAAGTTTGTCGGAGTGGTGAACCGTCAGAAGCTGGTGGCCGCCCTCGACACCGCCCTGTCTTAACCCCCACACCTCGGCTAACTTCGGTCCCTGCGTGGACTGAGGCGTGGCCGGTGTGGATCGGTTTGAAACAGGAATGGAACGGGGCACCGCGAGGGATTTCGGTGTGAACTCGTGCCATGGCAGGGCCTTTGCCAGACACGCTGGCTCACCCAGTGGTTTTAGATTGTCAGTGACCGGCCAGGGAAAGGACTCCCTCGGATGGACTCTCGGCAGGAGTACAGCGACGAACAGGCTGCGCGGCCACGCACCGCAGCGGCCAGTCGCGTCGCGCCCCATGCCGATTCTGTCGAGACGCTTTCTGAATCCATTGCGCTTTCCCACGGCCGCTCCGTGAGGATTGACTCCGGTCATGCTTCAGAAACCGAGGCTCGTCAGTCTGGTGACGAGGCCGGTTCGCGGGTGTCCCTCCCGGAATCTCCGCTCGCTAACTCTGCTTTGTCTTCGGAGCCTCTGTCGCCGGAAGAGATGCTGGAGCAGGTCCAGCAGATCTCTACGAGACTGCAGCGGCAGGCGAGCGATCTGAGCCGTCGCGAGCAGCGGCTGCACCAGCAGTTGGCCTCGCTCGATCAACAGACGCGGGCGACGCGTCTGTTGCAGGCGGAATTTGAGGACGAGCGGTCGGCCTGCCTGCGTCTGCTGGAGACTCGCGAGTCAGAACTGCTGTCGCGGGCCGCGGACCTCGCCTCGGCTGAGCAGCAGCAACAGATCGCTATCCAGGAACTGGCCCGCGGCAATCAGGACCTCGCAGACGCGCAAGCCGCGTGGCGAATCCATCAGCAGGTGGCACGCTCCGAACTCGATGCGGAACGTGAGGAGTATCGTGCCGCCAACGAGGCAGAGCGCGATCGCCTGCTGGCGGAAGTGGACGCTCTCCGCCAGGAGGCCGAGTCCGATCGGCGACAGGCGGCGACCGAACTGCTGGCGGCCCGCGAGTCGCTGCGACTCGACCGGGAGCATCTGGAGGGCGAGTTTCGCCAGGAACGAGTCCTGCTGGAGAACCGTCTGAGGTTTCAGCAGGAACATCTCGATCGAACTCGGGAAGAACACGAGCAACAGCAAACGGAGTTTCGCTGGGAACAGCAGACGGCCCGGGTCTGGCTGGAAGAGCAGCAAGCGCAGGTCCGTCGTCTGCGGAATCAGATGGACGAGCGGCATCGGCTGCTGGATGAACGCGAAGCCTCTCTCGCCCGCGAGCAGGATCTGTTCCTCAAGTCGCGACGCGCTCTGGAATCGGGCATTGCGTCCGATCGGGAACAGCTCGAACGGGACCGTGAACGGTTCGAGCGGGAGCGGGATGTGCAGCGGGCTGACCTGCGCCGTCAGCAGGACTTGCTGGCGATCCACGCGGAAACGCTCGATGCCAGGCGGAACCGGCTCGATCAGTTGCGGGCCGAACTGGAAGAGACCAACCGGAAGACGCTGGAGATGCGGGTGGCCGTGGAAGAGGCGTATGGCCGGTTGGCGAACGCGTCTGGACCCGAGGTGGCCAAGGCTCGCGTGGAAGAGGCCCGCGGGGTGCTGGCGGAGTACTACCGTCACACCCGCGATGCCCTGATTCAGCACCGGCTCGAAATCGATCAGGCCCAGCAGCGCCTGTTGCAGCAGCGGCAGGAACTCGATTCCGACCGCGACGGACTGGCGGCCTGGGGTGTCGAGCAGGAGCGGCTCGTCGCCCGGCGTGAGCAGTTGCTGGAGCAACAGCGTACCGAGATCGAGCAGCGGGAACTGGAGGCCAGGGCCCTGCGGGAACGCTGGCTTGAAGAACGGAGCGAGGCCGAGGCGGTGATTCGCGACCTGCTCAACCAGCTCGAATCGCGGACCAGGGTGCTGGACCAAGAGTCGAGGGCGTGACTTTTGGTCGGGCAACGGATTGATCTTCAAACTCGGTGGCTCGCCTGTTCAGTCTGCTCGTTATCTTCCCTTGCCCCACGGGAAGCCTATCAAATCAGTCTTGTTCTGCCTTTCCTTGGTGCCCTTGGTGCCTTTGTGGTCAACAAAAACTTCCGCCCCATGTCGAGCACCTCTCGCACACCAAGCCGGGTCACCCGAAGACTTAGGCTGAACAATGCACGCTACAGTTTGAACTTCCGTTTCAGGTTACCGCTCTTGGGCGCAGGAGCGGTTTCGTCGCCGGGCTGTGCGGGCAGAGCGGGCCGGTCGGTCTCCGGGGTCAGGCTCTGATCGGATTCGATCACGAGCGCCGAATCATCACCACCGCGGTTCCAGACCGTCCAGCCGACGAAGGCGATGCAGGCCACACCAACAGCCAGACCCGACCGGACGGAAGTCCGCGACCAGACCGACGGAACCTCTGGCTCGGCGGCCTCGCCGGCATCAGACTCTTCACCGGAGATGGTGGTTAACTCTGTGTCAGACGAATCCGCTGGAAGCCGAGGCCTGGGCCGGGCGGCGGTTCCTCGACCTTCACCAGACGGTGGACCTACCGTACGAAGGGCAGCCGGAGTGGCATTCGGACGACGATCTGTGGGAGGCGCGTCGTCGGACGCGGGATCAGCCTCTGAGGACACACGGTGCGGCCGGCCCGATTCTCCGGCCCGCAGGCCACGAGACTCCGCCCTTTGGGGCGTCCGATCACGCCCCGAAAATCGTTGTCCCTGGTCGCGCGGGGTTTGGCCAGGCTGGTTCTGTTTTGAGGGCGAAGCGGCAGCGTTTCCAAGCGCCGCACCGGCCTGGACAGCGGTCGCTGCCGACTTTCTCGAATCGAGGTCAGAGTTTAACTGGACTCGGAGTTGAGACAACGCGTTGACCAGTTCATCGGTCGTGCTGAATCGATCGGAGCGCTCCTTGGCGACCATCCGAACGAACACGGCTTCCAGCCGCTGTCGCAACTCCTTCGAAACACCCTGGAGAACCGGCGCCAGCGAGGGGATGGGATGCTCGCGATGGGCGATGACCTTCTCGATGGCGGACTTGCCGGGGAACACGACTTTCCCCGTCAGCAAAAAATGCAGCGTACAGCCCAGACTGTAGATGTCGCAGCGCGTATCAACCGATCGGCTGTCGAGCACCTGCTCGGGAGCCATGTAGTCGACCGTTCCCATGATCTGCCCGGCCATGGTCAGCTCGGAAACGGCCTGTTCGGGCAGGGGTGGAGTTGGCGCGCTGTCAGGCAATGTTTCGGCGAGGCCCGCCGGGTCGCTGTCCGACTCCCAGGGGAGATGGAGGCGGGCCAGCCCGAAGTCGAGAATCTTCAATCGTCCGAACGAATCGACAATCAGGTTCTGAGGTTTGATGTCGCGGTGGATGACGCTCAGACGATGCGCGAACGCCAGCCCTTCGGCCGCCTGCTCGATCAGTTCCAGAGCGCGGGGCACCAGCATCGGACCCTGCTCGCGGACCAGGGCTGACAGGTTGTTGCCTTCGACATACTCCATCGCCAGATACAAACAGCCGCGAACTTCACCGGCATCGAAGGCCGTCACGATGGACGGGTGCGACAGTTTCGACTGCATGCGAATTTCGCGATGGAATCGCCGTCCCAGTTCGGGACGTTTGGAGAGCTGCGGGGTCAGCAACTTGATCGCGACCAGGCGGTCCATCAGCTTGTGCCGCGCCTTGAAGACGACGCCCATCCCCCCTTCCCCCAGTTTGTCGAGGATGACGTACTGGTCGACCAGCAGATTGGGGATCTGTCCGGCCCGGATGACGCGGGCCTGAAACTGGGTCAAATGCCCTCGGTCCACAAGACGCGAGACGACGATCTCGCTGTCCGAGGCCTGGTCCACGTCCAGAGAATTCAGGGCGTTGCCCTGGGACAGGCGATTGATCAGCCCATAGCGGCTGAGCTGATCGATCAGTTCATTGGCGGAAAGTGTCATTCGGTGGGGATGGCATTCGCCGGCCGATCTCGGACGGAAGCTGCTCGCAGGAACGGAATCGAACGCGGGAAAAGGACAGGGGCCGCGCGGCAACGGCTATTTGGCGGGGGCTGGCTTCGACTGGGGCGCTGGGTTTGTCAGGGGGGCAGGGGTTGGCAGCGGGGCGACTTTTTTCGGCGAAGCCTTCTTGGCCCCTTTTTTCGTGTCTTGCTCGAGACGGTCGAGCACGCTCTGGGCGGACTCAAAGTTCAGCCCCCCGAGGGACCAGACGCGAATCGAGTTGTCTTCCGCCGCGGTGATCAGCACGCGCGACGAAGGCGAGAACGACAAGCCCACCACCGGTGCGGAATGGGCCTGGAAGTTGGGTAGCGAAGAATCCCCCGAAAGCAGTTTGACGAGGTCGAGCACAAACACCCGGCCGGCATCGTCTCCCACCGCAAGCCAGCGGCCATCGGCAGAGAACGACGTGACGAACTGACCCCCGATCACCCTCTGAAGATCAAAGTCGGCGACGGCCTGGTCGGCCATTCGCACTGCGGAGATCGTTGTGCCCTGGTCAATGATCAGCGTCTGCCGTTTCCCCGACAGGCCACCGACGAAGAATGCGGGGCGGGGGAGCGACGTATCGACGAACGGCCGTAGCCGCGATGTCTGCCGCAGTGGCTTCTCCGGACGAGTGTCCCCCATTTTGACCATCTCGGACAGTCGATAGACCGTCCAACTGTACTCGGTCTGGCCTGTGCGCCCGGTCGCAATCAGATACTCATTTCCGGGCGAGGGAAACACCGCCTCGTAACCCAGTCCGTCGTTCTCGCCCTCTTTAGTCCATGGAATCTCAAAGGCGCGTTCTTCAATCAGGTAGGACCTCGTGGGCTTGTCAGGATCGATCAGCGCGAGTCGGTTGCGAAGACGGTCCCGGAATGACGCCACGAGGGTCTGCCCCTCGGCACACCACGCCAAGGCCAGCGCCCAGCCTTCATAGTCGCTGCGAGCGGTGGTCGATTCCTCCAGTCGTCGTCCGGAAAGCAGCTTGAGGACTTCGACCGTTTCGAGTGGCCGCCCCCGTGCCCCCACCGCCAGGAACTGCGACTGGGGTGATATCGCCACAGCCGAAGCATCCTGAACCGGCTGCAGCGACCCGTTGATCAGGTCGAACAAACGCACGTCCGGACTGGAAAAAATGACGTCTTGAGAGGCCGAGAGTGACAGGCTCCGCAGACTGATTCCAAGGACATCGGGCCAGGTGCGCAAGACCGTCTTGGTGGGCACGTCCCAGGCCTGAATGACCGCAGGAACCGTTTCACGGCCGCCTTCGGGCAGGGTGATCTGGACCGATTCCCGTCCCGCCGCCGCAAACACCGCATCGTCCGCGACATTCAGCACCACCGCCGACCGCTCTTTGATCCCGAACCGGAACTGGGACCGAACCTCCGCGACGAGGTGCGTTGGTTTTCCTGTCTGCGGATCGTATTCAACCGCCGGCCAGAGCTTGGGCCGCAGGTCGCTGGCGAGTGCTTCATTTCGGTCGTTCAGGGCCTTGATCGATTGTTCGGCCACTGTTTCGCTCAGAATCTTGCGTACGGACTCCTCCGGAGCCGTCGCCGCTTTCTTGAACTCTTCCAGCGTTTTTTTGGCACGCGCCTTTTCGGGTTCCGACTTGGCGACCGTGACGGCTTCCGTCAGCTCTTCTTCTTTTCGAAGGCGGACGATCTCGCGCCGCATCTCCTGTTTGCGTTCGCCGTTGACTGCTGTTCGCAGTTCGGATTCGAGCCTCTGTCTTCGAACGGTAAGCCCCGCGTCGGACGGCTGGGCGGATGTTCCGGCCGAGAGCAGGGAGGTGGCCGACGCGCGGTCGCGCTGGACCGAGTCGCGATGCTCCTGTTCCAGCAGCGCCAGTTGCGCGGTCAAGTCGGCCGAGAGGTCTGCCTTCTGGCCTCCGGACATCCGCGCAATCAACTCTTCACGGTTGGCGTGAATCGGCAGCTCGCGAACCTGTTCGTCGTCTTTGCCCGTTGGCGGTGCGACGTAGTCCCAGACCCGGGCATAACTGTCCTCACCGACCCCGACCAGATGATTGGCCTCGGGGCCGATCGCGAACTGCAGAATCGGACTTCCTTTGCCGCCGATCCGGCGGGTCTCCTTCCCCATCGCCAGGTCCCAGACCTTGATCGTGCCATCGGTCCCGCACGACAGAGCCCGCGCCGCGGACGGATCCAGTCGGATATCTCGAACCGCTGTACCGTGCTTGCAAACGATCGACGGTTTGCCGGGTATTCCGCCCGCAAACAGCTGCTCCAGAGGCCAGAATCGAATCTCGCCGTCGCGGCCTCCGGTCGCCACCAGCGGCGATGTCTTGTGCGCGCGGACCACTTCCACCGGGCCTTTGTGCAATTGACTCGAAGCGATCTGGCGGCGATTCGCGACCGACCAGACCACCACGCGGCCGTCCGACATGCCGACCACGGCCGCGGTATCGTTGAGGCAGAAGTCGAGCGACAGCGGTTGGGCATCTTCTCCCGAAATGACACCGGCGCACGTCAGGCCGGCCACGTCGGCCCGACCCGTTTTGGAAACCCAGAGCAGACTGTTTTCCTCGACCGCACTGACATGCACAGCGCCCTCGGAGACTGCGAGCAATTCGTCAATACGGGCGGCCAGGAGATCGACGGCAGCGATCGCCCCGGTTTCCAGGCCGACCAAACAGCGCTTTCCGTCCTCGTGAAACAGGACATTGACGGGAATCCCGGGCAGTTCGACCCGCCCCAGTTCGACGCCATCGGCCGTGTTGATGAGGTGCAGCCGTCCCTTCTCCGGTTCAGTGCCCACAATGAGCATGGCGAGGTACCGCCCGTCGGGCGACAGTGTGACATGCCGTAACCGGCCTGTCCCCACTTCGGCACGCCCCATGGGCTGGCCAGCAATCGAGAACCAACTCGCCTCATGTTCCGTCCCCACCGCCACAATCCCGGGTGCAACCGCAATGTCGGCGGAAACTGGTTTGATCAGTTTCGTCCCGAACATCGACCGGACGGGCACGCCACGGTCCACCACCTGTCCCGACTTGAACAGCACCGAAAACCGATTGCCATCCCGCCAGGATCCGCACAGAGAGTCGCGCTCCGGGAGCAGAACCGTGGCGATGGTTTTTCCGGTCAAAAGATCGAAGACCTCGGCCTCGTCCGCCGCACCTCCCACGACCAGACGCGTGGCATCGGTGGTAGCCGCCATCCACGTGGCCGCATTGGCGAGCCGGATCACCAGTGGTTCTTTCTGGTCCAGAGACTGCCAGACAAACAATTGCCGCGACGCCAGCGCGACAAGTCCCGTTGGGGTTGGCAGCAGTTGCTCGATGCTGCGGGCGGCTTTCGTCTCCAATCGCAGCGCTTCCTCACCGGTCCGAATGTTCCAGCCGCGGATCGAGTGGTCGGCGAGCGCGGCGTACAACCGTTCATTGTCTTCGGAGAACCCGATCGCCGTGGCAATCTCTTCCCATTGGCGCGAGACATTCTGCCGGACATCGCGAAAATCGACGATCTCGATCGAACCATCGATCAATCCCATCACGAGCATCAGGGGGTCCGAAACCAGGCCATACCCCGTGAGTGGTCGCGAGGGAACCTGTCTGCGCTTCGTCGCCAGATTGTTCGTCGACAGCACTTCAATCGCGCCGTCTTCGAGTTCACAGGCGCAGTGACTGCCGTCTTCCGAAAACCTTGCGGATTTGACGTTCCCCAGTTCGCGGCGAGCCAGCACCTTCATCGTCCCCGGTTCGATGAGTTTGAGAACCCCGGCCTTGTCGGACGTAAGGACGACCTCGCCATCGGAACGAACGGAGAGTGCCCGGTCTTCCGACAGCGGGATCTGGCGGGCCTGTCGCTGCGTCGCGTCGAACCGCCAGAGCTGACCACGACCCGTGACCCAGTAGACATCCAGGGTTTCGCCTTCCGGGCGAAGTCCGAATCCCAGCACGAGGTCCGTCTGGCGGGCGATTGGGCGTGTTTGCAGACGCATTTCGACCGCCTCACCCGAACCGTCGCAGGCAACAATCCTTCCTGCCGCCAGATCGAGTCCGAATGCGGCAGGTTTGGTTCCGCCACCCCACCGGCGGACGTTGATACTCTCAAGTTCCTGACCAGTCGCCGCATCGAACACGCTGGTGTCCCCACTGGCTCCCGCCCGTACGACCGCCGCGCCATCGGGATCGCATCCAAACGCGACGATCGGGTCTTCCGCCCGGCACGTGACAACCTTGGCCGAAGTGCTGACCGGGATCACTTGCGCGGTTCCATCCGCCAGTCCAACTGCGACGGCTTCCGTTCCACACGCGCACAAATGCGTGACTTCGGCGGGGAGTTTACGCACGACCCGCGCCAGCCTTCGCTCCAGCACATCCCAAATCCAGAGGTCGCGCTCCGTGTCGACGGCGGCGACGTACCGCCCTGCCTCGCAAATCGCCGAAAACCGGGAGCCGCTCATCCTTGCGACCGAATGCAACTTCGGCAGCAACAATTTCAGGCCGGATTTGGTGGCCACCACAACACCGGCATCAATGGCTGAACCGGCGGTCTCGATCTCGTCGTCCGGGTTGCCAGGCGTTCGGTCCAGTACCTGGCCCTGCCAATCGACCAGCGCCAGTTGACCATCTTGTCCAATCACCATCCACCAGCCATCTTTCGCATTGCGGCGGAGACCCAGCGGCGCCGCGATTCGCGTGTCGGCTTCCTTCCAGAGCGCGTTTTTCAGAATCTGCCAGACCTGCACCTGGCCCGCCTTCGTGAGCGCGGCCAGGAGGCTTCCATCGGCCGAGAAACTCGCGTCGATGACAGGTCCCACGGGCAACCGCACATCGGCAGTTTCCCCTTCAACATCCCGGAGAATGGCTTCCGTCGCGGTGAGGATCAGCAGCCGGGTGGAGGTCGCGTCGAACTGGCGAATCTCTCCCCGCACGGGAGGCCAGTCTCGTATCTGTTCTTTCTTCGCCAGGTCCACCTGTCGGACCACCCCATCCGTCGAGCCGACCCAGTAGCGCTTTCCCGTCCCGGTCGAACGGAGCCATTTCGGATCGAGAATGGCCAGTGGCACGAGCCCTTCGGACACCCCCGTCGCGGCGTTGAGATAATCGACGCCCGTCCGACTTGCGACCACGATCGCCTTTCCATCGCGGCTCCAGCAGGCCTGGCACGGACCATACGATTTTGAGAGCGCTGGCTTCTCTCCATCGAGTCGCCCCACGGCCACCTGTCCCTCGGCAGTGACCGTCAGCACCTGCGATCCATCCGGAGATTGTTCGACCAGCACCACGTTCGCCGGCACCGGCAGCGTGATGGGACGCTCCTCACGAACACCCCGCCAGATCCAGGCGGTCCCGTCGCGACCCGCGGTCGCCAGAAACTGGCCGCCGTTTCCCAATGCCACATGAGCCCAGGGCGCCGTCCCCACGACTTTCAGCTCGTGTTCGGAGTTCGCCTCGACTGCTTCCGAGTCGATCTTGCGGGCGTGCGCGACTCCCGCGCTATCGAGCCATGCCACCGCTTCCCCGCGTCCAGAAATGGACAGTTCCGAGATTTCGCCGCGGATTGGAAACGTCCATTCACGCCCGTTGGCACCAATCTGACGGACGACCACTCCCGCGTCGCTCTTTCCAGAGGCAAACTGTCCGTCCGCCGAAAGGACCAATTGAAGGTCCGCCTTCTTCGCTTCGTCAAACAGACGCCCGATCCGCTTGACCTCCGGCTCTTCCCACAGCACGCTACGGACGGCTCCGCGGGCATCGGCAATGAACAGCTCGTCGCCCGTGTCCATCATTGCCACCGGACGGTCTGGCGTGGGATGGACCGTACTTTCCACCGCGAAGGTTTTGGAATTCAGCCGAGCGACCTGCCCATCATCCCTGGCAACCAGCCAGTCTCCCCGCGCTGTCGGGCTGGTCATGGCGATCTTCCCTTCCGGCAATTCGTACCGAAGCACGGCCTTGTCGGGAGAGTCGAGGTCGACCAGCGACAGCTCATTGCGACGGGCCGAGACCACCCCGAGAGCTGCCGATTTCCCCGTGGACAACAGCCGCTGCCCAGGCTCCGTGGCGGCGAGTGTTCGCGAGCCTCCCTGCCATTCCGTCAGGTAGAGATACCGGTCCGCCGTCGCCGCGAGAAATTGACCCCCGGGAGAGACCGCCAACTGGTCCAGTCGTTTTCCCGGAGTCACTGTCACCTGCCCGGCCACGGTTTTGGACTCCAGGGCAATCAGATTGGCGACCCCCTGGGAATCGCCGACGACGGAGAACCGCCCTCCATGCGACACTGCCAGCGCCGTTGGTCGCTGCAGATTGGCCGACCGCGGCAACGGAGTGCCAGGCTGGCCTCCGCCAGACAACTGGACCAGTTCACCTTCACGCGTCAATCCCAGCCACTGTGTTCCAGTCAGCGGGCCCGCGGTTACCAGCGGCGCGTCACTGGCAGTCCGGGATTCCGCCGCCGCTTCCATCCCAAACTCGCGGACCGTCCCGTCGGTATGCACTGCCCAATATCCGGAGGCCGTCGACCGTACGGCGACCACGGAACTGACCCCTCCGCTGGCTCCGGTCGAAACCTTCAACTCTGCGTCCAGCACGATCACCCGGTTTTTCGCATCGCGAATGAGGACTTCACCGGTGGCAAGCGGCGAGACCCCCAGCACGCCGCCTTCAATCTCGATCTCTCGAACTTTCTCCGGACCGGAGACCGACAACTCCGTCAGCCCGCGATCCGTTCCGACCAGAACCAAGGGGCTCCCGGGGCGCCGGGCGACACACGTCGGAGATCCGACAATCTCCAGTGGCTTTGTCGATTGCACAGCCGCATCGCGTGACCAGATCCGCGCCGTGCCATCGGTGCCGATCGTCGCCAGCAATTGTTCGTTCCCCGACAGCAACACCTGGGTAATCGGTCCAGTGTGCCCACCCAGAAGCGGTCGGCCTCCCTTCTCAATCGCATCCCGACGCTGGAATTCATCGAGACCGTCAGTCGTCGAAGAGATGAGCTGTTGAACCATCCCTCGAGAATTGCCCACGAACACGTACTCGCCAGCCCTGTCGATGCCCAGTGCCGTGGCCCCGACAAACGGACTGGGGAACGAGCGTTTGAGCAACCCCGCCGTGACATCAAACACGCGGGTGACGCCGTCTTCGTTCAACGTCGCCAGCCAGTGTGCGTCCGCGGAAATTGACACGCGGGGAAGCGCGACTTTCGTCTGCGGCCCAGTGCTCTTCTTCGAACCGGAATCCTTGATTTGTGGAGCGGCGGATTCGGCCTCATCGGAGTTCGGGGCACTCGGCTCATCACTGGGGCTGGCCGCCGTGTCAACCGGCAGCGGATCGAGTTGCACCGGAGTTGACCGACCGCAACCTGAAGTTGCGCTTAGCCAGATCCCGCAAACAACGACAATAATCCTGATCGATTTATGACTTTGCAGATCGCGAGGTCTCGCGAGACCTCCCGTCCTGATCGCGATCTTCATGGCATCTCACTTGCTACAACCCGGCCCGAGGTGTTTGCGCAATCCGCCTAGGCCTAGGAAATACCATGTGTCGGGACTAACCGATGCTCCTTAAGCAGCTCATTAACGAAAAATACGTCTTATCTAAACGGTAGCGACACATTCAAAGGCCAACGCCTCGGGAGACTGCCCCAAGATTCTGTCATCGGGCATTCGGCGGTATCGCTTCAGGGACGTTGCGCCTCGGAAGAGCTGTCAGGGCGACGGGACCACCGGCTTCGACAGCGCGATCATCAAGGGGCAAGACGCGGAGATCGACGCGCCCTGGCGATAACTCGACAGCAGATCACGCTACCTTTGGGCCAGCATCCGGCGAACCTCCCGCCGTTTCCCCTTGATCCGGGGGATCGCCATTTCGTCGTATCCCGTGGTTTGGTGACGCAGCCACGCAATCACGGCTGCCTCCGCGCGACGCTCCACTGGAATCCGTTCTGTCCGCGCGACCGTCCCGCTACCCACAGGCGTCGCGTGGCTGGTGACCGCCTGGGCCAGTTGATCGGCCAGTTGGGCATAGTCCGGATGAAAGCCGAGAAATGTCACCACGGCCTCGTGGAAGGTCTCGACGTACTCCGTCTGGACCTTCTCCCGGCGCTTCGCAGCGGCCACTTTCCGTTGGGCGAAACGCTCGGTCGAGCGCTCGGCTTCCAGGTCGGCACGAATCCGCTCGATGGTCGCGGCGGACGTCCAGACTCCTCGCGAGAACAGTTTTCGCCGCCGTTTCTCGACGACCACCCAATGCTCGCCAGCCGCCTTCGCCCGTCGCGTCAACGCGGCATCGCCCGGAGGCAGCAGAATCCAACCTGCGGGCACGGTCAGAATCTTCCCATCCGGAGCGCGGACCGTGTTCCCGGTCGGGCCCGGGGCATACTCACTACTCATTCTGTCTCTGCCTCATTCACCAAGTCGAGTTGGGGTCCACACGTTGAGTTGCCACCGGGTTCGGCCCGGTTCACAGGACTGCCTGCCCGCAGACCCTCTTTTGGTCGGAGCGAGGCTCGACGCAGGGTGACCCAACGGCCGTCGGCGATCAACCCCGTTCGCTCCCGTCGAACGTTTGACCCATGCACGTGGGAGCCTGACGCGCTGGGTGCAGTGGCTTTTGTTCGCTTCCTGGGTTAGCCGCGAGCGGGAATCGTTCACGCTCCGGGCGCTAACGCATCCGGCTCCACCGTTTGGCCCGATGCAGACTCAAATCCTCGTGACCGAAACCCGGCCACTTAATTGCGGAACGGTGCGATCTCGTCTTCCCACGTCAAAACCACTCTGCTAGAACCATTCTGCGCGAGTCCCGCAAACTCGCCAAATTTTCGCGTTCCGACCGCTTTCACGGTGATCTCTGTCACTTCGAGAGTATTGGTGCGGTGTGCGGTTCGACCCATGACAATTCGCGCTAGCGTGCGCGGACGGTCTGGAGTTCTTCCCCACCCCGGCCATTCAGGCTCGGTTTCGCCCGGACCCATTGTTTGGACTGCGTGACGGGGAAAGGATTCCCATGCACCAAGCTGTCTGGAAACTGACGGCATTGGCCGGAATTATCGGTCTTGGCCTCCTTGTGGTGATGCAAAAAGACGGGCTGGACAAGTTCCCCCAGCTCGCTCTGAACGTCCCTGGAGAGACGCCAGCCGATGGGGCGGCCGTTGAGCGCGACCCGAATCATCCCGATTCTGGCCATCCTGATTCAGGGCGGGAGCCCGGCATCGGTGGCTCCGAAGGGTTCCTCGACAACAGCGAACCGGTGTCCGCCGACAGCAAGCTGGCACCCACACCCGCCGCACCGCGGAATTCGTCCCTGGCGGAAACGCTGGGGCTGGAGCCGATCGAACCGACGGTGATTCCTTCCGAGCTTCCGATGCGGAATCGAACTCCCAATCTCAAGGATCGACGACCGCTTCCCGTCGCTGACGATGTGGGTGTGCCGATCGTTCAGGCGGACATTCCCCGCGAGCCGGTCCGTCGGTCCCCGCCCCCCGAGACCGACTTGCTCGACAATCTCGAACCACCGGTCGTGGAACGGCGTGCGCCGACCCTGGCCGCCGCGCAGCCCTCGATCGAGTCAATCGAAACTCCCGATCTCAACCCGCCCGCGCAACCGGTCGAGCCGACAGAACCGTTTGCTCGTAAGTCGCCACGTCCAATGCTCGATCCCGAGGGCGAGTCGTTCGTCCCCGAGATTCCCGCAGATCAGCCTGCCGTTGCCAGCGAACGGAATGCCCAGCCAACCACTCCCTCGGTTCCTCTCGAACTGGAACCAGATCCGATCCAGATCTCGTCCCCGGAACCGCGCGATCTGCCAGAGCGAGATTTCCCCGAGACGGTCCCGCTCGAACCAGTGATGGAGGCGCAGCCAGAGCCTGCACCGACGCTGCGTGACGAAGCCCGTTCGCAGCCAGTGATCACCATTCAGGAAGATGAAGACTCGATTCGCCTTCCGGCCGACATGGCCACCCGGAGTTCTGCTCCTGTGGCCAGCCCGCGTTCGGTTCGCCCCGAACCGATTATCGACCTGGAGCCTGTTGTCGAGCGGCCTGCCCCGTCTCTGGCCCCGTCACTAACGCCGTCCCCGGTGAACACCGAGCTGATTCCGATTCAGCCTCGGAGTCCTCAAGTGGTTGCCCAGGCACCGGTGTCCGCCGCGGATTCGGAAGACAGCGCGAATTTTGCCAATCGTGATCCAAGCGCGGCCACGCCCGCTCCGCCCACGAGCCTGACCCCGTCCATTCCCGAAACTCCACTAATCGACGCCGCCGCCACCGTGCGTCCGGTGCCCGTGCCAGTCGCCGTCACGATCGAACTGCCGAATGGCGACCGTTACCGCGCCGACCCGTCGCGGTTTGGAGAGCGCGAAGCCGACATCTCCGGGGGCCGTGACCCGATTCCGCGGATCATTCTGCCCCGTTCCATCAATGATCTCCCCCTGGCGGTGACGGCCTCACGCGATGCGATTTCTCCAGTACCGCTGCTTCGGTCAGGTTCGCTGCGTCCGCAACTTACGGTCGAACGCAGTCAGCCGGAATCGGCGATTGTCGGCCAGCCGCTCACTTATCAGATCGTGATTCGGAATGACGGCTCAGCCACCGCGAGTGGCGTGGTCGTGGAAGATCCGATTCCCGACGGTGTGCGAATTGACGGAACGGAACCGATCGCCCAGACGAACGGCAAGTCGCTGGTCTGGCAGTTGGGCCAGGTGCGTGCGGGCGAAGAACGGACCATCTCTGTGCGAGTCATTCCGCTGCGGGCAGGAACGGTGGGGAGCATTGCCCGGGTCAGCTTCGCTGCTGAAGTGACGGCCTCGACCAGTGTCGTCGAACCGCCCCGCCCTGCCCTCCAGTTGGAACTTTCGGCACCGCTGCGCGCCGCGATTGGCACGGCCGTGCCCTTCACGTTTCGCGTGACCAACCCGGCCCGCGTCGATGCAACGAATGTTGTTGTCCGGAACGTGTTGCCGCCAGGACTGCGGCATGCGTCCGGCGGTGAGCTTGAATACGAGATGGGTGTGCTGCCTGCCGGTCAGTTCCGCGTCGTACAGCTCGATCTGATCGCCGCGGCCCCTGGGATGGTGCTGAATCGCGCGACCGTCTCGGCTGATGGGGTTCCGGTTCAGGCGGCAACCGCCACGATCGAAGTCCTCGGGCCGCAGGTGACGCTTGATCGGATTGGTCCCAAGAAAGTGTATGTTGGTCGCAATGGTCGCTTCACCAACACGATTCGCAACGAAGGTCAGTTGGCGTTCACGAATCTGACGCTGGTCGAAACGCTGCCTCCTGGCATGGAATTCGTCAGTGCGGGAGACGGTGGGCGTTACGACACGCGAACTCGCCAGGTCACCTGGCGCATCAACCGGCTGGACGTCGGTCAGACCGCTCAGGTGCAGATTGAGTTGCAGTCGACCGGTCGGGGGCCACAGGTGTCTCAGGTCCGGGTCGTCGACGGGGGCACGTTGTCGGTGGAAGCGTCCCATGCGTATGACTCGCACGGCGTCGCGGCCCTGTCGATTCGCTCGTCCGATCTCACGTCGCCACTGTCCTTGGGCGAGCAGATCAACCTGAAGACGCAGGTTCACAATCGCGGGACGGAGTCGGCGACCAGAGTGGGAATGACCATCCTCGCGCCCCGTGGCTACGAGATCATCTCGGCTCGTGGTCCGACCGACTTCAAAGCCGTGACGGGCGGAGTCCGGTTCGACCCGGTCGCACGCCTCGACGGACGACAGCATCTGGAGTTCGAAGTCGTCCTGCGGGGCCTGAGCGCGGGCGAGGGGCGCGTGCAGATGCGGGTGGAGGCCGATCAACTGGAAGAGCCACTCAACTCGGAAGAAGTTGGAACGGTGCTCGACCAGACGCGGTGATCGCTGCTAAGGTTCCAGTTCTGGTCACTGGGAGCCGGAAGCGTCAGCGCCCGGAGGCTCGCCGCTCCTGCGGGCAACCAACGCGATCGCACCCAAAGCCTCCCCCCTTTTTCGGGAACGAGTGTCCGCGTGAGCCAGTTCCCCAGACGGCATGGCCCGTGGACGATCTCGTCGAGCGATGTCGTCTACGCCGATCCGTGGATTCGAGTACGCCTCGACCAGGTGGTCCGTCCGGATGGTCGTCCGGGAACGCATACGGTCACGGCGATCAAACCGGGCGTCTGCGTGATTGCCGAAGACGATGACGGTTATGTGTTCCTCACCAGCGAGTTTCACTACGCGGTGGGACGTGTCACGTTGGAAGGCGTGAGCGGCGGCTGCGATGGCGACGAATCGCCCGAGGTGGCCGCCCGGCGCGAACTCGCGGAAGAGTTGGGACTGATTGCCGACGAGCTGATTCCCCTGGGCCTGTGCGACCCGTTTACCGCGATGGTCATCTCTCCCACGCATCTGTATGCCGCGCGGGGGTTAACGCGCGGGGCGGCCTCTCCCGAAGGCACCGAACGCATCGAATCAGTCCGCCTGCCATTCGAACAAGCGCTCGACAAGGTGCTGGCCAGCGAAATCACCCACGGCCCCACCTGCGTGGCCCTGTTGAAATGGGCGCACCTGCGATCGTAGGGTGGGCACTGCCCACCCTACAGAGCATCAGGGCGTCACACGGAAGCTGCCGCGGGCGTGCAACCGGCTGGCGAGGTCGGTGATCTGCAGGTCCCACGCTCCCTGGGCGTCATTCGGGGCAATGGTCAAATTCAGTTCCAGTTGACCATTCTCTGCGGCGTGAAACCCGGAAAACTCCGCCGTACGGCCGTCCCCATCGCGGATCTGAACATCCAGCGGCAGCGTGGCGGGGACGATCTGGCCATCGGCTCCGACCACCTCCACCCGGACCTTGACGGCCTGGCCGCGCTTCACATCTCCGGGCAGCGACAGCCGGATTTCACTGATCGGCGTGGGGGTGACCAGCAGCAGGCGGCCATCGCAGGGCGACAGTTCAATCGGGACCTCGAGGGCCGTTCCGGTTCGGCTGAACGGGACGAGTCCACCCTGCACGAGGTCATACACCACGCCCGCAGGTCGCTGCAGGCGGAGCACCGTCCGCGCGGGAAGACCCCGTTCGAGGACCAGTCCGTGATGCCCGACATAGTCCCCGGCTTCGCGATGATCGTTGATGGCGAATAGATAGTCCGATTCGCCCGCGCGGCGTCGGACGGTGATCACTTCCGGATCCGACGATTCGAGCGGTCGCGTGTAACGGGCATCGAGCGCGGCTCGCAACTCGCTCGCCCACTCCAGCAGCTTCTGTTTGTCGTCCGCCGCTTTGTTGACCCGGGCATAGGCGGGCAAGGTGATATCCGCTTTGATAGCCGGGCAGAGCCGCTCGTCGCCAACGATCAACCCCCCCGCCTTCTGGAACGCCAGAATGCGGTCGACCACGGGTTTCGTCAGGACATCGCAATCAGGCAGCACGAGCACCTTGAACCGCTCAAGCCCTTCCGCCAGGAGCGACTGTTCGTACAGAACCTCGGGCTGCAACTGGGCATACAGCAGTGCGAGATAACAGTCCCCGGTCCAGGTGTGCGACCAGCCGTAGGCGCCGCGATGGGCGAACATCTGGCTGGTGAAGCTTTCCAGGAACGCGACGTCGCGCGGCGCATGTGGAACCTTTTTCAGGGTCGGTCCCAAAGGCTGCAGCACTTCGTGAACCAGCCGCGACAATTCGTACTGTGTCTGGCTGTTGGTGAAGCGATAGGCAGAGGGTTCATCGGTTGGCACGAGGCTCGACCAGCCGTGGTACATGATCCCCTGAATCGGCCGCGAAATCTTGGTCCAGAACGCTTCCCGCAGGTGATGTGGCGCGATCGTGATGTATTGGCCAGTCGGGTCCTGATCTTCCCAGGGAGAGCGACTCGACTGGGCCTGGGCTTTGGCCGGGTCTTTCGCGATCGGCGCGGTCTGCGAGCGATACCAGATCAC
>JAIXZD010000120.1 GCA_027489895.1 Planctomycetaceae bacterium
CCAATGCACAATTCACCTCAACATGTCAGGAGCAAAACGATGGCCGACGTACGCAAAGGCGCAGTGACTCTGAAGGGTGGCCCGATTGATCTGGCCGGTCCGGCTCTCAAGGTGGGCGACGCCGCCCCCGATTTTTCCCTCCAGGGAACCGACCTGGGCGATGTCACCTTCGCCGCCAGCGCCGGAAAGACCCGCATCATCGCCACGATTCCGTCTCTCGACACCTCGGTCTGTCATAAGGAAACAAAGCTGTTCAATGACGCCGTCAAGACACTCGCCAATGTGGAAGTGTTGTGTGTGAGCATGGACCTGCCATTCGGCATGAAGCGCTGGTGCGGGGCCGAAGGCGTCGAAAACGTCAAAACACTGAGTGCCCATCGCTGCACAAAGTTTGGTGAAGACTATGGCGTCCTGATCAAGGGCGGTCCGCTGGATCGCTGTCTGGCCCGCGCCATTTTTGTCGTCAAGCCCGATGGCAAGCTGGCTCACGTTGAATACGTGGCCGAAATCGCCACCGAGCCCAACTACGATGCCGCCCTCGCCGCGGCCAAGTAGTCCCGTTCGTAACCAACCTCAGTGATTCGCCAGTCCATGGACCTCGGTCGAATCACTGAGGGACAGCGGGACCCGCATCTGGTGGTCGGAATCGCTAACCGGGGGAGCAGCAGATGCGCGCTTATGAGATCGGCCCTGAATTCGGTCTCGACCGGTTGCGACTCTCCGAACGCCCGGTCCCCGAACCAGGGCCGCGAGAAGTCGTCGTCCGCGTCCATGCCGTGGCCCTCAATTACCGCGACCTGCTGGTTATTGAAGGCGTCTATCACCCCAAACTCGCCCTGCCACGCGTTCCCGGTTCAGATGGTGTGGGCGAGGTGGTCGCCGTAGGACCGCTGGTCACCAGTGTCCGCATTGGCGAACGGGTCACAGGCACCGTTCTGCAAGACTGGTCGGATGGCCCGCTCACGGCGGAAGCGGCCCGGACCGGTTTGGGGGGAAACCTCGATGGGGTTCTCTCCGAGTATGCTGTGTTTCGTGAAGACGGACTCGTCCCAGTTCCCTCGCATCTCACAGATGAGGAGGCCGCCTGCCTCCCTTGTGCCGGAGTCACCGCCTGGTCGGCTTTGCTCGATCCACCCAATGGACTGGTTCCGCTTCGCGCCGGTGAGCGTGTGCTCATTCTGGGGACCGGGGGCGTTTCACTGTTCGCCCTGCAGTTTGCAAAGATCGCCGGCGCGGTGGCGATCGTCACCTCCAGCAGTGACGAAAAGCTGGCGCGGGCCAGAGCGCTGGGGGCCGACGTCACCATCAACTATCGGACGCATCCCGATTGGGATCGACTCGTCCGGGAGGCGACCGGAGGGGTGGGAGCCGATGTGGTCGTGGAGGTCGGTGGAGCGGGGACGCTGCCTGTTTCCACCAGGGCGGTGCGACATGCAGGCCGGATCGCCCTGATTGGCGTGCTCGCCTCGCAAGAGGCCCAGAGCTTCAATCCGCTGCCCGCCATGATGAAAGGCGTCACAATCCAGGGCGTATTCATCGGCTCGCGGGCGGCGTTCCGACGGATGAACGCCGCCATCAGCGGGGCGGCCATGCATCCCGTTGTCGACCGCGTGTTTTCCTTCGACGACGTTCCCCAGGCCCTGCACTATCTCAAATCGGGTGCGCATTTCGGCAAGGTCGTCATTCGCCTGACTCCTGACCACCACTCGTCCAAACGCAGCGTGTGACCAGAACTGTGCCATGCTTGTACTGCTTCGGGGCAAGCATGTTTTGCGGCCAGCACCCGTCTGAGCTCAGGCCTCGCACACTTCATTGATCTCACCATCTCCCGCTTTAATCAGGCGAAACTCCGGCCCCACTCTGCCCTCGCGTTGGGAATCGGCGGATCGACCCGATAAACTTCACAGCTTGCGACGTTCGCAATCCGCGGCGCCAAGGTGTGCGGGCAGAGCCTGTTGTATTTGTGATGGGAAACGAGAGACGCGATGCAGACGATTCGAGTTGGTTTCGTAGGGGCTGGCGACAATACCCGCGTGCGGCATATCCCGGGCTTCCGAGCACAACCAGGGGTTGAGCTGGTCGGCGTGGTCAACCGCCGCGCCGAATCGAGCGAGCGAATCGCGCGCGAGTTGAATATCCCCAAGGTCTACACCACCTGGCAGGCCCTGGTGGCCGACCCGGCCATCGACGCCGTCTGCATTGGCACCTGGCCCAATCTGCACGCCGAGGTGACGATCGCCGCCCTCGCCGCCGGCAAGCACGTGCTCTGCGAGGCCCGCATGGCCCGCAATCTTGCCGAAGCCCAGGCGATGCACGCCGCCTCCCAAAGCGCCCCGGGGCTGGTCGCTCAGATCGTTCCCAGCCCCTTCGGACTCGTCCATCATTCTTTCGTGAAGCGACTCATCGATGACGGGTTTCTCGGGGAATTGCGCGAGGTGGTTGTCGTGGGCGCCGACAACCAGTTCTGGGACGAAAGCAAACCGTTCCACTGGAGGCAGGACGCCGACATCAGCGGCTTTAACGTCCTGACGCTCGGCATCCTGCACGAGACGGTCTGCCGATACATTCCTGCCACCACGCGTGTGTTTGCCCAGTCAGCCACCTTTGAACCCGTTCGGCCCGCAGCAACCGGCGATGCCAAACACCGCGTCACCGTGCCCGAATCGCTCCAGGCGCTCACACAAATCGAGGGCGGAGCTCGCGGCGTCTATCACTTCAGCGGCATGATCCTGCACGGCCCCGGCAAGCAGATTCACTTGTACGGACGCAAGGGGACGATCAAGTTCGTCTTCGGGGCCGAGGAGCAGGTCTTCACGGGCCGCATGGGCGAAAAAGAACTGACCCGCATCGAGCTGCCCCTGGATGCCCGTGGCGGCTGGCGAGTGGAAGAAGAGTTCATCCGCGCCATCCGCGGCGAAGAACCAGTCCAGTTCACCGATTTCGGATCAGGCGTCCGCTACATGGAGTTCACCGAAGCGATCGCCCGCAGCCTCGAATCGGCCCTGCCCGTCGCGCTCCCGCTCGCATAGGCCTATTCAGCTAGCCGGCAGTAGCGGAAGCGGTGACGCGTCCCCAGCCCCCCGACAACGGCACACGCCCCCACCACACGCGAACGCCAACTCACGCATTGGCAGCCATCTGCGCTGGCGTCACCGCCCCCATGGGCGTCACCAGCGTGGCCTGCGGATCAACCCCCGACGGCTCCACCTTGGGCCGTTCGCTTCCCGGCGTCAAGCTCTTCCACCACTCAGCCGCCCGTTGAGGCGTCCAGGCGGTCGCGTCCCGACAGGCCGACAGCGCGAGTTCCACATCACTCACCGTCTGAAACCGTCGCGACGGCGATTTTTCGAGACACCGCAAGATCACCGCTTCCAGGTCCGCGGGAATGTCACTGTTCAGCTCTCGAGGAGGGATAGGCTGCTCGTTGACGTGCGCAAACAGCACCTTGATCGGCTGCACTCCTTCAAACACCGGCCGTCCAGTCACCAGGAAATAGAGCGTCGCCCCCAGCGAATAGATGTCGCCCCGCGCATCGGGCTCCCCTTCGCCCGTCACATTTTCAGGCGACGTATACGCGGGAGAGCCGACCATCGCACCCTGCTGCGTCAACCGGACCGATTCGGGACCTTCATCGAGCGACCGGACCAATCCAAAGTCCAGCAATTTCGCCACGTCGTAAACGCCCCCCCGCTCGGCCACGAAAATGTTGCCCGGCTTGATATCGCGATGGATCACGCAACGACCATGCGCCTCGGCCAGCGCCCCGCAGACCTGACGGATGAGATAAATCGCCCGCGACGGAGGCACCGCTCCATGCCAGTCGACGAGGTCCTGCAAGTCCATCCCCGGCAGGTACTCCATCACATAGAAGAACGTCCCATCGGCGGTGACCCCGAAGTCGTAGATCTCCACTGTGTTCGGGTGCGTCAACAAGGCGGTCGTGCGAACCTCGCTCTCGAACCGCGCGACGACATTCGGGTCCGTCGCCTGCGTCGACTTGATCAACTTGATCGCCGCCGGCCGCTTGAGCAGTTTATGCTCGGCAAGGTAGACCTCTCCCATGCCGCCCGCCCCGAGCTTCCTGCGCAAGCTGTACGAGCCGAGTTGTTCGGCTTCGTGAATCTCGCGATTCATCAGTTCAATTCGGTGCGACCCGTAAATTGCCGCGGCGGCGGGGACCACCATCCACAGGATGACGGAGATCACCATCGTTTTTTCAAGATCCGCGTAGGCGGCGGGTGAAAACACAGCGATCGCGCTCACCACCAGTGCCGGACCCAACGCGAACAGCGGGATGACCGTCGTCGCCCGTGTCCAGGTGTTGGGGATAAATAGCCCATAGATCTGCACGAGGATCAGCCAGGGGATGGCAATCGTCGGCAGGTACACGGCGAGTTCCGACGCACCCTTCATCGAGTGAATCGAAGCCGCCGCGACCACCTGGGAGGTCAGAAAAAAAGCCGCCGCCGAGCCGAACAATACCGTCTCAAACAGCCGCAGCCGTTTGTAGCACAGATGAGGCACCCAGCTCATCACCGCGCCGAGGCCGAGAAACAGGCCGATCAGCGCCAGACGCAGCGCGTGCATCCAGGGGTGCTGCACGAACATCGCCGCCGTGACTGGTTCGATGTTGTGCCAGATGTAGAACAACGTGAACCCGGACCCGAGGACCCAGGCCGCGATATTCAGCCGCCGATGGAGCAACGTCTGAGATGCCAGACTCACGCCCGGAGTGGTGAGCAGCCCGCCATGCGGGCAAAAGTGCATCTCCTTGGCGAGTTCCTCGGATCGAGGTTTGCCAGAAGCCACGCGCGGCGTCCTGAAACGCCCGTCCGATCGCTGCTCGCTGCTGTGTGCGTCCATAACAAGAGTATACGGTCGCCGTCCACCTCCGGAAAGCGGCACAATTTTGCCGTAACCGTAGCATCTCGTCGCCAATATCCTCGAAGTCGGCCCTCCCTAGCGTCACGTCACAGGCCGTCCCCCAACCTTAAGTCCCCTCAACACAAGGCGGTTGCAGCGAAACAGTCTCCGTGAGGGCGATCACCGTGGGATAGGCTTCCAGCCTGTCATTTCCTCTCGTGAAGGCTGGAAGCTCGACATTCTGGAAGCCTATCCCACTGATTTCCTCACGGCCTAGGGCACCGCATTCAGGGTGTAGTACGCCTCCCGGTGCAAGAGCGGTTCACCCCCCGCTGACTTCACGCCCGGTAGTTTCAGTTCGTGGACATGGCCCAGCGCCATTGCATCGAGAGTCAGCACGACACTTCGCCCGTCCGCACCCACTTTCGCGGACACGATTTTTGGATGCGTGTGGTCCACCTCGGGGCTGCCGTACGCCCCCTGATAGATGTAGGTGTAGGTCTGAATCTCGTACGAGCCGACCGCCTCAACCGTCGCCCGCTCAACGGGTTGGGTAAACGTCAATTCAAAGCCATCTGCTCGTGCCCGCATCTCGTGAATCTCGAACGGCGTCTTGCCGGTCCATTCCATCCGCTCCAGAGCGAATGGCTTTGGCCCACGCGACCCCCAGCCCCGATTCGTTTCCCCAACATAAACCGCCCCCTCTCCCGACATCTGCAGCGACAGCGTCCCCGATTGCAGGCCCGCGCGGAATGGGAAGCAAGCACCCTGGTAACGCCCCTTCACCTGCTCCAGAAACACGCGATTCACCGCGCTATGGGTCAATTCCCCCACAAACAGTTGCCCCGCGAACGGGCCGAATTTGCCCGCCGATGAATCGACCATGACCCCGCTCGAAGACTGCCCCATCTTGGGATAAGGGAAGAACACCGCGGTCGGATACAGCTCGGGAATCCGGGCCGCTTCAACCAGCAGTCGACTCTCGCTCTTGGGGTCCTTGGGCCGTGCCCCCAAAAACGGCTCGGCCCGGTCGTACCATTTGTTCCCCCCGGGATGACCGACAAACGCCCCCGGACGCAGATGCTTGAGGCCACAGCTCCCGTTCCACGGCCCCTGATTGTCCGTGTAGAACATGTCGCCCAGCAGGTTCGTCCCAATGCCCCCGGGAGACCGAACGCCGCTGCAGGTGGGCAGCACTTTTCCCGTAGGGTCGATCCGCAGGCACCAGCCCCGATAGGGCGTCTCGCTACTGAACGACCCGGTCAGACAGAGCACCACCCACAAGT
The DNA here is from genome assembly GCA_027489895.1 of Planctomycetaceae bacterium. GTDB lineage: Bacteria > Planctomycetota > Planctomycetia > Planctomycetales > Planctomycetaceae > JAIXZD01. The sequence continues at coordinate 6,150 of JAIXZD010000120.1, forward strand.
TTCCGTCCCGGTCGAACTTCGAGCCAAACGTGTACTCGTGGTAATCGCCCGTAATGCCCCAGTCGTCGCAAAACGTCTCGAACTCATCCGCCCGCCCGTCAGCGTCGGTATCACGCACCCGGCTGATCTCCGGTCGCTGGGTGACATACAGCCAGCCCTCGCGCCACGCCAACCCGAGAATCTCGTGCAGCCCCCCGGCAAACTTCGAGAAGACAACCTCGGTTCCCGTCGCCGAATCGGGTTTTGAGACGATGTAGATGTCGCCCCGCCGCGTCCCAACGGCCAGCCGCCCATCCGGCAGAAGTTCCAGCGCACTCGCTTCGAGGTTGACCTCCTCGGGAATCGCGAAGGGAACCAGGCGGTAATAGTCCTCCTCGCGAGGCTCCGCGCTCGCTAAAGCCGGAAACGCCAGAATCGCCACACACGCCAGAATTGCGACCAGACGTCCCGTCATCTTGCTCATCCTTCAGGAACTCCGTGAATCGTCGAACACGACCTCGATTGTACCCCTCGCCCCCACCGAATTCGAGACGAACGCCACCGTCCCTTGGAGCCGGAAGCGTCAGCGCCCGGAGGCCCCCGCCCCCCCCAATCGCCAATCGTGGCCAAATTCCTTGATCCCCCTCACCCCAGCGGTCGTTATCGCTTTCGGTTGGGAGGCCCAGCCCCTCCCGGTTATAGTGACTGGTTCGCCCAGTACAGGAGTTCGCCGCCATGGCCCTTGATGTCCTTGCCCCGTCCGCCGCATTCTCGTTCCGCCCCGAGGTCGAAGAAGACCCGCTCCAGGTGATGGACGAAATCCAGGCCCTCAAGAAACAGCACGACGCGGCCATCCTCGCCCACTTTTATGTCGACGGTGACATCCAGGACATTGCCGACTTTACCGGCGACAGCCTGAAACTCGCCCGTGATGCGGCCCGGATCACCAATGCGACGATCGTCTTCAGCGGCGTCCACTTCATGGCCGAGTCGGCCAAGATTCTCAGCCCGGAAAAACGCGTCCTCCTCCCCGACCTGTTGGCCGGCTGTTCTCTGGCCGACAGTTGCCAGCCCCAGGATTTGGCCAAGTTCCAGGAGAAACTGCGGGCCGAAGGGCACGACTTCGTCACCGTCGCCTACATCAACACGTCAGCGGCCGTCAAAAGCCTGGTCGACTGGATCGTCACGTCGGGCAATGCGCGGGAGATCATCGAGCGCATTCCGAAGGACAAGGAAATCCTGTTCGTCCCAGACCAGCACCTGGGTCGCTACCTTCAGGAAGTGACGGGGAGGCCGATGATTCTGTGGCCCGGCTCCTGCATGGTCCACGAGATTTTCAGCGTTCAAGACCTGCTCCGTGCCAAGCGCAACAATCCCAAGGCGGTCGTCATCGCCCACCCCGAGTGCCCCAAATCGGTGCTCGATGTGTCAGACGTCGTGGGCGGCACCGAACGGATGCGGAAGTACGTGTCGGGGCTGACGGAACCCACGACGTTCCTCGTTGCGACGGAAGCCAACATGATCCACCCGCTGCAGAAGTTGGCGCCGTGGCATACGTTCATTCCCGTGCCGGGAATTTCCGCCTCCGATGGAACCACCTGTGCCTGCAACCGTTGCCCGCACATGGCCCGGAACACCCTGGTCAAGGTCCGGGATTGCCTCAAGTTCGGCCGTCCGGAAATCACCTGGCAGCCGTTCTTCAGCCAGGCTCAGGACGTCCTCCGCCGCAGCCTGCTGCAGTAGCGGTGACGAAAGACTCTGCGGGGCGCACTCGATTGGATTTCAGGAATCCAAATCGGAATGGAGCCATCCGCGGCGATTCTCCTATAATGGCGTCTGGTTCGGGCTGCTTTGGGTAGCCTCCGTAAAGACGTTTGTTTTGAACCGCCTCTACTCCGCCGAGGTCGACATGAAGAAGATCGAGACGATCATCCGTCACTACAAGCTCGAAGACACCAAGAACGCGCTCAGCCAGGCGGGAATCCAGGGGATGACCGTCACCGAGGTGCGTGGGTTCGGCCGCCAGAAAGGCCACAAAGAGATGTATCGCGGGGCCGAGTACACGGTCGACTTTCTCCCCAAGGTGAAGCTTGAGCTCGTGGTCGACGACAAACTGGCCAAACTCGTCATCGACACGATCATCAAGGTGGCCCGGACCGGACAGATTGGTGACGGCAAGATTTTCGTCAGCGACCTGTCGGATGTCATCCGGATTCGCACCGGAGAAACCGGCCCGGAAGCCATCTAGCGGACGGACGACCGCTTCCAACCGCCCTTGGGTGTTCAGGAAGGGGCGTCCAGATCGTGTGCGCCCTCTGTCGGGGGCTACGTACCGTGAACGAGTGGCGCGGCCTCACGCTCTCCGCGCGATGCGTGTCGCCCGGAAAAAAATCCGCTGTTGAGAGGAGACCAGGCACGCCCTCGCTGCCCGGAGTGATCCTTCCGCTTCTAAAGGCACGAGAGAACCCCGCATGACGGCCAGTCCGATACCGATCGATCCCCAGGAGCGGATTGCCCGGCAACGCGCCCGCCTCGCGCAGCTGAGGCAAAAGGCTCTCGATCGTTACAACTCGGGTGCCCCCGGCCTGCAAGTCGCCGCGCTGATCTCCGAGATGAGCGACGCCCTGATCGTCGCCTTGTTTGAAGAAGTCCTCTCGCAGCAACCGGAAAAAATCCAGGCTCAATTCCGTTCGTCAACGGCGATCGTCGCCGTGGGCGGCTCTGGGCGGGGCGAGCTTTGTCCCTACTCCGATGCCGACCTGCTGTTCCTCCAGCGGACCGATGCGCCGAAATCCTATGCCGACTGTGTCGCCCAGGTCGTGCGCGATTGCTGGGATGCGGGCATCAAGCTGGGGCATTCGACCCGCACCGTCAGCAATGCGATCTCGCATGCCGCGGAAGACCCCCAATTCGCAACCTCGCTGGTCGAAGCCAGACTGCTCTGGGGCGACCCTCGCGTTCTGGAAAACCTGACCACCCGCTTCGCCACCTGGGTTCGTCGCCGCCGGGCCTCGTTTTTCCGGGCCTGTGTCAAAGCTCGCGACACTGAACGACAACAGTTCGGCAACGTTGCCCAGCAGCTCGAGCCCGATATCAAGCGCGGGACGGGCGGCCTGCGCGATATCCACCTGATTCGCTGGGCCGGTTTCGCCTGGTACGGCACAAGCGATCTCGACCTGCTGCGGATGGAAGGCGCGCTCACCCGGGAAGATTTCCAGGCATTGCAGGATGCCCACGAATACCTCACCCGCATTCGAGTCGAGCTCCACTTTGCGGGCGGCCGCGCACAAGAAGTCCTCAGCCGCGGCGAGCAGATTCGACTCGCGCACCTGTACGGGCTCGAAGACACCAGCGGACAGCGCGGCGTCGAACGGTTCATGCAGGGCTACTTCCGGCATGCGACGACCGTCGCCTCCATCGCCAGCCGGTTCGTCGCCCGCCATACCCCGGTGTCGCTCCCGAAGCGTCTCGAGCGGCTCGTCCTGTCTCATCGCCGCGACCACTGCTTTCTGGTCAGCCGTGACGAGATCGATGTGCTTCCCTCCGAGCGTGCGGCCGTCTGTTCCCGACTTGAACGCGTCACGCAACTGTTCGAGCTGGCGGGCCTGAACTCGGTCTCTGTCCATCCCCAGATGATGGAGATGATCACCTCCGCCGCACCGAAACTGTTCGGCGAGGTGAGCGCCGAAACAGCCCAGCGGTTTCTTTCGATCCTGGGGCAGACCGGTCAGGTGGGCCGCATCCTCCGGGCCATGTTTTCAACCGGCGTGCTCGACAAGATCATCCCGGAAGTTTCGCACGTCCGCTGCCTGATGCAGTTCAACCAGTATCACTCATTCACCGTTGACGAGCATACGCTGCGCGCCGTCGAAGCGGCCGAGTCGTACGAGAAAGACCCCGGCCCCCTGGGAGTCGCCTATCGTTCCATTCGCCACCGCGAGTTGCTGCACCTAAGCCTGCTGCTGCACGACCTCGGCAAAGGGTACGAGGAAGATCATTGCGAAGTCGGCAAGCGGATCGCGGAGACGGTCGGACATCGCCTGCGGTTGCCCCCCCGCTCGCGGGAAACGGTCGCCTTTCTCGTCCAAAAGCATCTGCTGATGACGAACTTCGCCTTCCGGCGCGACCTCTCCGACCGTGCGGGGATCGCGGCGTTCAGCCGGGAAATCGGCAGCCCCGAGCTGCTCAAGCTGCTGTATGTCCATACGGCAGCCGACATGACCGCGGTCGGCCCCGGTGTCTGGACCGACTGGAAAGCCGGTCTGATTGCCGAACTCTACGATGGCGTCATGAACTCCCTCAGCGGTGAAGAGCGCGGCTCCAAAACGCTCGAACGGATCCGCAGGTCGGTCGACACCGTCAAAGACCGCTGGCTGCAATCGCTCGGCACCGATCTGACCAACGGCACCGCGGTCGAACAGATCGAATCGCGACTGGCGCAGTTCCCCGCGCATTACTTCGCCACGACCCATCCCGAACAGGTTCTGGAAGACCTCGCCGTCCTCGAACGTGTGGCCCTCGAAGAGGTCCTGGTCACAGGCAAGTTCGATGGCGAGACGCGGACGGTCGAGTATCGCATCTACTGTCGCGACACCGTCGGTTCGGGAATCTTCAGCCGCGTGACCGGCGCGCTCACCGCGCAGCGTCTGGGAATCTTGACGGCAGACATCTGCACCACGGCCGACGGGTATGTCGTCGACGCCCTCCGGGTGACCGACGATGACTTCGCGGGGGAGATCCCTCCCGAACGGATCGCCCAGATTGCGACCATTGTGAAGTCGGTGCTCCGTGGCGAAGCCACCGTGGAAACGCTGCTCGCGCGAGGGCGACGGTTCGATGCGATGTCCACCAAACACCTGATTCGCGAACAGACGCGAGTGGTGATCGACAACGAACTGTCGAAAGAGTGTACGGTGATCGACGTGTTCGCCCACGACTGCCCGGGGCTGCTCTACCGGATTGCGGCAACGCTGCTCGCGCTGAACCTGTCGGTCGCTCGGGCGAAGATCGCCACGCACGTTGATCAGGTGGTCGACGTGTTTTACGTGACAGACACTCACGGCGAAAAGATCCGCAGCGAAGACCGTCTCAGTACGATTCAGACGGTCCTTTGCCATCGTATCGAGGAACTGGAAAGCCAGGTGCAGCGAGCGGCCATGGCTCAGACGCGGCCCAGCACTGAACCACAACGCAGAGAGATCGAACCACTCCCGACTCCTCTCCAGTTACCGACACAGTCCGCAGCGCACACTCCCATCGCCGCCAGTCCAGATCATGTTCCCGGCGCGGCGCTGTCACCGGAACCGTAACCGCTCTGCCAATGGGACAGCGAGTACTCGCACAGAGGGTGCCGTCGCCGGCCTTGAGGCGACATTGTGATTGGCGGTGGGAGCCGGAAGCGTTAGAGCCCGAAGGCCGAACGTTTCCCGCGACCAACCAACACCAGCGGAGTCTGCTCGCTCCGTCTCAACTGACAGCGCAATGCAGGTGTCTCTTCAATCGAATCCGGAATTCCGGCAATCGCCCGTTGAAAATGAAGGTCCAATCTGTCTATAACTCCGACCTTCCAGCCCACGCGATGAAGTTGTGTCGCGCGGAGCGGGACTGGTTTCTTCGGAGCCGAACCACGATGGAATATGTTTTGACTCTCCAGGCGGGTGATGTCGTCACGATCGACGATGTCCGGGTGACGATCCTCGCCGTGCAGAAGCAGCGGATTGTGGTTGGATTCGATGACGGCGGAGAGCGGGTCATTACCCTCGCCTCTCCTTCCGAGGGCGTGTGTGGAGTGCGAGCCGACCACTCACGGCTGATCGTGGCCGAGTAAATCGCGCCGTCGCGCAGCGACGGTAGCGGAACTCGTGAGAGTTCCAAACGCTTGCGCCCAGACGCTGTGAGTGCCTGGAAACCCGGAGCGTCAGCGAGGGACACCGCGCTCCCCGCTGGTCACGATTTCTCCGGAATGCACCCGAAGTTCCTCGCCTGAACAGTCCCGAGGCGCAGGGTGCCCCAGCTGGCTTGTCCAGCAGGGCAAGCGTCTTGCGACGCCCCGACCCCGCTTCGGCCACAGCAAAACCCCGATGTCGACGAGATCAGAGCGCCACTAGATCGTCAGAAATCGATCGCGACCGACCACGTCCCACTGGTCGACAACATCCCCATTCTCGATCACATAGACCGACTTGTACCACGCAGTCGTCGGGCAGATGTGGGCCGGGATCGCCAGCAGTTCGTCACCGGGGGCATAGTTCGCCGCCAGCGGCGTCTTCAGGACGAGGTGCTCTTCGTTGTGGCCGACCTGCTCGGCCTCGGGCAGATCAATCATCACGAGTCGCTTACCGAACGGCTGATCGCTGGCGACTGCCTTGTTGCCCAGGTCCAGCGTCATCCGGTCCGGAGCAGGACGACTCACCACGCGCGTCAGCAGCACCGTGGCCGGGGGAAAATTGAGATCGGGGAACATCCGGGTGTAGCCCACGTCGTTGAAGACGAGGGTCCCCGGGCTGAGTTCGATCTCCGGGTTGGGCTTGGCCGCATAGACCGGGAACGACCCCGTTCCCCCGCAGACGATGCGCGGCAGGGGCCAGCCCTTGGCCTTGATCGCCTCCACCAGCTCCATCACCTTGGCCCACGGCACATCGATCGCGGCCGTCCGCTGCGCGAAGTCGGCCGCCTGCTGATGACCGTCGTACACATGCAGGCCGCCCGGTGAAATTCCCGGCAGTCGCGTGAGCGATTCGTACAGTTCCAGAGCGGCAGGCCCCGGCTCGACCCCGGTTCGGTTCATGCCGACGTTGATGTCGACGAGGATCTCCATCGACAGTCCCGCCGCAGTCAGCGCGGCCGACAGTTCCGCGAGCGGCTTGGGATGATCGCCCGTCGCCTTGAACTGGACCTGCGGGTACTTCTTCAGGAAGGCAATCGTTCGGCCGATGTTCGGACCAACTAGATTATACGCCAGGAAGATATCCGTCGCCCCCGCCTGGGCGAGCATCTCGACTTCCGCCAGTGTCGCCGCCTTGTGCTTGGTGATTCCCTTGGCGAGCTCGATCTTCGTCACCTGAGGAATCTTGTGCGTCTTGCAATGCGGCCGCAGCCGAGACGCCGATCCCGCCACCTGAATCAGGTGATCGAGGTTGGCCTCAAGCCGATCTTTGAACAGCACCAGAGCGGGCGAAAAAATCTTGGACGTGTCGTTGATGTGGTAAGGCTGGGACATGCACATTCGCGGGGATGGAGGGCGGGAAAAACACCGAGCGACCGGCAGACCAACAGACTACCGATCAGTCTCTCGCGATGCGACCGGCCGGCACTGCTTTTCAGTGCGTTCGCATGATTCCAGTTGCCGCGAGCAAGGTGGGGATGATGGAGCGTGCCATGCTTGCACCGCTTCGGGGCAAGCATGCCAACGATCGCTGTCTTCCAACGACAGAGAACGCAAACAACATGGGTGGCCCGACCACCTGGTGGTCGGGTCGCGCAGCGACAGGAAGCCACACCATCCGCGTCCAACCACGAATAACGGGTACCGACACCGGGGAAGTCTCACCCGGAGCGTCGACCGCTTCGAAAAACGAAGCCTACCCGGAGGGCGGTAAACAAAAAAAGGCCGTCTCCGAACCCGGAGACGGCCTCATCCAAAATGCCCAGGACAGGACTTGAACCTGCATGGGGTTGCCCCCGCCAGCCCCTCAAGCTGGTGCGTCTGCCATTTCGCCACCTGGGCTAACGCAACGCGATGTGCCGCCGATTTCTGGGCGGCACATCGCGGACTCGAACCATACCACAGACAACGAACCGCGCAAAGCAGTTCGCGAAATTTTGATGAGCTTCCGTCCAGACCGAAAGCATCGACCAAAACCGACCGTGAACTTCAGCCAGTTCACACGAGCCATCTCTGCGAGGCGTCGGTGGAAATCAACGAAACACCTCCGTAACCCCTACTTCTTCAACAGTTCTTTCACCGTGTCACGTTCCGTACGCAGTTCCTGAACGGTCGTTTCAATCTTCGCCTTCGCGAAGTCGGTGTGCTCCCAGCCCTGCAGAATCTTCCAGCTCTTGCCGTCGCTCACCAGCGGGAAGCCGCAGATCAGCCCGGCATCGATGCCGTAGCTGCCATCGCTGCACACCGCGGCGCTGTAGCAGGTGCCTGCAGGCGTCGGCCGAACGATCCCCTTGACGTTGTCGAGAATCGCGTTCGCGGCCGAGGCGGCGCTGGACGCCCCGCGGGCCTTAATGACCGCCGCACCGCGCTGCTGCACCGTGCTGATGAACGTCGTTTTCAGCCATTCGTGATCGGTGATCACCTCGGTGGCGGGCTTGCCATCGATCTTCGCGTGGAAGAAGTCCGGGAACTGCGTCGCGCTGTGGTTCCCCCAGATCGCCACGTTCGACACACTGGCGATCGGCCGACCGGCCTTCTGGGCCAACTGGCTCACCGCGCGATTCTGGTCGAGCATCGTGAGCGCGTAGAACCGGTCGCTCGGCACGCCCGGGGCATTGTTCATCGCAATCAGGCAGTTCGTATTGCACGGGTTGCCAATCACCACGACTCGCACATCGCTCGCGGCATGGTCGGCAATCGCCCGGCCCGTGCTCGTGAAGATCGGGCCATTTTCGCGGATCAGATCGCCTCGCTCCATCCCCGGACCACGCGGCTTCGCGCCCACGCAGAGAATGAAGTTCACGTCCTTAAAGCCCACCTGGAAATTGTCGTTCCCGGCCTTCACCACCCCGGCCAGCGTCGGGAACGCGCAGTCGTCCAGTTCCATGTGAATCCCGTCGAGCGCTCCCAGCGCCTGCGGCACATCGACCAGGTGCAGAATGACCGGTTGATTCGGCCCGAACACTTCGCCCGAAGCGATCCGGAACAGGAGTGCATATCCGATCTGGCCAGCGGCCCCGGTGATGGCAACGCGAATGGGTGTCGTCATGGAAGCAAGTCTTTCAGCGCGACAAAATGAGTGATTGATCCCGAACCGTCCTTGTATCGACTGCCTTCCAGCACGGCAACCGGATGAATCAACGGGAATTTTTTGCGAGGCCGTCGCCTGTTTCTGGTCGACACGCGTGATCGGGAGTGGGACGGGAGCCGGAAGCGTCAGCGCCCGGAGGCCGAGCGATTC
>JAIXZD010000088.1 GCA_027489895.1 Planctomycetaceae bacterium
CCGCGCGATCCCCACCCTCAGCCCCGAGAGCGGCTGGTCGACCAGTCGACTGTATTCGGGAACCGGTTGGTCAACGCTGGTGGAATCGCGGTGGTCGTGGCCCGCGAGCACTTCGAGCAGACGCGCTGCACCCGTCACATCGCTGGCAAACGGGCCGACCTGGTCGAGCGAACTGCCGTAGGCCACCAGCCCGAACCGGGAAACGCGCCCATAGGTCGGCTTCAGGCCGACCACGCTGCAGTAACTGGCCGGCAGGCGGATTGAGCCGCCGGTATCGGTGCCCAGCGACAGCGGCGCCATCCGGGCGGCGACACAGGCCCCCGACCCGCCACTCGATCCCCCGGGCGTGCGGTCGAGATCCCACGGATTCCGGCAGACCTTGAACGCCGAGTTTTCTGTTGACGACCCCATGGCGAACTCGTCCATGTTCGTCTTGCCGACAATCACCGCATCGGCCTGACGCAACCGCTCGACGGTGTGCGCGTCGTACGGCGGTCGAAAATTCTCCAGCATGCGGCTGGCGCAGGTCGTGGGCTGGTCCTTGGTGCAGAGCACGTCTTTCACGGCGACGGGAACGCCCGCGAGCAGTCCCAGCGGTTGCCCCGCTTTGCGCTTCTTGTCGACTGATTCGGCCTGGGCCATGGCCCCCGCGCGATCGACATGCAGAAACGCCCCCACCTGTCCGTCCAGACGCTCGATCTGCGTGAGGTACGCATCCGTCACGGCGGCCGAGGAGACATCCCCCCGCTCCATCCGCGCCAGCAGTTCGCTTGTGGTCGCACCCAGAATCGACATGGTCACCCGTTCTCCTGCCTCCGGCAGTCAACCGAAACGCTGAGTCCAACACGAGGGAAAGACCCCCTCGGCTAGCTCGGCGAAAGAGGGCCATTCTGGCGAATCGCACGGGAGAGCGAAAGTCGCGACGCGAGGACGAGCGGAGCTGGGTGCAGTCGCCGACTTCTGAGCAACTGTCGTGATCGTGGGAGCCGGAAGCGTTAGCGCCTGGACGATGAGCGATTCGCTCAGGACATAGTCCCCAATCCCAGGCGCATTTCCATCGCGTCGCACTATCGGACGGCAGCCGCCTCAAACAACCGCAGACAGTCGTCCCGCAGGACATCGGGAACGATCCGACAGGGGTGATGACTCCAGGCCGCCGCGATATCGATCGCTCGCAACGAAAACTGCCGCCAACCCAACGCGACGAGGTCCGGCACGGAGACGCCGTACACCACTTCGTCGATCCCCGCCCAGAGAATCGCCGCCTGACACATCACGCACGGTTCCGCGGTCGTATAGAGCGACAGCCCTGCCCCGCCCGCTTGGGACCACTCCAGAGGCAGGGCACTCAGCGCCACGACTTCACCATGAAGCAACACACCGCGATCAGTGGCATTCACGCCCCGCGCCACGAGTCGTCCGGTCGCGCGCTCGATTATCACTGCGCCAAATGGTTTTGCAGGATTCTCGAGGGCCGCCTCGATCGCCAGCCGCATCCCGTGGACATGTTCCGAGGGATCGAGATCGTAGTGGACTAGATCGCGGCTTGAACGGGCCACAGCGCGGCTCCTTGCGGGTGAAGGACAGTGACGTCTTGGCAGCGTTACTCCTTCGGCAGCATCCGCCACACAATCCACGCCATGAGGACGCCGCGGGCCGTCCAGGCAATGGTCCGAATCCAATTCGTACCGAGCAACCGGGCCAGTGCCGCGGCGTCAAAACCCTGCGACAGCTTCTCGTGCAAGGGCACCTGAATAAAGAACGTCGAGCCCCAGATCACGGCAATCAACCCGGCGCCGATCCAAGCAAACACGGCCTCGTCTTTTCTCCCCTGCACGGCGAGCAGCCAATAAGACGCGGTCACCACTTCGACCAGCATCCCCGGCCCGACAACCAGCGACATCCATTGAGTATGGGCCCGCTCGTAGCCCACAAACTCGTTCGCCCCCACCCGGCCCATCAGCGGGTAGTGAATGAGTTGCACCATCCAGATCACCCCCACCATGTACCACGTGGCGGCGGCCTGCAGCACGAGCAACAGCGGTAGCGGCATCAGACAGACTCCCCACGCGAGGCCGACTGACGCTCTGCCGCGAGGGCTCGCCACAGGATGACCCCAAACGGCCACCACCAGATCAGATCATTGGTCAGGATCGTCGCCCCGGCAGTCAGCGGAATCACGCCCTGAGCCACGTTCCAGCCGAATCCGATCGGACCAAAAATCTTTCCCAGCAGCCCCACCAGCACAATCGGCCAGTGCCGGTAGGGATCGTACGCGGCGATGATGTACCCCACGCCATACACGCCGACAATCATCCCGATGCACTGCCACAACTGCGGGTAATTGGGCCGGGGCATGCCCGCGAGATCAAACCCCACCATCGGAAACAGGATCACCCACGTCCCCCAGACGAGGTTGTAGATCCCCGCGACAAGCAGCACCGTCTTCATCCACCCGGCTGGCCGCGGTGAGTTGTTTGTATTCATGAGTCCGACCGTCTTTCCGCAGGTGCGCCCGTCGAACCAGGCCCACATCGCAACACAACCCGTGGTCAATTCTCTATTCTGTTAACCGCCTTCTTCCCGAAGCGTTCACGTCGCTCGCTGGATGCGCGAGGACGAGACACCGGGTTTGCGACATAGTCGCATCGCTCTACACTCCCTGCGTCCACGTTTCAGACCCATTTGCCGGTGACCGCAGCATGCTTTCCAGCCACGAGATCGAAATCCGGATCCGCTACAAGGAGACCGACGGACAGGGATTCGTCCATCACGCGAACTATTTCGTCTTTTTCGAGATGGGTCGGACCGAACTGTTCCGAGCGGCTGGAGGGAATTACCGCGAGATGGAGGAGAAAGGCTACTTCCTGGTGGTCGCCAAACTCGAATGCCGTTATCTCGCCCCGGCACGTTACGACGATCTGCTGAAGCTAAGGACGACCGTCACGCGGATCACCGCCGCGAAACTCGAGCATCAGTATGAGCTGTTTCGCGACGACGTCAAAATCTGCGAGGCGAAATCGATGCTGGCCTGCATCGACCGGACGGGCAAAGTGCAACGGATCCCTGCGGCGTTTGGAGGGCCGGGTGACTGAGTCATCTACCGGCAACCGCTTAGGAATCGTGGCGTAGGCAGAGTCCACCCTGCGACAACCCGCTACTTCGGCAGTTCGAGCGCCGCGGCGATCGGCTTCCAGTCGACCTGTTTCGCATCGGCCCACAGCTCTTCCAGGTTGTAGAGCTGGCGTGCTTCAGGCGACAGGACATGCACGACAATGTCGCCGTAGTCATGCAGCAGCCAGGGACTGCCGACATCGCCTTCCACGCCATTGGACCGGGTTCCGCGCGATTTTAGAACGCGGTTGATTTCCTCGGCGAGCGACCGCATCTGTCGCTGGCTCGTCCCCGTCGAGATGACGAAGAAGTCGAACATCGGCGTCACGCCCGTCAGGTCGAGCACGACCGTGTCGCTGCCGCGGTAGTCGTCGGCAATCTTGGCCGCCAGACACGACAGTTCCAGTGCCTGCTGAATCGAGGCGGACGGGGCGGCAAGAGAGAGAGCCGGCGATTGCGGTTCGTCCGGGGTGGTCGTCGACGTCATAAGGTCCAGTGAGCGGTCTTGAACGACAAAAAAACTGATCAGTGGCGACAGTACGCCCCATGGTCATCTCAGACCCGAAAGACACCCGTCTGGTTCGGGATCCAACCACCACGCCGCGCACATCGTTACCCGTGCGAGACGTGGGCGGAAGTATACCCGATCACGGCAGTCAGAAGAAATCAAATGTCCGAAACAATTCGCCATTTCCACCCCCAAGTCTGCCCGGGGTCAACATCGCAACCTATTTTGTCGAAACAGATTACGCCACGAGGGTCGTGTTCAGACTCGGCTTGTCGAGAAGTTCAGCGCAGGGTTAGCATCAGCGGTTCATGGGGTGACTGGCACCCGCATTCAGGAATCCCGCATGCGACGCACGCTCTGGATCGCCGTCCCTCTGCTGCTCATCGCGGGCCTCGGTGCCGTGGCGGGCGGGGTCTATTGGATGGGCACGCGGCCGCCCGAATTCTATGCTAAGGCGCTCCGCACGACCGCCGAGGAACCAGTCCGCCGGGCCGACTCGAAGCGTTTTGTGCAATCGGTCGTCCGTCTGGTGGAAGAGATCCGGCATGAATCGCGCTGGTCGGCCGAGTTCCCGGTCGAAACCGTGAATGCCTGGCTCGCGGATGAATTGCCCCGCAAATACGCTGGGTGGATACCAAAACGCGTGGAGAACCCGCGGATCGGTATCGATGGCGATCGGCTGCTCGTGGGTGCGCGGCTGACAGGTGGCGTCTGGTCGGGCGTGCTGTCGGGACGAGTGAGGCCCTGGCTGGCGGGGCCGAATCAGCTTGCCCTCGAGATCGAATCGATCTCCGCCGGCCTCTTGCCTGTGCCCGTCGACAGCCTGCTCGAAGAGGTCGTCAACAAGGCCCGCAAGCAGGATTGGGACATCCGCTGGAAACAGGTCGCAGGCCACGATGTCCTGATGATCGACCTCGCCCCGCACATCGGCCGCGATCTGATCGTGTCGGAAGTGGGCCTTGTCGACGGAAAGTTGATCCTCTCCGGCCACCGCGAGCAACTCGCCACTCTCGAAGACGCCGGATCTCGCCCGCGCTAGGCCGGCAAGATGCATGGTGGGCATTGCCCACCATGCACGCTGATGTGGCGCGAACGCTATTCTCCGATTCGCAAGAGTGCGGTATCGGTCCTTAGGAAAATGTCTCCCGCGTCGACATCGAGGGCGTAGGACGCCAGCGTTCGCTCGCCGGTTTCGTTCCGCGCGAGCTCCTCGAACTTCGTGCCGGCCTTCAGAACGATCCCCACCCCTTCTTCGCTCTGCAGGTAGACACGACCGGCGGCATACTGCGGAGAGGCCGAAAAGTTCCCGCCAATTCGCTCCTGCCAGTGAACCGTTCCCGTGGCGGCGTCGAGGCAGCTCGCAATCCCGTTGTCACTGATGAGATACAGTTCCTGACCGACCAATAGCGGCGAGGGGTTGAGCGGTGCCGACTTCTTCAGCTCCCACGCGATGTGCGTTTCGGTGACGTCTCCGGCTCCGTTCGGCTTGATCGCCAGCAGTCGCGGCGCGTCGTACCCCGTGCAGATAAAGAGCAATCCCGCACCAAAGACTGGTCGCGGGACGACGGAGTATCCGCCTGCGTAACGGACTTTCCACAACTCATTCCCCGTCGCCGGGTCGTAAGCCATCACGGCATCGGGGCCTGACGAGACAATCTGACGACGGCCGTCAACCTCGATCAGCAGGGGAGTTCCGAACGCAAATCCCTTCTTCGGCTCGACCGATCGCGGTGTCCGCCAGCGGACTTTTCCTGTTTTGCGGTCGACCGCCACAACGGCCTGCGTGTCCGATCCGTCGCAACTGAACACCAGCAGATCGTCGACCAGAATGGGCGAGCCGCCGTTGCCATGCACGGGCACGTACTTGATCTCCTGCGTCTTCCAGACCACTGCGCCGTCCAGCGTCAGACAGGCCGTCCCGTGGGTGCCGAAATGCACGTAGAGATGCTCGCCATCGGTCACCGGAGTGGGCGACGCGTGGCTGTTCTTCTTGTGGATCTTTTGGCCTTCCGGCTGCTGGAACAGATCGGTCTGCCACAGCACTTTTCCCGAGGTCGCATCGAGAGCCAGCGCACGCAACGTCTGGGCGGCCATCAGTTCTTCCGTGGCGCCCACGGCCGACGTCAGGTACAGCCGCCCCTTGAGCAGCACGGGCGAGGACCAGCCCTTGCCCTCGAGCGTCGTTCGCCAGAGCACGTTTTTTTCATTTGTCCACGAGACCGGAAGCTGGGCCGACTCGGCGACGCCTTGGCCGCCGGGGCCGCGAAACTCAGTCCAGTCGGCCGCGAACACAGCGGGAGCAAAGCCAGACGAGGCG
Source organism: Planctomycetaceae bacterium (assembly GCA_027489895.1). GTDB lineage: Bacteria > Planctomycetota > Planctomycetia > Planctomycetales > Planctomycetaceae > JAIXZD01. Next base: position 5,940 of record JAIXZD010000088.1, read on the forward strand.
ATCAACAGCGCAGCGGCCGTGAATAGACAGCACCGAACACTCAGCGAGGCAAAACACAACGCGGGCATGGCGATTCCAGAACGGTTCCTGAAGACTTGGAAATCGCGAGCGCGCGAACACTTCGAGTTCATCATTAAAAAACGGATGTCAGGCCGGATCGTCGATTGAAACGACTTCCAGCTTGCGGGTCCCTTTAGGCACGGCCACCTCGACTTTGTCGCCCGGCTTCTTGCCCAAGAGGGCCTTGGCGAGGGGCGACGTCGTCAGAATCTTCATGATGTCGCCCGAGTAATCTTCTTCACCGGGGCCGACAAATTCGTATTTTTCCTCGTCACCATAGGCCAGGTCTTTGAGGGTAACGAGCGAACCGAACGTGACCACGCCCTTGGGCATCGACGACTTGTCGACGATGTAGGAGTTGGACAGCCGGGCCTTGAGCATGTTGATTTTGGCCTGCATCAGGCCCTGCGCTTCACGCTGGCCGTGGTACTCGGCGTTTTCGCTGAGGTCGCCCTCGGCACGGGCCTCGGCGATTTTCTGAGCGATCTTGGGCATTTCGACATCTTCCAGATACCGGATCTCTTCCCGGACCTTGTCGTAGCCTTCGCGCGTGGTTGGAGACTTCTCCATGGGGACATCCATTTTCTGGCAAGAGCGCATCAGACTGACTTCACGGCACGCGATTCGTCGCGCCGGAACAACGCCAATCGAAAAAAGCCGGTGGGCACAGTCCAGACAGCCGAGGGCCTGCCGCCGCGTTCAGATACGGAGGCAGGCTCGCGGCCGATACGGGAGTGCCCACCAGCGCTGAAGGTCATTATTGCCGCATGAAGACCGACGGAAAAGCCCGCCGGGCCGCATTCTGGCCCCAACTTCAGGAGAGGCCGTTGGCGCGGTGGGGATGGATGAATTGACCACCAAGGCACGAAGACACCAAGGAAAGGCAATTCAAGGCCCACCAGAAAGACATTATCGAGGGGCAGATGGCAATCGAGTGAGACAGACGAGGCTGGCAAATGATACCGGCGAGCCGACCGTGTCAGCGGTCGGTGACAGTCATCGTTCAAGGGTTCGCAGGCACGGCCACGTCTCCATGGTCAGGATCGCTGTTTCACCAGAGCACAGGACCCCACCGACCTCTGGCAGGTTCGGGTCGCCATATCTGCCACCGCGGTGAAATCACCTGCCTTTCCTTGGTGCCTTCGTGCCTTGGTGGTCCACAAACCCCACCGCTAAGCGCGGGATCTGGTTCGTCGGCGGCGACAATCCACCGCGGCGACTCCTCTTGACCATCCGACGAGTTCCCGTGTATTCCCCCCGCTATCTCCCGCAGGTTACCGGCACGGGCCGGTTGATTCGGCCGGGACGATTCCGGTGGAAGAGCAGTCCAGGGAAGGACGCGAACCATGAGCGCCAGCGAATTCGTAGCGGAACGCCCGCCCGTCCAGACCGACGCCGTCGCCACGCCATCAGGCTGGCTGTCGACCTTCTCACGAACCTCTCCCACCGGGCAGGCCAACCGCAACCGGCTCGCGGGGGCATTCATCGTGCTCTACCTGGGGATTCTCGGCTTCGGGCTGATGAGTCACACCCTCGGGTTCCTGAATACCGCCCATCCCGCGATGTATTACATCGTCTGGGACATGTTCTGCGGCTGGTCGCCCTACAACAACAAGCATCACATCATCGCCCAGGGCGAGAGCGGAACTTACTACGACCTCGCGCCGGCCCCCTGGGGCTCGCTCCGGCCGTGGGGAGCCTGGGATCGCCAGCATTACGACCCCTGGAACAACCACATGGTTAGGATGGGAACCACCACGCTCCGCTACACCGAACATGAGCCGATCTCGAAGATCTGGGTTGTCGAAGAGATCTGGGCGACGAAGTACGACCTGCCGGACGCTATCTGGAATCGCCGGTACGACGAAGCCAAAGACCCGTACTCGTACTATCGCGTTCGGTCCGAATCGACCGGCGACGGCCAACTGATCGCCAGCTACATCTCGTGGGCGCAGTACCAGCAGATGGTCGCCCTGGGGGATAACCCCCGCCTTTACGCCGAAAGCCAGCGCAACCGCCCGATGTTCATGGTTGAAGGGCAACGCCTGGGCCAGGACGTTTTCGTCCAGAGCGTCACCGGCAGTTCCTCGGGAATGGGCCGTCCGCAGGTCGCCAATCCGCTCGGGAACTGAGTTCCGCGCTCCCCTCGCCATTCTCCCCAACGACATCTCGACTGCCCCTCGCTGTCCCCGAAATCCGCCTTCCCCGCAGCGGCTTGAACTGGACCGTTTCCGTCCGCAGGAGTGACCCGCATGTCTCAATCGCCCGCTCTCGCCCCGTTCACGCTGGCTCCGGCCACGTGGCGAACCCGAATCTCCGAATTCTTTTTCGCCCAGGAAGTCCCGTACGGGATGGCGATTCTCCGCATGCTCGCGCCGCTGGCGCTCAGCGGAAATCTCATCCGCCGCTGGCCCTGGGTTCGCGACATCTTCTCGAGCGACGGCGCTCCCGCCCCCCTGGCCGATAACTTTGGCCACTTCAACATGCTGCCCGTCTTCTCGGGGACCGTGTGTGTCGCGCTCTACGCACTGATGGTGCTCGCCATGGTGACCATGGCGATCGGGTTTCGGACCCGGCTGTCGATCATCCTGTTCGGCACGCTCTACTGGTACTTCTCGATCATGGACAGCGTCTCCACGATCACTAAGTACTCGGTGATCCTGACGCACTTCTTCCTGCTGCTGGCCCTGTCGAACTGCGGTGCGGTCTGGTCGGTCGACGCCTGGCTCGCAAGGCGGAAGGTTCGCGATCCGCTGGCCTGCTCTCTTCCAAAGTTTCCTGTCTGGCCCGCCCGGTTAGTCCAACTGTTCCTCGGAGTCGTTTACCTCGGGGCCGCGGTGACCAAGCTGCATACGCCGGTGTTCTTCTCGGGCGACCAGCTGATGTACTGGATGATGACCCACATGATGTCCTACGCGCCGCTGGGGGACCTGCTTTCGCAATACCCCCTGCTGCTGTCGGTCTTCGGCTACATCACGATCATCTGGGAAGTCGCCTTTATCTTCTGCGTCTGGTTCCCGATGCTCCGTCTGCCGATGCTGGCGATCGGTGCGATCTTCCACATCATGACCGCGTTCACCCTGGGGCTGCTCGTCTTTCCGGTCGTGATGATGTCCAGCTATTTCGCCTTCATGACGGAAGCCGATGTGCAGTGGCTTGCCGCCCGATTCCGCAAGTTGCAGCGTCGGCTGCCCGTGCTGAGGACACCGTTCAGCGTGTTCGGCCAGTTGGCCGATCGCCTGCTGCCCGCGGAAAGCCGCTGGGGCCGTCCTGCCGTGGCGAACGCGGCGTTTGTCGTCACCGCAGGACTTGTTGTGATGGCAGGCGTGGAACTGCAGTACCGCCAGGACCTCTACGGCGAACGTCGTCCGGAAGGCCGGTACGTCCTGCAGCCGATGGACACCGAACGCGCGGAGAAACTGCTTGCGGCCGATCAGGGCCTGCGTGAGAAAGACAAACTAATGGCCCTCGACCTGGGCATCTGGGCTGCCGGAGACCACCTGATCGACCGTCGCCGCCAGTTCCAGCATGGCGATCGGATCATTGCCCAGGCCAGTCTGAACCCGCCCCGCGAAGACCTCTGGGTCGATTGCTTGCTCGTCGATGGCGACGACCGACTGATCACCAAAGTGGGGGCGATCGCTCCGCGCGAGCTGTTCCGGTCTCACTTCTATTTCGAAATGACGCCCGGCCTCGAACCCGGCCCCTACTCGATTGTCCTCAAAACCAGTGGTCAGGAAGTGGCTCGCCGCCGATTCAAGCTCGTCGGCAACCCGACCGGAACGGTCGCCGCCAACTGAGCCGCGATAGTCCCATGGCATTTCGGGGGCCGTGCCATGCTTGCACCGTTTCGGGGCAAGCATGCCAATCCCGTGACGACGAGCGCCAGCCAAAACCGCGAAGGTTCCAGGATTTCTACGACGAAGAGAGTCGTAGGGCGCTCCCATGCTTGCCCCCCAAAAGCCGGTGCAAGCATGGAACGCTGAATTCAACCCCTTGTCGCTGGGTTGAGCAAAGCAGTCGCCTCGCCCCAACCGGCGCGCTATTTCTCCCCGGTCCAATTCGCCGGGAGTTGCAGCGACCAGACCTCGTTCGACAGCGGCTGTGCATGTCCGGCCGCCAGCCAGAGCTTGTCCTGGAAGACCCACGTCGACTGCTCGTGGCGCTCTTTCCAGGCAGTTGGCGTTTCCAGCTTCAGCCACTTCGCCCCATCGGCCGAGTGCCAGACATCGCCCCAGTTCTTCGAGGGGTTGTTGGACCACCCTCCCACGACCCACATCCGGTCCCGGTAGACGACCGATGTGAACCACAACCGGGGGCTCCAGGCTGCTTCGGCCGTGACCTTTGTCCAGGTTTTGCCATCGGTTGACGACCAGACGTCGTTCATCGCGGCGTACTTGGGAACGTAATTGCCACCGCCGAACACCCACAGCTTGCCACCGAAGGCAAGCGCCTGGTGATAAGCCCGCGGCGCCCACTCGGCCGCCGGGGTGACGCACTCCCAGGTCTTCCCGTCCGCGGAGCACCAGACGTCGTTTTTCAGCGAGGCATCGGTTCCGTCGTAGTAGCGTTCGATGCCGCCCAGAATCCACATCTTCCCGTCGAACTCGACACATCCCGAGGCGATCCGCGGCGACCAGCCCGCCTCGGCCGTCGATTGGGTCCACTCTTTTCCATCGACGCTGGACCAGACCTCGGCACTCGCGGTGGCCCCGGCCAGTCGTCCGCCGTGCCAGCCGCCCATGAACCACATCCGGTCCTTGAAGGCGAGCGTCATGGGCAGGTCGCCATGCTTCCACGGTGCCTGATTGGTGACGAGCGTCCACTCCTTGCCGTCGGAAGAACTCCAGACATCGCGGGGCGTGTCGACAAACGACGTGAACCAGCCCCCCATCAGCCAGAGCTTGCCTCCCAGAGCGACTTCGCCGCAGGAATCACGCGGCTGGAACGCGGTTTTTTCTGCCACGCGAACCCATTGAATTGGCTCATCGGCGCGGAGCGTTGCCGCACCTCCGCTGAACAGTCCCCCGACAATCAGCGCCACGACCAAACGATTCGCCACTGAGAAAGGCAGCATCGGCAAGACTCCTGATCGGACGTCGGAGGGGTTCTTGAGTTGGGCCAACACGATCGGTCAGCGACCAGCAAACATCAACATATCTTGTTGTATCCGCCCCAACCGACGATCTTCCAGTGCTGCCGAGGTACTGAACCGGAATTCGGGCCGATCTCCAGGCGACTGTCCTGTTCGTGGGAGCCGGAAGCGTTAGCGCCCGGAGGCCGCCGGCAACCAACCCTCTGAAACAATCAAAAAGCGACATCCATCAGGGGGGTGAGTGACAGAAGACACCGTCTGCCGGTTGGGAAGGGAGAAGAACCACGTCACAAACCTTTGGGCTTGAACGTCGAAAGGCCGACCGCACAGAATCGGCAGCGTCGAAGCCAGGTCACTCGCAGGTTCCGCCAGTGGACCGGTGGAAGCAGGGTAGGAGAAGTTCAATGCAACGCAGAACTCCTTCGACCAGTTGGGCGAGCCTGTTCGTCGGGGTCGTCTGGGGAATCGCCGTGACGCCGCTCCGGGCGGACGACGCGGCCTCTGTCATCTCGGAACAGCCGGCCTCGCCCGTCCAGGAAAATGGTCGTGTCGATCGCGATCAGGCCAACGAAAAGGAGCCTGCCATGTGGGAAACCGCACTCTCCAAAGTGGTCTGGCAGCGACTGTCGCCCGGTCATGTCTGGGGCGATATTTACTACTTCCAGGGCTATCGCATTCAGGAGCATGGCCTGGATGGCACCTGCCGTCTGCTCGATCCCACCCGCAAGCGGCTCGTGGCGGGATCCCTGGAAGATTGTCACGCGACGATGTCCGCGATTCGCGCGGAACGTGGCCTGAAGCCGATGACCGGTGAGATCGTCCTGCTGCTGCATGGGATTGTCCGGACCGCCCGTTCGCTCAGCTCGCTCGACAAGCATCTGACCGGAGCCGGTTTCACCGTGGCCTCCGTCGACTACCCGAGCACCTGCAAGACGATTCCCGAATGCGCGGGTTACCTCCGGCGTCTGATTGCCTCCCTCGAAGGTGTCGACCGGATTCACCTGGCGGTGCACAGCATGGGAGGGTTGGTGGTGCGGTCGTACTTTGCTGGGGAAGCCGACCCCCGGATCTCGCGACTGGTGATGATCGGTACGCCCAATCAGGGCGCGGAACTGGCGACCCGCTTTCGTGGCCTCACCGCGTTTCGCTGGGTGTTTGGTCCGGCCGGAAGCCAGCTCGCCCATGGCCCGGAAGAGTTCGTCAACGATCTGCCGATTCCCTCTATCGAATTTGGAATCGTGGCGGGCGCGCGGGGAAAACCGTACGGATTCAATCCCCTTGTCGACGGCGATGACGATGGCACGGTGAGCGTCGACTCGACCCGGCTGGCCGGTGCCCGCGATTTCCTCACCGTCAACTCGATGCATGCCTTCTTGCCCGGTGCCCCGGACACCGTCGTTGCGGTCGAGCGTTTCTTTCGCGACGGGGCGTTCCGCAAAGATGGGGCACGCGAGCCGATCGACTGATGGGAGTCGCGTCTGTGACGCTGCCATGGAAGGTGCCCGGCGAGCCGACCCTGTCAGGGGTCGGTGAATTCCGTGCAACCAAGTTAGACGCGCACTCGTGTGTCGCTGCCGGAGGAACGCCCTGCGTTTTCCACCGACCCCTGACAGGGTCGGCTCGCCGGGCTGACATGGGTTTGCGGCGCCGCCCTCGCTAGCGACCAGTTTCGCCTGGGATCCGAGGTGAGTGGCCGCCCTGTTGTCCACCCAGGTTTCCACCCCGATGCCCACCTGCGGGAACCCAGGTCGAGGCGTGGGCCTTCAGCTCGCGAATCCGCTCGGCACTGGGCGGACCGGCCGGTTCCTGCAAGTCGAGGGACGCGGACTTGTTTCGTCGGACCTGCACCGTCACCTTCCGCGTGCGCGGCCGGTCAAACAACCGGGACCAGAGCGTATCGCGCAGATCATCGGGGTGACGATCGCGGGCCAGCCAGAGCAGCAGGATCACACCGACAAACGCGCACACCGCCACCGCAATGGCCTGACGCGGATCCGGCGACGAACTGACGGAGATAAACACACAGGCCGCCAACCCGCCCAGCAAAGTGAGCGAAGCGGCCAGGATCATCGCGGCATTGTCACTCGGGCGAAAACCGCCTGTCCGCTTCATGACACCACCTCACCAACCGGTCCCTTCGCCCAGCCCGGCTAAAATCCTGGGTCAAACATCACGGGCCAAACAGCTTCCGCGAGATATCGAGGTACATCACCCATGCCATCAGTGACACGATCATCAGCAGGCCGACGTATTGGGCCCCGAGAACGATCCGTTCGCTCGGCGGTTTGCCGCGGATCCCTTCCCACAGCAAAAACACGAAGTGGCCGCCATCGAGTACCGGGATTGGAAGGAAGTTTAGCACTGCGAGCGAAACACTGAGGATCCCGAGGAAGAGAATCAGGTCGGCAAACCCCTTCTTCACAAACATGTGAGCCGTGTCGAAGATGCTCAGCGGCCCGCCCAGCGCCTTGGCCGAGACGCGTCCCGAAAACAGACGCTGCAGCATCAGGTACATCTCGGTCACGCTCGACCGGGTGTGGTCCCAGCCCAGGCGCGCCGCATCGGCAATGCCATCCGCTTTCCGGATCTGGGTCAGCACGGGCACCATGATCCCCCGCATGGGGATCGGCCAGGTCGTATCGACCACTGGCGAAAGCACGACCGTCTTGGCGTCGGTCGCACCCTGCGATCGAAACGTGATCTCGACTTTCGAATCCCGCTGCAGGTTCCAGAACACCGCCGCCCAGTTCCGCTGCTCATCTTTGAATTCGATCGCCTTGGCCTTCGCCGCGTCTTCGGGGGTGTCGTAGAGCTTGACCGAGAGGATGTTGTCCCCAGGCTTCAGTTGACCATCCGCGGGGCTGCCCGGTTCCACGCCCACCACATGATGCAGCACGTGATAGGCGATGCCGATCGAGGGAATCGACACGGGCGAATCGAACTCCAGCGGCCGCTCCACCCAGCTCGGGCGATCTTCCGGGACCAGCTTGATATCCAGCGTTTTCGGTTCATTCCCGGTGACATCGCGCTTCACTCGCAGCGTCACTTCCTTGCCGATCGGCTTATCCAACAGATCGGGAATCCGCAGCGGATCGAGTTGCGACCCCACCGCCATTTCCCCGGCATCCGTGATGACATACGTGATTTTGTCGCCCGGCTGCAGCTCCGACCGGGCCGCCGGCGACCCCTGCTGAATCGCGGCGATTTTGCCGATCTCCATCCGCAAGCCGAGCGTCCGGAAGTAGTTCGGCTCGACCTTGATCTCGACCGATTTCGTTTCCTTCCCCTCGCCCTGCGAACGCTTCACGGTCAGCGTGATGGCCTGATCGCGTTTGCGCGCGAACAGATTCATCATCCCGGAAAAGCTGCCCCCGAATTCCTGGCCGTCGACCGCGACAATCTCGTCGCCTGGCTCGAGCGGAGGCTGAGCTCGCGACGCGGCCGATCCCTTGGCTGTTGGTGACGTTTCCCCAGGTTCCAGGCGGTCGATCAGTCTCACCGATTGTTCTGGCTCGGCCCCAATCACGGGGAACAGTCGATTCTTGACCGTTGGCTCGACCGATGTCTTGAACGGCTGGCCATCGCGCAGGCCTTCGATTTCGATCGGGCCATGCGACAGGGCCACGATCTGGCGGATATCCATGAACCGGAGTTGGCCGTCTTCCCGATTCCCGACGCGGGTAATCCGGTCGCCCATCCGTAAACCGGCCTGCCAGGCGGGCATGCCAGGGGCCACATTGCCCACGACCGCAGGCTCGTACGTCACGCCAAACAGGAAGGCGAGCACGAAGAACATCACGGCCGTCACCATGTTGTTGAACACCCCGGCCGAGATGATCGCCATCCGCTGCAGCACCGTCTTCGAGGTGTACGAGCGGGGGTCGCGCGTCAGGCGGTCGTCGGTCTGCTGCGAAGGATCGGCATCGTCCTGCCCCAGCATTTTCACGTAGCCGCCAAAGGGGACGAGCGACAGCGCGTATTCGGTTTCCCCCTGGGTGTATTTCAGGATGACCGGACCGAAGCCAATGCTGAACCGTTCGACTTTCACCCCGCACCATTTCGCGACGGCGAAATGGCCCAGTTCGTGAATGAAGATCACCAGCCCCAGGCCCAACAGGACCATCACGATATTGAGCACTTCCTGGAGCGACCAGGCGAGCATCACGAGTTCCACCGAGCAGTCTCCTCCCGCGCCCATCGATCCAGTCGCTTCAAATCAGACAGAGTAGGATGCGGGTCGAATGTATGTGCCGACAGGACCGCCGCGACGGCGCGCGGAATGTCCACAAAGCGTAGAGTATCGTTCAAAAAGCGTTCCACGGCCACCTCATTTGCCGCGTTCAGCACCGCCCCGGCAGTTCCGCCGCGGGCCGCCACTTCAAAACCCAGTCCCAAAGCCGGGAACAATTCGACATCGGCCGGGAACATTTCCAGCGTGTGCGAGAGGCTCCAGTCCATGCGGCGGGCAGGCCCGGCGGGCCGCTCGGGGAACAGTAGCGCATATTGAATCGGCAGCCGCATATCGGGCGGAGAGAGCTGCGCGATGACCGAGCCATCGTGGAATTCGACCAGAGAGTGAATCACCGACTGCGGGTGGACCACCACGCCAATCTTCTCGACGGGCATCCCGAACAGCCACCGCGCTTCGATCACCTCCAGGGCCTTGTTCATCATCGTCGCGGAGTCGATGGTGATTTTGGGGCCCATCTTCCAGTTCGGGTGCGCCAGGGCCTGGGCTTTCGTCACCGATTCGAGCTGCGCTCGGGTGGACTTTCGAAACGGCCCGCCGCTGGCCGTCAGGATCAGGCGGGCGACATCCACTTCCCGGCCGCACTGCAGCGCCTGAAACACCGCGCCATGCTCGCTGTCCACGGGAACGAGCACCGCGCCGGTCCGCTTCGCGAGGTCCATCACCAGGGGGCCGGCGACAACCAGCGTCTCTTTATTCGCCAGGCAGACTTTTTTCCGGGCCTCGATCGCCGCCCAGGTGCCTTCCAGTCCGGCGGCTCCCACAATCGCCGAAACGACGACATCGACATCATCGGCCGCGGCCGCCCTGGCGACGGCTTCCGCGCCAAACTCCAACTGCGTTTCACGCGGAAACGCATCCCGCGGAACCTGATTCCGCAGCGACGAATCGGACAGGACCGCCACACGCGGGCGAAACTGGTGGCACTGCCGGGCGAGCGATTCCCAACTGCGACCAGCGACCAGTGCGGTGACCGTCAATCGATCGGGAAGGGCCGCGATGACGTCGAGACTGCTCGTGCCGATGGAGCCCGTCGCACCGAGAATCGCCACACGCGGCATAAGACCCACCGCGGGAAGAATCCATTCCCCGCCACCACCCCTTTCGTCAGGTCGCGGCCAACAGGTCCCGAAGTGTAGGTCGAATCAGAAACCGCCCGCAAGCGCTCGCGGAAAAGCGCACTCCGAGAGCCGGTCGCGTCCGCGTCCGGAGAAGCGTTACCTTCCGCGACGAACTACACCGGTCGCCGCGCCGACGCATAGACCGCTGAAGGGCAACTTCGGTAACGCACGAAGTCGTCCGTCACTCCCAGCACCGTTTCAGCCGCACCGAGCATCAGGAACCCATCCGGCTTCAGGAGTTTTCCCATGCGTTCCAGGATGCTCTTCTTCGTTTCCTGGTCAAAATAAATCAGCACGTTGCGACACATGATCAGGTCAAACGCGCCGAGCAAGGCAAAGTTGTCGAGCAGATTCAGCTTCCGAAACCGCACGGCGTTGCGGATCTCCGCCTTCACCCGCCAGCCTTTCGGGTCCTGGTCGAAATACTTGACCAGATGCGTGACGGGCAGTCCCCGCTGCACTTCGAACTGGCTGTACAGGCCGTCCTGGGCACGATCGAGCATCTGCTGCGAGATGTCGGTCGCCGTGAAGTCGATCTTCCAGTTCGAGAGCGATGGAAACGACTCGCGCAGCAGCATGATCAGCGAGTAGGGCTCCTGGCCGGTCGACGCCGCAGCGCACCAGATGCGGAGCGTCTTCTCGGCCTGCCGGACGGCCATCAACTCGGGGAGCAGGACTTTCTTGAGGTCTTCAAACGGGGTCTTGTCGCGGAAGAACAAGGTTTCATTCGTGGTCATGGCCTCGGTGACCGACTCCGACAAACGTCGGTCCGCGCCGCGACGCAGTTCGTTGACCAGACCCTCGAAGTCGGCCAGTCCCAGGCTCTGAGCCAGGGGAACCAGACGCGACTCCAGGAGGTATTCCTTGCCAGGACCAAGTGCCAGGCCGGACGACTTCATCAGGAACGTGCTCAGGTATTCGTAGTCTGCGACCTTCATCGGACACCAACCCCCTGGCGGCAATGGCCCGCCACGACTCCAGGAATCTCTGACAGGGGCAGAACCTGATCGGCCAACCCCGCGCGCACAATCGCTCCCGGCATACCCCACACCACACTCGATGCTTCGTCCTGTGCGACTACTCGTCCCCCGCGTCCGACGATATCTCTCGTCCCTTCAATCCCATCGTCTCCCATTCCCGTCAGCATGATCGCCAGCAGGCGGTTGCCCGCATGGTGGGCCGCCGTCCGGAACAGCGGATTGACGGAGGGACGGCAGTAATGCTCGGGGGCTTCCTTCTGAATCCGAATTCCGTACTGACCATTGCTCCGCTTGACTTCCATGTGGAAATCGCCCGGCGCCACATAGACATGCCCCCGTTCAATCAATTCGCCATCGCGGCCTTCTGCGGCGGGACGTTCGGCATCCCGCTCAATGTGCTTGGCCAGCATCGGCGTGAACAGCGGGGGCATGTGCTGCACGATCAAAATCGGTGTCTCGATGTCGCGTGGCAGCGCCTTGAAAAACTGTGCCAGGGCGTTGGGTCCGCCCGTGCTTGTTCCGATCACGATCAGTTCGGGGGGAACCGCGAGTGGTCTCGCGGGTCGCGCGGGTGCCGGTACGCTCGGCGCCGAGGCTCGCAACCGCTCTGGTGCGCTTCCCTTGGAATCGTCCGCAGACGACGAGAGACCGCTTCCCAGCGCCTTGACGAGCGGGATCAGTTCGTCTGCAACCTGTCGGACGCTCTCCTGAACGCTGCCCGCGTTCGGTTTGGCGATGCAACCGGCCGCACCCAGTGCCAGAGCCTGCATCGTTGTTTGCGCGCCCTCTTGCGTTAACGCGCTGACCATCACCACCCGCGTTCCGGGATAGTCGCGAAGGATGAGCGGCAGTGCGGCAAGGCCATCCATCACCGGCATCTCGACGTCCAGCAGGACCACATCTGCAGGAGTCGCCCTCAGTCCGCGAAGCGCCGCTTCGCCGTGCATCGCCGTCCCCACGACGGAAATGGTCACGTCGGTCTCGAGCGCGCGGATCAGCATGCCCCGCACCACGGACGAATCGTCGACGACGAATACTCGGATCGGTCTGAGGATCACAGAACGCCTGTTTCCTGAAGTTTCTCGCGGATGATGTCCTCGGTGAACGGTTTCATCACATACTCGTTCGCGCCGGCCGTCAGTGCCTCGGTGATGTGTGCAATGTCGTTTTCAGTTGTGCACATCACCACGACTGGCTGCGCGACTGCCTGAGACCGGAGCGTCTTCAGGAAATCCAGCCCGTTCATTACGGGCATGTTCCAGTCGAGCAGCACCGCGTCGATCGTCGGATGGCTCGCGACCACGTCCAGGGCCTGTTGACCGTCGCCTGCCTCCAACGTGCCAAAGCCCAGCGATTCAAAAATCCGCTTGCCCGCCAGCCGGACGGCTCGCGAATCATCCACCAACAGCACGGTCTTCATGCCTGAGCCCTCTTCTTGTTCCTGTTTCGATTCCCATAAGCCGCCGGACAACACATCTGGACGGATGACCATATCCCGCCGCGAGGCCGATATGACGATTTGAACTCCACGGCATGAACCCACACCCCGAGCCGAAGACCGGTACGGGGTGTGGGAGATTGTTTCGGATGGAACCCTTCCTCGGGTTTAGATCGCCCGCATCCGTTCCAGGAACTTGCTGCTCACCGTATCCAGTTTGACGGATTCCTGTGTCAAACCGGACGCCGCCGCCAGGATGTCGCCCGCCGAACGCCCCGCTTCGTCCGCTGCCTGCGAAACCCCGGTGATGTTGTTGCTCACCTCGGCCGTTCCGCGGGCCGCTTCCGACACGTTCCGCGAAATCTCGCTGGTCGCGGCCGACTGCTCTTCCACGGCACTGGCAATCGTCGTCGAAATTTCGTTGATCTTGCTGATCGTTTCGCCGATCGACTTGATCGCGCTGATCGCGCCGCCCGTCGAGCTTTGAATCGCCTCGATCTTCTGGCTGATCTCTTCGGTCGCCTTCGCCGTCTGCCGGGCCAGTTCCTTCACTTCGTTCGCCACGACCGCGAATCCCTTGCCGGCTTCGCCAGCCCGAGCCGCTTCGATTGTCGCGTTGAGGGCCAGCAGGTTCGTCTGCTGGGCGATCGACGTGATCACCTTGATCACCTGACCGATTTCCGCGCTGGATTCGCCCAGATCCTTGATCCGGTCGTTCGTCTGATTCGCTTGAGACACGGCCATCGCCGTCATCTTCGAGGCATCCTGAACGTGCCGCGAAATCTCGGCGATCGAAGCGCTCAGTTCTTCCGCCGCGGAGGAGACCGTTTCCACATTGCGCGTCGCTTCTTCACTGGCGGCTGCCACCACCTGGGCCCGCCGCGCCGTCTGCTCGGCGACGCCCGCCATGCTCTTCGAACTCGCCTGCATTTCGGTGGCCGAAGACGTGACGATTTGAATGACCGCCTTCACGTCGCGTTCAAAGTCGTCCGCCATCTGGACCCGTTCGGTCACGATCGACCAGGTCACCATCGGGCCGAGGTAGTCACCGGTCTTGTCCTTGATCGCGCTGATCAGCAGGTCCAGCGTCTGGTCGGCAATCTGAATTCGCGTCCGATGCGGCAGGTTCTTGTCCGGGTCGGCCAGCAGCCCGCGTTGCATCGCGGGATTCTTGTGGAAGACATCGATCGATGTCCCGACCATCTCGTCGACCTTCACCGGCAGATACTTCTGCAGCTTTCGCAGCGTCTCTTTCGACGTGGGGTTGAGGTAAACGATGTTCAGGTCTTTGTCGGCCAGCATGATCGCCGTCGGCATCGCCTCGATCATGTTGAACATGCGGGACACATCCGATTCGCGAACCAGCGTGGCCATCGCCTGCGACACGCTCTTTCCGACGTTCTTCAGGGCGGTCCGGCGGCTTTCCGACAGATCGATCACTTCGAGCGCGAAGAAGTCCATCGTCCCGACGACTTCGCCATCGACCAGAATCGGGAAGCAGACGCCCGATTTCACGCCCGCCCGCATTGCTGCGGGAGCACGGCAACAATCGCTCATCTGCGACAGATCGTCCGTGTACACCAGGTCGCGTGCCCGCCAGGTCTTCCCGGAAAGGCCGACCCCTTCGGCAAACGACGCCCCCTCCGTCACGCGGCGGAACTCGGCCGTCACCGTTCCGGAATCGACACCGAACTTCAGGGTTTTGGTCTTCTTGTCGAGCTGCCAGTACGAGCCATAAGCCCAGCCAAATGATTCACGAATGCTGTCGAGGGCTGCTTTCGCGGCGTCAAGTGTCCTCGTGGCGCCGGCAACCGCCATGGTCGCCTTGTTCGAGGCTTCCAGGTTCTTCATGGACTCAGTCGCTATGGCCCGTTCCCGCACCTGGGCCGTCGTCACGAACCAGCCGTGAGCCGTGCCAACCCGTCGTCCGCTCGTGTCATGCAGCGGATTCAGGATCACCTGCACATGCTCATCCTTGATCTTCGCTTCGAACGACTTCGTCGCCACGGCCCGAGACGATTCCTGTTCGTAGCCAGAAACTCGCTCCAGCACCCGCTGCATCGGCTGACCGACGATCTGTTCGGGGGTCAGCCCCAGAACCGGAGCAAGTTGACGGATCACGTCGTGGCCGCGGCGGTTCAGGTACGTCACCTTGCCAGAGAGGTCTTCGACGATCAGGCAGATCGGCGCGACCTCGGCGACCCCGTAGAACAGGTCCGCATGCGACGATTGAATCTGGGATTGGTCCGAACCGCCCGTGACTGCGGTCGGCGACAGTGTGCTGGCGGACATCGTTTCATCCTTTCGAGTATCTCCGTCACCGGAGTTCAAAGATTCGGAACCCGTTTGCCCCGGTGACGTGGAACTTCCCACGCCACCCTGTACTTCTCTTGCGCTGGTCGTGTTCGCTTCGCGGGCGGCCAATGCCGGCTCGGCCACTTCGCCCGATTGAGGACGGAGAATCGTCCCGCTGCTCGCGGCCCCCGCCAGCATCAGGTCGGCCACGGTCGCAATGGCCTCCGACCATGTCTGTGCGACTTCTTCGGTCCAGACGGCGGGACCAGCCGCTTCCGCCAATGTCTCCAGCAGCACTTCTCCCACCAGCGGATAATGCGCTGCATCCACCCCCGATTCGGCGTGAGAACGCCCCAGCCGCATCAGAAACCCACTCAGAATCTCGGCGTCGTCGACCGACCGGACGATCACCGTCAGCGCCCGCACCAGTTTCTGCTGCTGATCCGCCAGGTCGACGGAACGGAACAGCGGATGGACCTCCGGATACCGCTCAAACAGCAGTGCATAAAACCGCTGAGTGATCTCTGTGGCCCGCGGCGCCAGCGCCGCGAACGTCGATCTCAGCAACCTGATATCCATGCCCCACTCCAGCGACGTGACGGTCGAATCCTTGAAGGTCGGCTACTTGAGTGACAACAGCGCGGCGACATTGAGAATCACAAACAGGCGTCGTTCCAGCCGGAACACGCCGACGGTGACCGACTTCCAGTGCGCATCGAGCGTTTGCGGTGCCGGATGCAGCGATTCACTCCCCACATTGATCACATCCCCCACCTCGTCCACCAGCAGGCTGAACGACTCTCCGTGGTGGCGGACCACCACGTTCATGCTGGGCTGATCCGTGGGGCGGTCGGGCAGTCCCAGCCGCCGTCGCAGGTTCACCGCCGTCACAATCTGGCCTCGCAGGTTGAGCAGCCCCGCAATTTCTGGACGTGCCTTCGGCACCGGGGCGATCGCCTGCGGATTCAGCACCTCTTGCACGGCATTGACCGGGATTCCGAGCAACTGCCCATTCACCGTGAATGAGACGTACTGGTTCTCGTAGTCCAATTGACTGCTGATCGAACGGGACGCCTGCCCGCTCTGCTCCAATATCGCTGTCCCGCTCATGCGCTCGCCTCCTGCTGCCCCGGCTGGCTCTCCGAAATCATGTCATCCACGGCCGCCAGGAACCGGTCGACGTTGAACTTCTGCTGGAACCGGTTGAATCCGGCCCGCATCGCCTTCGATTCCTGGTTCGCCCCGGCCAGCGACGTCAGCGCCAGCAGTGGCAATTCCGCCCAGCCCCGCTCGCGCACTGCCTTGGCAAACTCCCACCCGCTCATCTCGGGCATCTCGATATCCGAGACAACGCAGTCGAACGCATCGCCCCCATCCAGGCACCGCAGTGCCTGTTTCGCGCCGTCCACTGCCCGCACCCGATAGCCTTCGTTCTCGAGGGCCGTCGTCACCAGTTGCCGGAAGAAGATCGAATCATCGACGACCAGAACCCGTTTCGGTTTGAGGTCCGGCTTCTTTGTGAACCACTCCGGGTTCGCCTGCATTACGTAATAGTGCGTGTCGATCAGGTCGGTCGCTCGTGCATCGATGATCGCGGTGCCCAGCACTCCGGCCCGGCGCGACTGCATCCGGATCACCAGCCGCTCTTCCAGGATGTCCTGAATGGAGCTGACCATCAGCCCCATCGAATGAGCCCCTTCCGAGAACACCACCACCGGCTGCGGATCGACTTCCGTCCCGCGGTAGTCCCCCTCGATCGGCAGCAGCGGCAACAGATTGCCCCGGTACTGCACAACCAGGCGGTCACCGGTCTGCTCGATCGCCGAGCGGGGAAACTCTTCGAGACGCGCCACAAGGGACAGCGGCACGGCCATCATCGTTCCCGGTTGCGACTCGAACAGCAGCAAGCTGGTCGTCCCGGACTGATCGTCCTCGCCCTCGTGCGCCACGTCGCGCTCGGATGTCTGACCACCAATCCCGCCGAACGAGGCCGCCACGCCAGCCACGTCCAGAATCATGATCACCCGACCGTCCCCCAGGATGGTAATCCCCTGGTAGAGCGGCACGGATTTCAGCAACTGGCCCACCGGCTTGACGACGATTTCCTCGGTGTCGAACACTTCGTCAACGATCAACCCAAACTGATCGTCGCCCACCTGCACGACCACGATGTTCACGTCGTCCGTCTCGGCTCGTTTTCGTTCCAGTCCGAGAACATCGTCGAGACCCACCAGCGGCAACAGCCGGTTTCGCAGCCGAAATACCGCCTTGTCGTGAATCTTTTCAATCCGATGGCGGTCTTCCGCGCCCAGCCGCACCAGTTCAACGATCCCCAACTGAGGAATCGCAAACGGCAACCCACCCCCCTCGACAACCAGCGCCGAAACGATCGCGAGCGTCAGCGGAATCTTGATTCGTACTGTGGTCCCCGAGCCTCGCCGTGAAGCCAGTTCGACCGTCCCGCCGATCCGCTCGATCTGCGTCCGGACGACATCCATGCCCACGCCACGACCGGAAACACTGGTTACCTGCTCGGCAGTCGACAGCCCCGCATGAAAAATCAGGGACAGCGCTTCCTTCTCGGTCATTCGAGCCGCATCGGCCTCGGTGATCAGGCCATTCTGGACGGCCTTCTGCTTGACGCGATCAACATTGATCCCGGCGCCATCGTCTTCGATACAGATGATGACATGGCCGCCTTCGTGGAAGGCATTCAGGCGGACTGTTCCCATTTCCGGTTTGCCGGCCGCCCGCCGCACCGCGGGCGTTTCAATCCCATGGTCGGCCGAGTTCCGCACCATGTGCGTCAGCGGGTCTTTGATCGCATCCAGGACCGTCCGGTCCAGTTCGGTTTCGGCACCCGTCATCATCAAGTCGATCTGCTTCGAGAGCGTCTTGGCGAGGTCCCGAACCACTCGCGGCAGCTTGCTCCACGCATTGCCGATCGGCTGCATGCGGGTTTTCATCACCGCTTCCTGCAAGTCGGTCGTCACCCGATTCAGGTGCGTGATGGGCGCGGCATACTTCGACTCATCTTCCCCGCGGACCATCTGCAGCAACTGATTCCGCGTCAGAACCAATTCGCCCACCATGTTCATCAGGCGGTCGACCACATCGACATTCACCCGGATCGTCAGGTCCGCCACACTTCTTGACGCGCCGTCACCATCCGCTGTCGGGTGCTCTCCCGTAAGCTCGGCATTCGCGGAGAGCGCCGGACCGTTCGATTTGGCTGGACCGGGTGCCGTCACGGGTTCGGCGGCAACAGCGGCAGCCGGAACGGAGACCGTTGCAGGGACCGAGTGGGCCGGAGGTGCGACCGACGAAGCTGTCGCCAGCGGTGCCGTTACGGGGGCGTCGGCCAGCGCCGCTTCAATGCCCGTGGCAATCACGTCCAGGCGGCGAATCAAATCGCTGTTGTCGCGGGCGGGCTCTTTCCCGCTCGCTTCCAGTCCATGCAGCAGAAACTTGATCTCGTCGACCGCCTCCAGCACGGGCGAGATCGTAACTTGTGACGCGGCCAGCGCCCCATCCCGCATCTTCCCCAACACGTTCTCGGCCGAGTGGGCCACCGCCCCCAGACCCGTCAGCCCAATGAACCCACAGGTCCCTTTGATGGTATGGATCGTTCGGAAGATGCTCGCCAGCAGTTCCTTGTCGCCCGGGTTCTTCTCCAGGCCGACGATCTCGCTATCCAGTCGACCGAGATTCTCCCAGCTTTCGGCCAGGAACTCCTTGAGGATTTCGTCTTCCATAAGACGCACCGGCCTTCCCTGGTCTGCGGACGCAAACACCGGCCGTGCATAAAAATTGGACGATTGCCCAAAATGCCTGGCCCGACATTACCTCTCGATATCGGTAAGTCCCTTCCGGGAATTACATGTCAACTTGGGCAAGGTGCCGCAAAGCAGGGGAAACCCGGCCTTCGGGTGGAGGGAGAAGTCTGCATAAAATGGGGCGGGCTCGAGACTTTTTGAGGACATCCCCTTCACGATTGGATTCCCGTCAGATTCCCTAAAGAATCCAGACTCGTGCCTGACTCCCTCTTCGCACCGCGGTGCGATCGGTTTCAACCGGAGTAACTCATGACTCCTCTCCTTCTGCTTCTCGCCCTCTCAGGGGCGGCGAATCCGACGACCGACGTCGCCTTTCCGACATCGGCCGAGTTTGTGTTTACGGAAGCGTCTTTCCGGTCCTGTCACGCGTCAACCTTGATCGACACCCCTTCGGGTGATCTCCTGTGTGCCTGGTTTGCCGGGGATGCCGAAGGCCGAACCAACGTCTCCATCTGGATCGCGCGGAAAGGCCCCGCAGGCTGGTCGCCGCCCTTGGAACTCGTCACCGGTCTCGAATCCGATGGCCAGCGCTTCCCCTGCTGGAACCCCGTTCTGACGCGCACGCCGACCGGCCGCATCGACCTGTACTACAAGGTCGGTCCCAAACCCGATCGCTGGTGGGGGCGCGTGCTCCGCTCGCCCGATTCCGGCCAGACCTGGTCCGCATCCGAGCGGTTGCCCGACCATGTTCTCGGTCCGATCAAGAACAAGCCGGAATGGCTGCCCAATGGAGACCTGCTCGCCCCCTCCAGCGTCGAATCGCCGACCACCGACGTCTGGCAAGTCCGCATGGAACGACTCGACCCCACCACCGGCCAATGGTCCACGACAGGGCCTCTCGCCGATCCGCTGGCCACCCATCCAATCCAGCCCTCGATCCTGAAACATCCCCAGGGCAAGCTGCAGATCCTCTGTCGCAGCCGGTGTGGGGTGATTGTGCAGAGCTGGTCGACTGACTTGGGGCAGACCTGGTCGCCGATCGAGAAGACCGCGCTCCCCAATCCCAACAGCGGCACCGACGCGGTCACGCTCCGTTCCGGGCGACACCTCTTGCTCTACAACCCGACCACGAAAGGCCGGACCCCACTGGTTCTGGCGGTTTCCTCCGACGGTGTCGCCTGGAAAAACGTGGCGACGCTGGAGTCCGAACCGGGCGAATACTCCTACCCGGCAATCATCGAAGGGGCGGATGGACGCATTCACCTCAGCTACACCTGGAAACGGCTGCGCGTTAAACAGGTCACATTCCCCCCAAACCTCATGAGATAACCTGCGGGAAAGACTGGAACGCATCAGCATTGCAACATACAATTCGATAGAAGATTGTTGGACGAGAGGGCGAGGCGAATCACGCCATCGTTTCCATCCCGGCGGGCGCTCAGCGTCGGGATCGAGGCAAAGGTCGGGTCTTCGCCATTGGCTGGGCTCCAGCCTCATGCCCTCGTTGAATTGTTCCTGCAGAGGATGCCATGACTCGCGCGCCCGAGTGTTCGACGCCCCAACACGCCACCCATGCGTTCGCCAATCTGAATGGTCGCACGCGTGAAGGACTGTTCGTTGCGGATCGCCGCGGAATGCTCAAGGCGAGCATGGCCGGTCTCGCGGGGCTGAGTCTTCCGGGATTGCTGGCCGCACGCGCGTCCGCTGGTCAACAACCAGCCGCCCCTTCTGGCAAAAGCGTGATCCTGCTCTGGATGGCCGGTGGCCCCAGCCACATCGATACCTGGGATCCCAAGCCGACCCGCCCCTACGCCAACCGGGGCCCCTTTGCCGCGATCGATTCAAAACTGCCCGGCGTCCAACTCTGCGAGCACCTGCCCAAACAGGCGGCGATGCTCGACAAGATGACGATTATCCGCTCGGTCGACTGTCGCGGCAGTAACCACGAACCCAACACCGTCATGCAGACGGGGAACGTGACGGCCGAAGCCCGCACCAATCCCGAAGCCGAGATGTATCCGGCGATCGCCTCGCTCGTCGCCAAGCATTACGGCGCGAATGACAAGTCGATGCCGGCTTACGTTACGTTCCAGAAATCACGCAGTCACCTCGCCTACGGCGGCTACCTCGGCAAGCAGTACGACCCGTTCCAGGCGGCCGACGCGGTCAGTCTGCCCGTCTACACCGATGTCGGAGTCGACACCGGGAGACGCAGCGGCGGCGGCCTGTTCAGCCTCTCCGCAGGCCTGACGACCGATCGACTTTCGAACCGTCGCGATCTCTACACGCAGTTCGACAAGTTCCGCCGCGACCTCGACCAGCGCGGCTCGCTGGAAGCGACCGATTCGTTCTCTCAGCAGGCGTTCGATGTCGTGCTCGGCCGGAAGGCCCAGATGGCGTTTGATCTCACGCGTGAAGATCCCGCCGTCATCGCCGCCTATGGCTCCCATCTCTGGTGTCAGCAGGCGCTCTTGGCGCGACGCCTCGTGCAGTCGGGCGTGTCGTTCGTCACGCTCGACCTCAGCTACCACGGTGCCTCTGGCACCTGGGATACGCACGGTGACAACATTCCTCCGTACGGTGGAATCAAGAAGGGACTCGGCCCCCTGCTGCCGCTGTTCGACCACCTGCTCACCACGCTGGTGGCCGACCTCGAACGCCAGGGAATTCTCGACAACACGCTCGTCATCGCGATGGGTGAGTTCGGTCGGACGCCCAACATGGGCACGCAAGAGAGTGCCGACGGGCGCGACCACTGGCCCGTCGTCAGTTCGATCACGCTGGCCGGCGGCGGGCTGCGGCACGGTCAGGTGATCGGCTCGACCGAAGCCGATGGCAGCAACATCAAGTCGCGACCCGTAACCCCCGGTGACCTCGCCGCGACAATCTACCGTCACTTCGGCGTGCCAACCGACATTCACTACCTCGACCAGCGCGGCCGACCCCGCTTCGCCGTCGAAGACGGCGCCCCCATCGCCGAGCTATTTTAGGGTCGTGTGCTTTCGTTGGCGCAGCATCGTCGTTCGATATTTGGCGAGCCGACCCCTGATAGGGGCGGCTCGCCTTGTTTACGCGCGCCTCGCGATCTCCGTCAGCACCGCGACGATTCCCCTCGCACGAAATACTGAACTTTTGTATCGTACCCATCGGCAGCAATCCCTGGCCGGTGCGGTACGATCTCGATGCGGTATGCGGAACTTCATTGCCTGACGAACTTCTCGTTCCTCAGGGCCGCCTCGCATCCCGACGAGCTGGTCATTCGCGCCGCGGAACTGGGTTACCGCGCGCTCGCCATCACCGATCTGGAAAGCCTTGCGGGGGTCGTTCGGGCACACACCGCGACCAAAGACCACCCGCTGCCCCTCATCATCGGAGCCGAGTTCCGTCCCAGCGATGCACCGCCGGTGGTGCTCTGGGCGCAGAACAGGCTCGGGTACAGCCGCCTCTGCCGCCTGATCACGCGCGGCCGCCGGCGAGCGCCCAAAGGTGAGTGTCAGCTCTCCCTGACGGATCTCGCCGA
>JAIXZD010000351.1 GCA_027489895.1 Planctomycetaceae bacterium
GTCGCAAGTCGTGAAGGATGAGGGTCGGTCAGGACCGGCCGAATTGTGGTTTCACTCGAGAAGGGAAGACATCGTGAAGGACTCTGAAATGCTGCCGTGTCGGGTGCTGTCCCACAACTTCAGCCCCAAGGGCCGGGTGGAAGGGCTGCTGGTGGAGATCGACGGACGAACCGCTCAGGTGGTCTTTCCCCACCCACCGGGAGAGGAGATCCTTCGCTCCCTCAACCTGGGAGAGACGGTCGAGTTGATCGTCGAGACGCAGCGGACGTCGGAGACCCGCGAGGCAGCGCATCCGGTCTATCGCTACATCTCGCTGGCGGCGACGGAGAACTCCAATGGCAGGTCGGCCCAGCCTCCCGGAGCGATCGTCGGCAACGTGGCCCGTTTGAACTACTCGCGACATGGCGAGGCGAACGGTGTTGTGCTCGAACAGGGGGACTTCATCCACCTGAAGCGTCATGGCATGCGGCAGATGGTGCTGAATGTGGGGGATGCGGTGGACGCCAAGGGCAAGGTCCGGCCCATGGAAGCCGGTGGGCAGGTCATGGAAGCGGCCTGCGTGAACGGCATCGATCTGATCAACGACTCCTGACAGCCCGGACCAAAGCGCGCCGAGCGATCGCTGGCATCAGGCTGGAATCGACGGGGCTGGTGGTGTCGACGGGGGTTGTCGAACTCCAGAACTAAAGACTCACACTGTTTTGTTCAGGATAGCCGCTATGCGTCCCGCTTCGATGTGGCAACGGTACTGTGTGAACTCGGCCTGGCAGCAGGTGGGACGCCCGCCCATCACGCTGGTCCTGTGGGACGACACGGAACTAGGGGCCGATCCCGCGACTTCGATCGGCCGCGTTCGAATTGGTGATCCGCAACTGCTGTCTCTGCTCTGGTGGAACCCGGAGCTCGCCTTTGGGGTGGGCTATACCGAAGGGCGGATCACCCTGGAGGGCGACCTCACCGAGGTGATGACGGCCCTGATGAAGACGCAAGCGGTTCAGGAACGGCGCAGGGCCTGGCGGCCGACCTGGTCGGATCGGCTGCATCGACGCCCGGGCCAGTCTCGGACCGACTCTCCCGCGAATGTCGCGCATCACTACGACCTGGGCAATGAGTTTTACAAGCTCTGGCTCGACGAGCAGATGGTTTACACCTGCGCCTATTACGAGCGGCCTGATCTGTCACTCGAAGACGCGCAGGTGGCCAAGCTGGAGCGGGTCTGTCAGAAACTGAGGCTGCAACCGGGGGAAACGGTGATTGAAGCGGGTTGCGGGTGGGGCGCACTGGCGCTGCATATGGCCCGTCACCACGGCGTCCACGTGCGGGCCTACAACCTGTCAAAAGAGCAGTTGGCCTATGCCCGGCAGCAGGCCCGGTCAGAACGGTTGGAGCGGCGGGTCGAGTTCATCGAGGCCGACTGCCGGGAGATGACCGGCCCCTGCGATGTATTCGTCTCGGTGGGGATGCTCGAACATGTGGGCGTCCGGCACTTCCAGGAACTGGGACAGGTCGTAGAACACCTGCTGAACGAGGGCGGGCGGGGGCTGATCCATACGATCGGTCGCAACGTGGCCCGACCCCTGGACCACTGGAACACGAAGTACATCTTTCCCGGCGCGGAACCGCCCAGCCTGCGGCAGATGATGGAGCTGTTCGAGCCTGCGGGGTTGTCGGTGCTCGATGTCGAGAACATGCGGCTCCACTACGTGCTCACGCTGCGGGACTGGCTCGACCGGTTTGAAGCCCACGTGCCCGAGATCACCGCGATGTACGACGCGCGGTTCGTCCGGATGTGGCGGTGCTACCTCGCGGCCTCGATCGCGGCGTTCGAAAGCGGGTACCTCCAGTTGTTCCAGGTGCAGTTTGCACGCGCCAACGACAACTCGATTCCAATGACCCGACACACGCCCCGCGCCTTTTCGAATGCGCTGTCTCACACGCCGTTCCGCACGATTGGGGGACATTCGGGTGCGGATGTGTCGGCCCTCGGCCACCTGCTCGATGCCGATGTCGATGCGGTCTCCCTGCCGAATCCAGCCCAACTGCAAGTCTTCTAAACAAAGGGGTCCCTCGTGCGACAGTGCGACGTGTTGATCGTGGGCGGTGGACCGGCTGGTTCGGCGTGCGCGTGGAAGCTTCAGCAGCAGGAGGTCGATGTCGTCATTCTCGATCGCGCGGAGTTCCCGCGGGACAAAGTCTGCGCGGGCTGGGTCACGCCGCCCGTGTTCGAGGCCCTGCAGATCGATCTCCATGACTACTCCCACAGTCGCGTTTGTCAGCCATTCACCGCGTTCGCGGTGGGAGTGATGGGCGGCCCCGCCTTACGGACGAACTACCATCGTCCGGTCAGTTATGGAGTCAGGCGGTGCGAGTTCGACGACTATCTGCTCCGCCGCTCGGGAGCGAGCCTGAGCCTCGGGACCGCGGTGGAATCGATCCGGTCGGAAGGAAATCGCTGGCTGGTCAACGAGAGCGTCTCGGCCCCGATCCTGATTGGGGCAGGGGGGCACTTCTGCCCCATCGCCCGGCGGTTTGCCGTTCGCGACGAGCACGCGGCCGATGCCATCGTGCTGGCCCAGGAGACCGAGTTTCTGTTGCCCGAGAACGCGCGCGATTCGTTTCCCGTAGCCGGGGACTGCCCCGAGTTCACGTTCTGCGCCGACCTTGGGGGCTATGGGTGGATTGTCCGCAAGGGCGACTACGTCAACATTGGTCTGGGCCGCGAACAGGAGCGGAATCTCACGGCCCATGTGACGGCGTTCCTCACGCGACTGAGGGAAACAGGACGGCTGCCGATCGATCTCCCGCACCCGATGCGCGGGCATGCCTACCGCCTGCGGAGCGGCCTTTCCAGAATTCGGCTGCCTCAGGGTGTGCTGCTGATTGGCGACGCGCTGGGGCTGGCCGACCCGCATAGCGGGGAAGGCATTCGACCGGCCATTGAATCGGGACTGCTGGCGGCCGACTCGATCCTCGCCGCGGAGGGGGACCCCGCGCGGGTGACGTCGGGCGCGTTTCAGGTCCGCTGTCAGAGTCGTTTCGGAGCGGATTCACCGCCTGCAAGCGGACGTCCCACCGCCATGGGGCCGGTCTGGAAGCTGGCGGCGCGGTGTGCCCTGCGAAGTCGCTGGTTCCAACGTCACGTCCTGCTGGACCGATGGTTCCTGCACACGCAGCAGCCCGCACTGAAACTGCAATACTCTCCCCGAATCCCTTCAGACCATGCCACCGTTCTCTGAGTCTGGCGGCGTTCGACCAGTCACCGAGGCAACCTACACCTGGCCCAGGTTCCGGTCGGCGTCACAGAGCAGGTCGTAGGTGGCGAGGCTATCTTCGGCGTCGCGAAGCTGGTCGAGGAAGCCGGGCTGCTGGAGGAGACGACCGAGACGCGCGAGGATCAGCAGGTGTGTCCGCGAGTCGCGGGCGAGGACGAGGAAGAAGCAATCGGTGAGCGTCCGTTTGGGTCCGCCAAACGGGATGCCACCGGGCGACCGGC
Organism: Planctomycetaceae bacterium; assembly: GCA_027489895.1. Lineage (GTDB taxonomy): Bacteria > Planctomycetota > Planctomycetia > Planctomycetales > Planctomycetaceae > JAIXZD01. The sequence continues at coordinate 3,494 of JAIXZD010000351.1, forward strand.
CGAAGGCGAGGAGCGACTCGCCCAGCGCCAGGGGCAGGGGGTTCCGCGGGTGCGGGATCGCCACGCCATTGTCGAAGGCGGTCGAGAGCACATCCTCCCGCTCGACCACGGCCTGCAGGACGGTGGCTGGTTCCCAGACTTGCCAGGTTCGCCCGGCCACCTCGATCATCGTTTCGAGCACCGAGCGTTTGGTGCGCGCATCGAGCGGCACCTGGACCGTCTGCGGTTTCAGGATCGAAGCGATCGGTGTCTTCGAGTCGTCCATTTCGGGCGAGGGGTACTGCTGCTCGAGGTTCGCCAGTTCGGTCTCGCTGTAGCCGCGCAGCTCCTGCTCGAGCCAGTGCCGGATCTCGGTGGGGTGGAACCGCCATTCTCCCTCGGTTTTATGTCCGGGAATCCGCCCGCGACTGACCAGCTTTTCGACCTCGCGCCGGTCTCGACCGAGCCGGAGGGCCAGTTCGTCGAGATTGAAAAAGTCGTGCGGCATGAGGCGATCCAAGGCGACGGGAAGGGGGTGCGAGCGAAAAATTGATTCTCGCGACCGGTTGTGTCGCCAACCAGCCCGTCGGGAATCGAAATCGGAGGTCTGTTCGCAGGGGCGTGTTGCAATTGGCGGGACCGGGGCCTGACACTGGAGAGTGTTGAGGAGAATTCCGGGTGGAAGGGGGAAGCGTCACCGCTTCCGCTACCCCTGGGAGGTGCTGTCGTTTGTTTGTGGCGGTTGTGTCGAATGGCTGTGGTCACGATCCCCTCTGCTGCCTGGTACCTCGTGGGCCTGTTGTGCGTCTGGAGCGTGTACCACGCGCTGCGAGAGAAGCTGGGACCGGTCGTTGACCAGGCGTACTGGTCGATCGTGACCTGGCTGTTCTTTTTCCTGGGCGGGGCGATCATCGCGATCGAAGTCTGGTCGCTGGCCCGCGACCTCGATTAACATCGCGGACGGTCGTGCGGCCTGTGCAGACCGTCCGCCCGCGCCTTCATGCGACGCCGTCATCGTGCCCCTTCCCAGCGTATCCCGTCCACTCGAATCCACCGATGGGCCCGCGACCTCTGTTAGGGCCGTCGCCCTCGTCGCCGTGACGGGACTGAGTGTTGTGCTGACGGCCGTGTTCCTGTGGGGCACCGCGATCCCTCTGGGCGTCCCCGGTGAATGGACCTGGTCGCGGATCCCTGCCGATCCGCTTTTACCCTTTTCAATCGCGCAACTGGCGATCGCCGCGACGGTGTTTGTCTGCGTGGGCTGGCTGGGGGATCGCCGCATGGCCGACGCACGGCCCCGCGAGTTGGCGCTGTGGGGTCTGGCGGCGAGTGTCGCGGCGCTGGGCTGGTCGGCCACGCTGATCAGTCTGACTCCCTCCCCGCAGAACGCCGGGCGTGCGACATGGGTGCTGTACTACCCCGGTCCCTCGGGCTACTACACCGAGGCCCGGTCGACAGACGCCCCGTGGGAGTATCTCGCGCGGTATGACGAGAAAGTCGCCGAGGGGGATGTGCTGCATCTGGGCACCCACCCGCCAGGATTGATCATCGCCTATTGGCTGCTCGATCTGGTTCGTACGCGGGTACCGGGCGTGGAAGCGCTGCTCGAAGCGACGTGGCCGATCGAGGCGCAAGACTGGTGGAACCTGATTCGCGAACAGACGGCGAACACGCCTCGTCCGCCCCCGGCCAGCGACGGGCGGTTGCTCTGGTTCGCAGCGCTGACCGTCTGGCTGGTTGGATTGTCGACCGCCTGGCCGGTCTGGTGGCTGGTGCGTCGTCTGCACGGACCGCAAGCGGCCTGGCGGACCGCGCTCTGCTGGCCGGCGGTGCCCGCTCTGGCGATCTTCTGGCCGAAATCCGATGGCCTGTTGCCAGCCGTGGGGATGCTGGTGATCGCGCTGTATCTGTCTGCCTGGGAGCACCGCTCGCTGGTCCGGGGAGGCCTCGCTGGGCTGCTCGCGTTCGTCGGCGTGATGCTGACGCTGGGACTCTTGCCGACCCTGTTCTGGTTGGGCGTCTGGACTGTGGTCCGCTGGGTTGAGCCGATCGCGTTTCCGTCCCATCCCGACGGAAGTGACCCGCGCAACCAACCGCTCGCCACGAATGCGAGTTCGTACACGCGCCGTCTGCCCCTGACGGAAACGCTCTCGGCGGCTGTCCCGGCGGCGGGCCTGTTCCTGCTGGCAACGCTCGGCGTGTCGCTCGTGTGTCGCCTGAATCTACCGCTGGTCTGGCTGGGAAACCTTCGCAACCATGCCGGGTTTTACGACCAGTACCCGCGGACCTGGCTGGCGTGGCTGGCGGTCAACCCCGTGGAGTTGGCCTTCGCGCTCGGTTTGCCGATGGTCGTGGTCTTGGGCTGGAGCCTGTTTGCTTGGTTCGTCGCCAGAGGTTCGGCAGAGACCGTGTCGACAATAGATGCCGCCGAGGCGGCGACCCGCTCGAATCGCCGGGCCGTGCTGGTGGCGACCGTCGTGACGTTCGGCGTGCTCTGGCTCTCGGGCAAGAACAGCGGCGAAGCGGCGCGACTGTGGCAGTTCCTGCTGCCCTGGTGGCTTGTCCTTACGGCCGGGATGTGGCGGGTTGAGTGCCGAAGAAGTGGTGACTGGTGGTCGCACGCCAGCAAAGTCTGGCGAACCTAAGCAAAACTACA
>JAIXZD010000238.1 GCA_027489895.1 Planctomycetaceae bacterium
CCGACAACGCCATGCGACCACCTCAAGGTCTCAACCGGCAGCTTCTCAGTATTGCCTGCGGTCCCTCGGCTGCGCTCCTATAGCGACGCGTTACTCCTCAGTCGTCTCGAGGTCTTCTATCAGACCATCCTCGTCCATCGCGTTCGGCAAGAGATCATCGTCATCGAGCAAGCGAAACGAATCGGCCGCCAGCACTGTTTCGTCCAGATCGAGGCTTGCGGTGATCCGTTTAAGAATCGGCTCGAACTCGTCCCATTCCTCGTCGCTCGACTGGCATAGAACCAGAACCGTCAGCCGGTCTGTCTGAATGACGCGGATCTGAGCGGTGTTCGTCAGGTCGTAGCAGAAGAACTCGACGTCGCGAGCCAACGCGACCTGACCGCAGACCTTCGCTTTTGCAGGGTAAACATCGAGCTGGTCGTACTCACTCTCATACGACTCGATCGCGGTGGCCAACACTTCGTTCGCGTCGGGCCGGTCGAGGAAGACCATCAGCGTCCAGAAGCAGGTGGAGGGGCTGGTGATCGACACGACCTGTTCGCCCGGACGCGCCTCGCGGGCCAGCGTCCAGTCTTCGGGATGCCAAAGCGTAATGCCCTCTTGGGAATAGCGTGGCTGCTGGTCCATTCTCGTTCATTCCACCAAAAAAGCCTGTTCGTCGCTGTGAAGGGAGCCGGAAGCGTCAGCGCCCGGAGGTTCTTCTCAACCGCTCAACCGCTGGCCCACTGGGCTCACAACATCCGCCGGGTTCGACCTACACCCGGCTCACACCGTTGAGCCGGTTGATCGCCGCCGGAATCCCATCCTGGGCACCAAAAATTGCCGAACCCGCCACGAGGATGTTCGCCCCCGCCTCGACCGCCAGCGGCGCAGTCCGGGGGTCAATCCCGCCATCCACTTCCAGTTCGCAAGCGGGGTGATACTCATCAATCCAGGCTCGAATCTGTCGGATTTTGGACAGCGTCGCTGGAACGAAACTCTGGCCGCCAAAACCGGGGTTCACCGTCATCACGAGGACGAGATCGACCAGTTCCAGCACCTCGCGAATCGCCCCTGCCGGAGTCGCCGGGTTGAGCACCACGCCCACGCCCTTGCCCAGCGATCGGATCCGTTGCAGCGTGCGATGCAGGTTGTTCGCCCCTTCCACGTGGACCAGAATCGAATCGGCCCCAGCCTCGGCGAACGCATCGAGATAGCGGTCCGGCTCGCTGATCATCAGATGACACTCGAGTGGCCGGGTCGTGGCCCGCCGCGCCGCCTGACAGACCACCGCGCCAAACGAGATGTTCGGAACGAAGTGTCCGTCCATGACATCGATATGGATGCGGTCCGCCCCAGCCGCATCCACCGCCCGGATCTCCTCTCCCAGCTTCAGAAAATCGGCCGCAAGAATCGAGGGAGCGAGCAGCACCGGGCGGCGCACGACCGGGCGCGTCCGCTTCAGCGCCCCGGCGGCAGCGCGATCGACCAGCCACGTCGTCTCCCGGGCGGAAATCAACTGACTCGGATACTCACTCGGGTTCGAGACGCCTTCCAGCACCTGGGCCAGGGCGGGTTGTTTGTCTGGCCCCGCCACCACGAACAGCACCCGCAGCGCGCGGTTCGTCAGCCGCGCGGAAAACGTCATCCGACGCGTCTGCTGCTGGGGGACCTCGTTCTCAACGACCCAGCGTTCGCCCTCTTCCAGGGCCTGCGTGTGCGGAAAGAGCGACAACGTATGCCCGTCCTTGCCCATGCCGGCGAGGATCAGGTCGAACGCGGGCGGCGGCCCGTCGGCAGGCACTCCGAACATCCGCGCAATCTGCACCTGATATTCCCGCGCTGCGGCGGCCAGATCGGCTTTTTCTGCCGCCATCCGGATGATCTGGGCCGAGGTAATCCCCAGCGGCGCCAGAAATGCATCCCGCGCCATCCGGTAGTTCGAGTCGGCATGATCGGGCCCGACCGTCCGTTCATCGCCCCAGAAAAAGTCGACCTTGGACCAGTCGACCTGACTGGCCCGCTCGGGTTCCGCGAGCAACTGGTACATCCGCCGAGGAGTCGATCCTCCAGCCAGCGCGACGCGAAACCGCCCCGACCGCAACACCGCCTCGCGGGCTGCCCGAATGAAGTAGTCAGCCGCGGCGCGGCTCACCTGCTCGGCATCGTCTCGAAGATCCACAACCGTCGACATCGCACCCTCGCTCTCCAAATCGCCCGTCGTCCCCAATCGCGGGCACAATAGCACCTCGCCCGCCCTCTGTCTCCAGCCCTCAACACCCGACCTATGAGAGTGTAGCGGAAGCCGAGAGGCTTCCCCCAGCGCCCGACCCCACAAGCGATTCCTCCCCTACAACCCGCACCTCTCGCCCCACGCGAAACGATGTTGCCAAAAAGCAACAGTCCCTCAATCAGAATTCGAGCCGCAGTGCCCCCACGTGGTACATCCCCTTGGGCCAGACGCACACTTGCAAAGTGGAGTGATGGACTGGCCTGGGGCAGGCGTCCATACGTTCGGCCCTGTCCGGTCACTGGTCGTCCCCCAGCCAGAGGTCCGCCATGCGTCGCAGCGTCGTTCCGCTTGAACAGCATCCGCCCGCCGATCCCGCTCTGCTGAGCCGCACCACGATCAGCATCCTCAGCGGGCTGCTGATCGCGTACGTCATGACCGGCCAGGTCGCCGGGCTGGCCGCCATGCTGGCCGGGGCGGCGAGCGTGCTGGGTCTCGTCAGCCAGCACCTGCTTTCCCAAGTCGACTACTTCCACTCGGAAGTGATGGCCGACCGGAAGCGGAATCGCGTGCGGGCCCAGTTGGAAGAGCGGCTGCACAAGCACGTCAACCGCCCCTACCTGCTCCGCCGCCGAGTCTCCGACTACGCCTCGACCGGCGAAGTCCCCGGCGTCTGGACCTCCACTCGCCG
>JAIXZD010000038.1 GCA_027489895.1 Planctomycetaceae bacterium
CCGGCGAGGATCGCCTGAAGCAGGCTCGCGGCCTGTTCGTTGGAGAGATGCCCTTCATCGCCGAGGCCCCGCTCGATGAGAAAGCTCGGGCGAGCGCTGCCTCGCTGCAACTGGACATCGTGGTTGAACTCGAGGGCGAGCAGGTCGACGTTCGCGAACTGCTCGGCGAGAGAGTCTTCCCAGCAGCCGAGGTCCGAGGCGTAACCGACCGACCAGGCGGTCGTCTCGTCCTCGGTCCAGCCATCAATGCGATAGGCGAGTGTCGCCCCGGCATCGTGAGAGACGGGGATGGCAAGGCAGGTCAATCGGGCGTCGAGATCGATGAAGTCGCCCGCTTCGATTGGTTCGACACGGCCGATCGCCTCGAGCACGGTGAACGAGGGGGAGCGGCGACGGAGGTGCTCGATGTGTTCGGGGTGGCAGTAGAACCGGACGCCCCGGCGGGCGAGCTGCGCGAGAGAGGTTTCCTTCCAGTGGTCCTCGTGTATATGGGTGAGGAGGACGGCGTGGATATCGGCCCAGTCGAGACCGGCGGCGGCAAGACGCTGGGCGAGGGTCCGGGCGGGAAGGCCGAAGTCAATGAGCAGTCCGAACTTCCCGGTGCGGAAAAACGTGGCGTTCCCAGAGGAACCGCTGCCGAGCGTCTGAAACTCGAACTCCATGAGAGGCATCCCTGCGACGGAGTGAGACCCGGTGGGCTCGCGGGTCAAGAACAGACGGACGTTGTATCGGGGAGGTGGTTGGGACACCAGCGTGGTCGAGCTGGGTGTCTGGTCGAATTGAGGAGGTTTGGTTGACCACCAAGGCACGAAGACACCAAGGAACGGCCGGCGGTTGGCGGCCGGCGGCCGGCGGTTGGTGGTTTGTGGCGCGGGGTGGGGTTTCTTTGCGGGGAGGGTCGACCTGGGGAGGCTCGTTTATACGAAGACGCGAAGACTCGAAGGAAAGACAGGCGGGAGGGCGGGGGTGCGGGAGGGATTGGTGGGGAGGTTGTGGATTAGTCGTGGGAGGCGTCCTGGAGGCCGACTCGGGATTGGAGGAGGGAGAAGAGGGCGAAGACGGCGGCGAGGGCGAGGTAGCCGATGGCTTGCGGATAGGCGTGGTAGAGGAGAGCGGGAGGGGTGGAGGCGGGTGAGGTGTTGAGAGCTGTGGTGGCTGCTGAGTTGGCGGCGGCGGAGGTCGTGATGAAGGTGAAGGCGTAGTCGATGTCGTTGCCGTGGAGTTGGTAGCTGTGCGTGAGGCCGATCGCGGCGCAGGCGGCGGCGACGAGTGCCCAGAGCGCGGCGCGTCCGAACTGGCGGTCGATGAGGCAGGCGGCGAGCGCGGCGAGGAACATGCAGGTGAGGATGTAGCCGCGCTCGAGGACGATCAGTCCGTGGAGGAGGTAGCCGTTGACTTCGGTCTTGAGGCCGAACAGGAAGGGCGGGGCGATCGTGGTCAGCGCGTCCTGAATCGTCTTGCCGCCGGAGACGAAGAAGGCTCCCTGGACGATGTTGAGGCCCCAGGCGGCGATCGCGGGGAAGAGGCCAATGGCGCAGGCCGGGGCGTGGGAAGCGGGGGTGGTCTGAAAGGCCTGGGCGGTGATAATGATGCCGATCCAGAGGACGATCGCCATGCCGGCCTCGACGGGCACGATGGCGGCGATTGTGGAGAGCGCCCCGGAGAGGCAGATGGCGGTGATGATGAGGCCATTGAGCGTCGAGTAGCCGGCCCGCGCGCCGAGACCTTTCCAGCCGGCGTGGCCGATGTAGATCGTCGTGGGGAAGCAACTGCCGAAGAGGGCGGCGATCAGGCTGCCCACACCGTTGATCGCCATGGAGTCGCGGGTGTCGTACGTGTCGCCAGCGGCCTCGGCGGACTCGATGTTCTGGAGGGAGCCGATCACGTTGAACAGCCCCATGGGGATGATCACGGAGAGGAATCCGAGCCAGTCGCTGGCGGGGAGGGCGAGGACTTTCATGATCTCGCCGCCGCACCAGATCGGGGGCATGAACCCCAGGTTGGCGAAGGATTGGACGACGGCGGTGGAACTCATGGGGACGCCCGTCCATTCGGTCGGGAGCAGCCAGGCACAGAGTGTTCCGAGGACGACAGCGACGAGACCGGCGGGGAGGCCCAGCGGAAAGGCGACTCGGGAAAAGAGCGAGACGAAGAGGATCGCGAGGGGGAGCATGGCAACCAGCGGCTTCTGGAAGATCTGCAGGGCGAACTGCATCGAGATGAAGCCAATGGCGATGCCCGCGAGGGTGGAGAGGAGCGCGGCGCGGGGGGTGCGGGTGCGGACGGAGTGGGCGACGAACGACCCGGCGAACTCGATGAGGGCGCTGCCCAAGCAGGCGACAAGGCCCATCTGCCAGGCGGCCTCGGCGCTTTGAGTTCTCTGATAGACCGGCTGCATCACGAAGAGGATGTAGACGAGCATCGACGGGGTATTGATGCCGTAGGGGAGGGCGGTGATGTCGCTGCGGCCTGTCGCGCGAGCGAGGCGATGGGCCTGCCATGCGTAGAGGACATTGCCGAACAGCAGACTGACGGCCGCTCCGGGGAGGATGTAGTGGGTGACGTACTTGGCGTTTTCGCCGGTCATGCCGCAGAGGCCGCCGCAGAGAGCGGGGATGAGCAGCAGCTGGACCATGTTGTCGAGAAGGAGGCCGAAGAGGCCATCGAGATCGCGTTTGACGAACAGGGGGTAGTGGGCCGACATGAATCGCTCGGGGATCGGGGAGGTGGCGGATCGAGAGAGGCGAGCGAATCGAAGCTACCGGGGGGGAGGGGGGAATGCAAACGGGGCCTCGGGCAGGGA
>JAIXZD010000518.1 GCA_027489895.1 Planctomycetaceae bacterium
GCGCCCATCGCACAATCACTCGCCGCCAAAACTCTGGTGGTCTGGGCACGAGTCGAGGGGTTGGCGCAGCGGGGAGGCGGCTTGTTTTCAATCCAGTCCCTCGAAGGCCAGCGGTTCGACGCGATCGTCTATGGCGAGCGGGAGGCCCAGCGGTGGGTGGCCGGGAGCGACCAGTTTCAGCGCACACGCGATGTGAATGGCCCTCCGGAAAAAGAGGCCGACTCGCAGATTGTCCAGATGGCGATCAGCTATGCCGAGGCTGGGCGCATCACTCTGTATCGCAACGGGATCGCCTACGGCACGGCCTACGACACCTCATTGCAGCGGTTCGAGGCCGGGCAGGCGGCGGCCCTCTTCGGCTGTCGCCACGAACCGGTGGGTGGCAATCGGATGTTCGCGGGGACGCTCGTGGCCGCGCGACTGTATGACTCGGCCTTGTCACCAGCCGACATCGCCAGTCTGCATCGACTGGGGCCGGACTGGTTGTCGGAAGCGGAAATGGTCGAACGGCTCAATCCTGCCGACCGAGCGGAACGTGGCCAGTTAAAAACCGAACTAGCGGAATTGGAGGCCCGACGTGCCGAGTTGCGTTCGCGTGCTAATCAGACGGTGTATGCGGTGGTCTCCCGCCCGGCTCCGGAGACCCGACGGCTGGAGCGTGGCGACGTGAAACTGCCTCGCGAACTCGTCCTTCCCGCCGGAGTCCGCGCCGTCGCACCCGCGTTTCCCACGGATGCCCCGCCTGAAACCTCACCACGAGCGAAACTGGCCCAGTGGATCACCTCCCCTGACCAACCGCTGTTCGCACGCGTGATCGTGAATCGGATGTGGGCCTGGCATTTCGGAGTTGGTCTCGTCGACAGTCCCAGCGATCTGGGGTTCAACGGCGGCCGGCCCAGCCATCCTGAACTGCTCGACTGGCTCGCCCGCGAGTTCATGGAACCAACGGAACCCGAGGCCACGCCTTACAGCCTCAAGCGGCTGCACCGGTTGATCGTCACCAGCGACGCCTACTGTCGGGCATCCGCGCCCAATGCCGAGTGGCTGGCCCGCGATGCCGACACGCGACTCCTCTGGCGGAAGCGGCCCAGGCGCCTCGATGCCGAAGCCCTGCGGGACAGCCTGCTGGCGGTGTCGGGACTCCTCAACCGCGATGTGGGCGGCAAGGGATTCAGCGATTATCAGGACCAGTTCCTCAACGGAACCACCTACTTCGAGCCAATCGATTCCCCCACCCCCGAGTTTCAACGACGCAGCATCTACCGGTTCCTGCCGCGGGGTGCCAACCCGGGCCTGCTCGACCTGTTCGACTGCCCCGACCCGGCCGGGGCGACGCCTCGTCGAGGAACAACCACAACGCCACTCCAGGCGCTTTCGCTCTGGAATGGCAGCCTGACTTTACGGGCGGCTTCCGCCCTGAGTGACCGCATCGACGGCGAATTGCGTGCGGTCCCCGAGGCCGAACGCAGCGAGCGGAGTGTCCGCCGCGCGATCGAACTCGTGTGGCAGCGGGAACCAACGGCGGAAGAGCTGAGCCGATGTACCGCGCTGGCGCGGGAGCACGGATTGGCGGCGCTCTGCCGGGTGCTGTTCAACTCGAATGAGTTTGTGACGGTGGAGTGACTCGTGGGATAGGCTTCCAGCCTGTCGTGTTTCCAGGTGTCCAATGAGGAAATGACGGGCTGGAAGCCTATCCCACTGGAAGCCTCACGGCTTCCGCTACGAAGCGTGGATGGCGGTTTGCTGGATGGTGGCGAGCTCTCGGAGGCCCCCCTCGGCGAGTTCGAGCATGGCGTCGAGCTGCTTGCGACCGAACGGCTTGCCCTCGGCCGTACCCTGCAACTCGACGAACTCACCCCGGCCGGTCATGACGACGTTGAAATCGACCTCGGCCCGATGGTCTTCCGAGTAGTCGAGGTCGAGCAGCAGTTCGCCATCGACCAGACCGCAGCTCACCGCCGCCACGCTCTCACTCAGGATCGTGTCGACGGAATCCTGAGTCGTGGGGTGCGTCTTGAGCGCCCGCGCCAGCGCGATGAATCCCCCGGTGATGCCCAGCGTGCGGGTGCCGCCATCGGCCTGCAGTACCTCGCAGTCGATCGTCACGGTTCGCGGGCCGAGCGCATCAAAGTTGAGAACGGCTCGCAGGCTGCGTCCGATCAGCCGTTGAATTTCGGTTGTGCGTCCATCCACCTTGCTGCGTTCACGGGGTTTCCGGGGCGTGGTACTGGCGGGCAGCATGTTGTACTCGGCCGTCAGCCAGCCACGCGTCGTGTCTTTCTTCATCCAGGGCGGCAACGAGTCTTCGATCGATGCGGTACAGAGCAGCATCGTGCCGCCCGCTTCGATGAGCACACTGCCCGTCGCGGTGCGGACGAAGTCCACCTGCGTGCGAATGGGTCGAAGTTCAGCAGGGCCACGTCCAGACAATCGAGTCGACATACGAGCATCACCAGGCAAACAGCGGAGAAATCATCAGGCGAGGAAATCGCTCGTCGAGCGAACCTGACCACCAGAGGGTGACGTCTGCCGCCGGGGCAAGCAAGGCCGTGCGAGCCGCCGGCAGGAACAGGCCCCGTTGCCGGGAAGACTCCCCACGTGCTCCACCTGTCGACACCGCGTTGTGTGCCATGCTTGCACCGGCTTTGCGGGGCAAGCATGTGAGCTGCTTACGACTCGGAGCCTGCTCAAATACCGTGCGTATTGCTGTTTTCTGGTGATAGGGATCGCCGTTTCGTGGTTGGCATGCTTGCCCCGAAGCGGTGCAAGCATGGCACGCTTTTTGGGGGTCACTCGTTTCTCCGGGCGCTAACGCTTCCGGCTCGCCACTGGCGTTCACACACCAGACACCTTTTGCATCGCGGGCGATCAGTTGCTTCTGATACGATTTCTCGGTCGAGGGGGTTTCCCTCGTCCCGCCTTGATCCCCGCGCCCGGTCTGACCGATCGGTGTTCGCCCCGCCTTTTCCATCGCTTCGCGGTGCGCCATGCCCATCCTGTTCGACTGCCCCCGCTGTGATGCCTCGATCCAGGTGCCCGATTCCGCGGCAGGGAAGAAAGGGTCCTGCCCGAGCTGTCAGGCCAAGCTGCGAGTTCCCGACGTGGCCCCTCCGCCGCCGCGGATGATCGAGTTCGATTGCCCGCGCTGCCGGGCGGCGATTCGCGTTCCTGAGCGTGCGATTGGCCAGAAGGGGCATTGCCCGCAGTGTCGTGCCAAAGTGCTGGTCCCAGATCCGAAGGTGGTCGCTCCCACGACCAACGCCCCATCGACCGCAGGCTCGCTCTCCGATGGGGAGATCGGAACCGGCCTGCCTTCGCTCGACGCCGGCATGTTTTCGACGCCGATGGAAACCACGCCGTTCGTTCCGCCGCGGATACGGCGCGGGAATCGGCTGGTCATTCCTGCGTTCCTGGCAATTGTTTTTCTGGGAGTCGTGGCATGGCTCTATCTCCGGCCTGACGATTCGCTTCGCGGAACGATGACGATCGAACGTCTCGCCCAGTTCGAGTTTTCGCCGGTCCTGATTCCGGAAGCCTCCACAGGCCTGTCGCGAACGAGATATCGCGAACTCGCCCGGGAGCTCGAGGGCGACCCGTTTGGCCTGAACACCACGCTGAGCCGAGTCGAATTGTCCTCGAAGAAAGAGAAGATCTACTGCTCGTTGTCCGACGGGGTTGAGGCGGGCATCTACCGTGTCGATCCGCGGAAGCGTGCGGGGCTGATGGATTGGATCGCCCGCCATCACGC
>JAIXZD010000459.1 GCA_027489895.1 Planctomycetaceae bacterium
CCGCAACCACAACAGCGTCGTCATCAGAAACACAAACATCCCGCCCAAGACATGCGCCGTCCGAAACAGAACCTGCGGCGTCGATTGCGCCACCGGCGTCTCCACAATCCCCGGCATCCCGAACCGTGTCGCCCACGCCCCCAACCCCAGAAACACCTGCAGCGACACCAGCAGCACCAGCGCGAACGCCGGCCCCCGCAGCCAGGCAATGTTGCTGAACACGGCCCCCCCGGCCGAAAACACCGCCAGCAAAAACGCCACCAGCGCAAACCCCGCATGCTCGTACAGCACCATCCCCCGGTGTCGCACGAGCCCTCCCAACACATATTGAACAAACAACGCCACCAGCGTCCCCAGCACCAGCCACTTCAGCTTCGAAGTCGATCGCGTCAGCGGCAGCCCCTCGACATCCACCACCGGCGACTCCGCAATCCGGGCCCATCCGCGACTCGTCACGCACGCCACCGCGCCCATCAACCCAAACACCAGCACGGCAAAACTGCCATGCACAAACGCCAAGCCCCGGTCATTGAGCAGCACCCTCTGACCACCCAGAAGCCCCTGCGCAATCACACAGAGCAGCACCCCGCCCGCCATTCCCTGCACCCAGCCCCGAGGTTCCTTGAGTGCCGCCACCACCACGAGCGCAATACTCACCAGTCCAATGACCGTCCCGCCCAGCCGATGCCCATGCTCCAGAAACTTGTCGCTCGCCGCGCTCAGCCAGGGATACAGAAACATGTTATGCCCGTCCGAAGACGGATAATCCGGAAACGCCATCCCCGCATCTTTGGTCGTCGTCAAAGCGCCAAAGAGAATCGGAATGAGCGCCGTAGCCAGCGTCACCACCGCCCACCGATGCACCCAGGGATCTCGACCGGCAGTACTCATCGCACCATCCCCAAAAACACTCATCCAGATTCAACCACCAAGGCACAAAAACACCAGGAAAACCCTCTGGAATCGCACCCCGTCCCCCAACCCCCGCCTCCCCATCCACCAACCCATTAGTCATTAGGCCTTAAGACATTAGGCATTCCCCATTTTTCCTTGGTGCCTTTGTGCCTTGGTGGTTAACCTCCCACCCTCACGACTTCTCGAACTGCGGCCAATAGTCCCGCTCCCCTGGCGTCGCCGGGTTGCCGTATTCGTAAGGCCCCCGATACGCCACCGCCGGCACGTCAAAGTTCCCATGCCCAGGCGGCGAAGGCGTCATCCACTCCAGCCCGTTCGCATTCCACGGGTTCCGCCCCACCTTCTTCCCGAAGAAAATGCTCAGCACAAAGTTCGCGATCAGAATCACCTGCGCAGCGCCCATCACAATCGCCGCCCACGTAATCACCTGGTTCATCGGAATCAGATGCGACAGATACGGATAGTGATACGGGTCGGCCAGTCGCCGCGGCATCCCGCCCACCCCCAGCAGGTGCATCGGGAAGAACGTCGCGTTGAACGCCAGGAACGTGATCGCAAAATGAATCTTGCCCCACGTCTCGCTCATCATCCGCCCGAACATCTTCGGGAACCAGAAGTGAATCGCCCCATACACCCCAAACAGCGTTGCCCCAAACAGCACGTAGTGAAAATGGGCGACGATGAAATACGTATCGTGGATATAAACATCCACCGGCACCGCGGCCATGAAGATCCCGCTCAACCCCCCGATGATGAACATCGAGACAAACGCAATGCTGTTCAGCATCGGCGTCGTGAACTGAATCGTCCCGCCCCAGATCGTCGCCAGCCAGTTGAACACCTTCACCCCGCTGGGCAGCGCGATCATGATCGTGCTCACCATGAACGCCATCCCGATGTACGGGTTCATCCCGCTGGCGAACATATGATGCCCCCACACGATGAATCCCAATCCGGCAATCGCCGTCATCGAGTAGATCATCGGCCGGTACCCGAACACCGGCTTCCGCGCGAAGCAGGCCAGGATGTCCGACACCATCCCCATCGCTGGCAGCAGCATGATGTACACCGCCGGGTGCGAGTAGAACCAGAACAGATGCTGCCACAAGAGCACCTGCCCCGTCCCCTTCGTCGGCTCCGCGTTATTAATAATCAGATTACCCGGCGTGAAGAATGTCGTCCCCACCATCCGGTCCATCAGCAGCATGATCCCCGCCGCCGTCAGCACCGGCAGTGCGAACGCCTGCAGAATCGCCGTGATGAACATCCCCCAGATCGTCAGCGGCATCCGGAACAGCGTCATCCCCGGTGCCCGCATATTGATGATCGTCGTCATGTAATTGACCGACCCCATCATCGACGACACACCCACAAACGTGACTCCCAGGAGCCACAGCGTCTGCCCCGCTCCCGATCCGGGCGCCGCCTGCACCTGGGCCGACAGCGGTGGATAAGCCGTCCACCCCGCGGCCGCTGCACCGCCCGCCACATGGAAGCTGCCAATAAAGCAGACAATTGCCGGCCACATGAACCAGTAGCTCAGCATGTTCAGCTTCGGAAACGCCATGTCATCCGCGCCGATCTGCAGCGGGATGAGAAAGTTCCCAAACGCCCCGGCCAGAATCGGAATCACCACCAGGAAGATCATCACGGTGGCATGCATCGTGAACAGCATCGTGTAGAACTCGGGCGACATCTGGCCGCCCTCCGCCCCAAACAGCGCCTTCCCCACGATCGGCAGCGAACTCCAGGGGTAGGCCAACTGCCACCGCACCGCGAGCGCCAGCGCCCCGCCCACCAGCAGCATCAGCAGCGTCGTGAACAGAAACTGGACCGCAATCACCTTGTGATCGGTCGAGAACACGTACTTGCCGAGAAACCCTGGCTCCCGATGTGCATGCGCACCCTCATGGCCGCCATGCGTTGCATCATGCCCCTCGTCCACCCCGGCCTTCGGCGGTTCCGCGATACTCATTCTCCCGCCCCCCCGGCCTGCGCCACATCCGTCTTGGTCCCATCCGAAAACTGCTTCGTCGCCAGACTCTTCAAATACGCCTCAAACTCCGCTGGTGACTCACCCACGACCTGACCTCGCATCTTGTAGTGACCCCACCCGCAGAGTTCGGCACAGACCAGTTCGTACGTCCCGCCCTTCAGAATCTCGAACCAGACCGGAATCGCCATCCCCGGTACCGCATCCTGTTTGATCCGCAGATGCGGGATGAAAAACGAGTGCAAGACATCGTCGCTCACCAGCCGGATCGCCACCATTTTCCCCAGCGGCACATGCAGGTCGTTCACCGTGTAAAGATCATCGGGTTGGGGCTTGCTCTGCAGCGTCTTGCCCGGGGCCGGGTAGCGAATCCGCCATTCAAACTGCCGCGCCGTCACTTCGGCCACAGGCTGACTCAGCACCTCTTTCGCCACCGTCCCCTTCATCCGGAACTTCGCCCAGACATCCGCCTGCACGAACGCCAGGTACAACAGAATGATCCCCGGAATCACCGCCCACACCGCTTCGACCGTATGGTTCCCGTGCGTGTACCACGGCTTCCGCAGCACCGTCCCATCAGCCGCAACCGCGGGTGTTCCAAATCGCCACAGCGCCACCGACAGCACGATATGCGTGCCGACATACACCACGCCCGTCACACCCAGGATCAGATAGAACAGTTGGTCAATCCGCATCCCGATGGGCGACAGCGCCTCCCCCTGTGGAGCCTGTGCGTGGACCGGAAACCACCAGCCCATCGACGGAGCCGCCACAAACAGCGCCAACCCCGCCAACGCATTCAGCCCAAAAAACAGGCTCCAGAACTTACCAGCCATATCAGTCCTGTCGACTCAGATTCGAAAGATCAATTACGAACAAATGCCTAATGATCAAATACCTAATGCCTAAAAAACAAAATCGACCCTCACTCCCGGTAACTCATTAGTCATTAGGCATTAGGAAATTAGTCATTTTTTCTCATACGGCAGCGCCAGCACATAATTCACCA
>JAIXZD010000531.1 GCA_027489895.1 Planctomycetaceae bacterium
AGAAGACCAGGTCATCGACCACGACGGGCCGGGCCGCATTCACCGTTTCCCGCACCGCGGCGCGGAAGAACTGGCTGTGAAGCACTTCTCCGGTGCCGGGGTCGACCGAGACAAAACCTGGACGGAGCAGGGCCAGCACCTGTCGCCGACCGCCGATTGTGACGGCCAGGGGTGACGAATAGCTGGCGAGTTTGTCGTCACGCTGGAAGCGAAATCCGAACGGCGGAGTGAACTGCTTCGCTCCCACCGCCTGCCATTCCGTCACACCCGTGTCGGCATTAAACGCCACCAGCCCGGCCGAGGGCAGACCTCCGACCATCGCAATCAACCGGCCGCCTTCCAGAATGGGAGTCGACCCCACGCCGAAAAACGCCATGGGGACGTCGAAATCGGCGGCGGTGTCGCGGCTCCAGACCAGTTTCCCGGTGGCGAGGTCGAGGCAATGGATCTTCCCTTCGGCTCCGAACGTGTAGCAACGTGTCGCGGTCAGCAGGGGAGTGCACCGCGGCCCGTTGTTGTAGCCGTACGGGTCTTCGTAGGTGGTGGGGTAGGCGTAGCGCCAGACCGGTTCGCCTTTGTCTGCCGTGATGGCGACGACGACTTCTTCGTCTTTGTCGCGATGGAAGTAGACGAGGAGATTTCCCCGGATCGAGGGGGCAGTGTAGCCGGTCCCGATCCGCTTCTTCCAAAGGACCGGCGGGCCACCTTTCGGGAACTGGTCAAGCAGCCCGGTTTCGCCCGAAACGCCGGTGCCGCGAGGCCCGAGGAACTCGGCCCAGTCTTCCCCGACGCGCGTCGTTTCCGGGGTACTTCCCGCTTTCGTTTGCGGAATCTCGTCGGCCCGGACCGATTGCGTACCGAGACCGGAACTGTCTGAGCCGAACGTGGCGAGCAGCGCACCGAACAGCCAACTGATCGTGACACTGTGAGGGGAAATCATCCTGTTCATGGCAGCCTTTCCGTCGCTCCAGACACCGAGTCGCTGCCTTGAATGGTAGAGCAAGACAGGCTGGCTGCCGAGGATCGCAAGAAGGTCGCCATGTTCCGGGTAAATGGCCTGACCAAGAGGAGCCGGAAGCGTCAGCGCCGGGAGCATCGACAATCCCCGCCGGCAATCCATTTCATCCGGCCTTGCTTTGCATTTCCTTGGTGCCTTTGTGCCTTTGTGCCTTTGTGCCTTGGTGGTGACCGAAACCAACCGAGTCAGCCAGACCACGTCCGGCACTCTCGCCCGTCGACTGTCCCGCGTTTTTGTGCCCGGTGACATTCGCACGTCACGTGTCGGCGGTATGCTGTTCCGGACTCGCCGATCGCGCTCCGCGGCCCACCACGCACCCAAGGTGATCTCGACATGTCTTCTCTCGCGCCCAAGCGGGTCTTGCTGGCCGGTTTGTTTCACGAAACGCATACGTTCCTCGAAGAGGTGACCGACCGGTCGCAGTTCGCCACGCGCCGGGGAGCGGAACTCCTGGACACCGCGGGCGACGGATCGCCCATGGGCGGGGCCGTTGAGATCGCACGGGAACGCGGTTGGCAGCTTTTGCCCGCGATGGACCTGCGTGCCACGCCAACGGGCATCGTCGAACGGGCCGTTCTGGATGAATTCACCCAGTCGCTGGATGAGACGATCGCTGCGGCGCTGCAAGACGGCCCGATCGACGGCGTCCTGCTGATTCTGCATGGGGCGATGGTCTGCCAGGGCTGCCTCGATGTCGAAGGCGAAGTCGTACGGCATGTCCGGACGCGATTGGGGGAGCAGGTCCCCATCGCCGGGGTCCTCGACCTCCATGGCAACATCACTCCGGAATTCGCCGCGGCAACTCAAGCGTTTGTCGCTTATCGCGAGAATCCTCATGCCGATGCCTGCGAAGCGTCACGCGACGGAGCACGCCTGCTCGATCGTCTCATGCGCGAGTCGCTCGTCGCGCGGACGCTGTTCGCCGCGCCGAGCATCGTCTGGCCGCCTCCCGGAACCGGGACCGCCTTCGAGCCGATGTCCCTGCTTGAGGCCCGCGCTCGGCAGTTCGAGCGCGACCACCCGGAATTTCTCTGCGTCAATGTGTTTGCCGGGTTTGCCTATGCCGACACCCCGTGGACGGGCGTCAGCTTCACACTCTCGACCATCGGCGACGAAGCGACTGCGCAAGCCGCGCTCGATGAACTCTGCCAACTCGCCTGGCTGCACCGGACACGCGGCAACGTGATCGGTGCCCCGCTGGGCGAAGTGCTCGATGAGATCCGCCGGTCTTCAACCGGGCCAATCGTCGTCGCCGAACCGTCTGACAACATTGGCGGCGGTGGCCCTGGCGATGGAACGGCCCTGCTTTCGGCCTTCATTGCTGCGGGCTTTGAACGGGCGATCCTGGCCCTGAACGATCCGCACGCGGTTCAGGTACTCGCCGCTCATGCCCCGGGCGATCGCGTGACGCTCGACCTCGGAGGCCGTGGAAGTCGGCTGTCCGCGGGACCGGTGCGGCTGGAAGTCGAACTGATCCGCACCGGGCCAGGCCTGTTTCGGCTGGAAGACCCGCACAGCCACCTTGCCTCGATGTGCGGCGACCAGTTCGATATGGGCCCCTGCGCGGTCGTGCGGCATGGCGGCGTCACAGTCCTGCTCACCTCAAACAAGACCGCCCCGTTTGACCTGGGCCAATGGCGCAGCCAGGGAATCATCCCCGAGGAGCAGTTCGTGATCGCGGTGAAAGCGGCCGTCGCGCATCGCAAGGTGTACGACCCGATCGCCTCCCGGCACCTCACCGTCGAGACGCCCGGCCCCTGCGCCAGCGACCTGCGGTCGTTCCCCTTCCGCCACCTTCGCCGCCCCATTTACCCACTCGATGGCGCACTCTGAGAGTGTGACACGTCCACCCGGCTCACTTTTTGACGTCGTCCTCCAGAAATCGGAACACGGCCAGCATCGCCGCAGACCGCTCTTTCTCGGGCCAGCTTCCAAAGTCGTGGCCTCCACCGGGGCAGCGGACCAGCGTCTCCTTCACTCCGGCAGACTTGAGCACCGCATGCAGGGCCTCGGCCTGTTCGATCGGCACGAGGTCGTCGTTGTCGCCATGCAGCGTCAGCACGGGCGGCCCGTCCTTCCGCACGAGGGAGACGGGCGACGCCTCGCGATAAATCGCCGCCTGTCGATCGGCCGTCCCCAGCAAGTCTTCCAGCAGCCCCGCGGAGTCGCGTTTCACGAACGACGTGAGCGCCGCATCACCCGCCGCCGTCGAGTGGAACGTGGTCAAATCGGTCGGGCCACACACGTTGATGATTCCTCGCACCGTATAGCCCTTGGTCGCGGGAAGCCCCACCACCAGCGCCAGATGTCCCCCGGCCGAGCCTCCCATCAGCGCCACCCGGTCAGGGTCAATTCGGTAGGTCGATTTCTTAGCGACCAGAAACTCGATCGCGGCCTCAACGTCCTGCTTTTGGGCGGGGTACTTGTG
>JAIXZD010000269.1 GCA_027489895.1 Planctomycetaceae bacterium
CTCCGCTTTCGAGGTCTGCGACTCCCCGCCTCAACCGAAGCCCTGATCAACAAGGTCCGCGACCTGAAGAACATCGGATCACGGATCGCTGCGGCAGCGCACACGGTGCGTGAATACCGAAACGCGCTCGTCCACCACCGGTTGACGACGGTAGCTCCGCTGACCGTTGTCGCTGTCCGCTCGGCATTGTGTCGGTATCTCAGTTGGCTACAACATGAGTGGTAGCGGGCACTCCGCATCCTCTCCTGTTTTCCGACTGGCCCAGACCGTGTCTCCCCGCCCCCTCCCCGTTCCCACCGACCGCCCCTTGCGCTTGGCCGTGCTTGTCTCCGGCGGCGGCACGACCCTCCTCAACTTCGTCAAGGAACGCGCTGCCGGACGCCTCCCCATCGACATCCCCCTCGTCATCGCCAGCCGTCCCGACTGTGGCGGCATCCAGCGCGCCGCCGACGCCGCCATCCCCTGTGAGGTCGTCGCCCGCAAGGCCTTCCCCGATGTCGCCTCCTTCTCGGCCGCGATCTTCGCCAAACTCCGCGCTCTCCGCATCGACCTCGTCGCACTGGCCGGGTTTCTTTCCCTGCTCGAAATCTCCGAAGACTTTCGCGACCGCGTGTTGAACATCCATCCCTCCCTCATCCCGGCCTTCTCCGGACATGGCTTCCACGGACACCACGTCCACGAAGCGGTGATCGCGCGCGGTGCCTGCGTCTCTGGCTGCACCGTCCATCTGGCCGACAACGAGTACGACCACGGCCCCATCCTCCTCCAGCGCGTCGTCCCCGTCCTGGAAGATGACACGCCCGATCGCCTCGCCCGCCGCGTCTTCGCCGCCGAATGCGAAGCCTACCCCGAAGCCCTCCGCCGCATCGCCTCCGGACAACTCGTCGTCGCCGGCCCCCGCGTCATCCGAAAATCGTAAACCAACAAACACCACGCACTGGGAGCCGGAAGCGTCAGCGCCCGGAGGCCCACCCCTCACCCCACCTCCACCACCACCCCCAGCGCCGCCCGCTCCTCTCTCCCCCACGCACTCGCCTCCACCTCGACCACCCGCTTCCCCCGCGCGTCCCCCGCAAACCACCGGCACCGACGCACCCCCTCCAACGTCTGTATCCGCCACGCCAACCCCGGCGGCGAATACTCCCGCACATGATGCGGGTTCCGACACCGACTGACCCACACATTCGGCGTCGTCACCACGACCGCCCGCCGCGCCACCCGCACCAGCTCCCTCAAAAGCGCCGCGTCCTCCACGACATGCTCCACCACATCAAACGCGCTGACCACCTCCCACCCCCCCGTCGGCAACCGCTCGACCGGCTCGCGCACATCCACCGGTAACCCAGGCCCCACGTCCTGCAGCGTCACCGTGTGACCGGCCGCCTCCAGCCGCGCACGCGATCCCCCCAGCCCCGACCCCACATCCAGCCAACTCCCACCGGGCAGACACCTCGCCAGCCGCATCTGCCAGCCCCCCTGAAAATCCTCCCGCCCCCACTCGCCATCCAGCCCCGACAAATCGCGAAACGTCTCCCGCCCCACCGTTTCCTCAGGCCGCACCAGGTACGTCACTTCCGGCAGAAACTCGACTTCCAGGCCTGCGTTCCGCTCCCGCAGCGACCGCGCAAACTCGAAGTCGCCGCCATACCGCGCCGCAAACTCTCCCCGCGCCAGCCCTGTCGGGTGGACCAGATTCCCCGTCCCCACCTGACCTTCCACAAACTCAGTCTTCGTCCAGACCCGCTCCCCATTCGCCTTGACCATCCGCGGCACCAACAGCCGAGGCCCCCGCGCCGCCCCCTGTCGCAACACCGCCCGCCGCAACACGTCGAGTGCCCCCATCGCCAACGCATCATCGTCGTCCAGATGGACCACCCACTCCCGACCACACACCGAGAGCCCCCGATTCCGCGGCGTATGCCCCCAATCCCCATGCGGCCCCTCCTCCAGCTCAATCCATCTCCCCACTAGGCCAGAGGCCTCCCACACCGCCCGCGTCGCACTCGTCGCCACGCCATCATGCAGCACCACCACCTCATCTCGCGCCGCATCCCACTCCCGCGCCACACTCGCCAGCGCCGCCCCCAACGTCTCCCGACCCGTCGTCGTCACCAGCACCGAAAACCCCACCCCCGCTACTTCCCCCATTCGCTCTCTCTCCCCCAACAGACCCTGTGTAGACGCCGTTCAACCCACAGGAGTTTGTTGCGCACCCCGGCCCTGCTACCCTCGGGTCTGCCGCGATTCGCCGCTCGCCTTGCACTCGCTCCTCATTGCGCCGGTTGGTCCTCATGTCGCTCGATCTTCGTTTCACGGTTCGAGGGGGCCGCGCCATCGGCTGGTTCGTGGCAATACTCACCACGCCCCTGTTCGCCGCCGACCGTCCCCAACCGGTTCGCCCCAACGTGCTCCTGGTCATCACCGACGATCAGGGCTACGGCGACCTGAGTCTCCACGGCAATCCCGTCCTCCAGACCCCTCACCTCGACGCGCTCGCCCGCTCCGGGGTCCGACTCGACGACTTCCACGTCTCGCCCGTCTGCTCTCCGACCCGCGCCAGCCTGCTCACCGGTCGGTACTCCCTCCGCACCGGAGTTCGCCACGTCACCGATGGACTGGAAACCATGCGGGCCGACGAAGTCACCCTGGCCGAGTTGTTCCGCGCAGCCGGATACCGCACCGCCCTCTTTGGCAAGTGGCACAACGGCGAAAACTATCCCTACACCCCCCAGGGACAAGGCTTTGATACCGCCCTCGGCTACAACCTGGGCCACTGGAACAATTACTTCGACACGCTCCTCAAACAGGACGGACGCTGGGTCCGTTCCCAGGGCTACATCGTCGATGCGCTCACCTCAGCCGCCATCGCCGACATCCTCGCGCCCTCCGAGCGCCCCTTCTTCTGCTACGTCTCCCTCACCACCCCCCATTCCCCGTTCCAGGTGCCCGATCGCGAGTTCGCCGAGTACAAGGCCAAAGGGCTCGATGATCGCCTCGCCTGCATCTACGCCATGTGTGCCAACCTCGATGCCAACGTCGGTCGTCTGCTCAAGACGCTCGACGAGTACGCCCTCGCCGAGAACACGCTCGTGGTGTTCCTGACCGACAACGGCCCCAACGGCGACCGCTTCAACGCCGGCCTCCGCGGCACCAAAGGCACGCTCCACGAGGGTGGCACGCGCGTCCCCTGCTTCCTCCGCTGGCCCGGAAAACTTCCCGCGGGAAAAGTCGTTTCCCAACTGGCGGCCCACATCGATCTGCTCCCCACGCTCGCCGAACTGTGCGATGTGCCCCTCACCGGAACGAAACCGCTCGATGGGACCAGTCTGGTCCCCCTGCTCACCGAGACACCAGCGACGGCCGCAGCCCCCTGGCCCGAACGCCACCTCGTCATCCAGTGGATGGAGCGCGCCCCCGGGAAAAGCCCCGTCGCGGCCGTTCGAACCGAGCAACATCGCCTTGTCGGACAGCCCGGCCGCTGGCAGCTGTTCGACCTGCTCGCCGATCCGGGTGAAGCAACCGACCTCGCCGCGGCCGATCCTGCCACGACCACCACGCTCGCCCGCCTCTACGACGCCTTTTGGGCCGACGTGTCCCGCGAGATCCCAACCGGGCGATTTCCCATCCCCGTCGGCCACGCCCGCGAAAACCCCGTGGAACTCTCAGCGGCCCAGGCTCAACCCACTCCGCCCGTTCGCTTCAACGGTCGACACCACAACAACGCCTGGCTGACCGGCTGGACCCGCGCTGGCGAATCGATCCGCTACGAAATCGATGTCATCCGCCCCGGTCTCTACGAACTCTCCGTCGAATACGGGATGCCCCCCACCGCGCCCCCCACAGGCACCGCCGCCACTCTCCGAGCGTTCCTCCTCGACCAAACCAAAACACCACCTGCGGCTGTCCATCCAACGATCACCGGCCAACTCCCCTTCGCCCGGCTCAGCCTCGTCCCCAGTCCCGACCGGGTCCCGCGAGACGAAGTCTACGAGGCGATCTGGACCGACGCGCTCATCGGCCGAATCCACTTACCCGAAGGACGGCAGACGCTCGTTCTCGAACGCGTCGACACCGCCCCGGATCCCGCGGGCGAACTCAATCTTCGCCGGATTCTCCTGACCGCCCTGGTCGATCAATAGAATCTGGCGATTGACCCCGCCACCTCGTTCCTGTCGGTTATCAACACGCTTCATGCCACGCGCCCCTTCCACCGAACAACGCTTCCGCGCGCTCGTCTCGGGCGAGACCACGGGCCTCCGCGCCACCCTCATCCGCGCGCTCCTCTCCCTCGCCTCCTTCGGGTACGGACTCGCCATCCGCCTGCGAAACGCCTTCTACGACTGGCGCGTCTCAAGGGTGAATCCGTCGGAGCTTCCCGTCGTCAGCCTCGGTAACCTCACCACCGGTGGTACCGGCAAAACACCGCTCGCCGCCTTCCTCGCCCGCTGGTTCCGCGATCGCCACGTCCGCGTCTGCTTCCTCAGCCGGGGGTACGGGGCGGGCGACTCCGCTCTCAACGACGAAGCCCTCGTTCTCGAACGGCTCTGCCCCGATGTCCCCCATCTGCAGAACCCCGACCGCGTCGCCTCCGCCCGCATTGCCCGCGAAGAACTCGCCTCGCAACTGCTGATCCTCGACGATGGCTTCCAGCACCGCCGCCTCGCCCGGAACCTCGATCTCGTCCTGATCGACGCGCTCAACCCCTGGGGCTACGGGCATCTGCTCCCCCGGGGCCTGCTCCGCGAACCACGCTCCAGTCTGCGTCGCGCCGACCTCGCGCTCATCACCCGGGCCGACCTCATCACGCCCGACGAGCTTTCCCGTCTGCGCACCGAAATCACCCGCCTCGCACCCCACCTCCCCATCGCCGAAGTCGCGCTCGTCGCCGACCAACTCGTCAACTGGAGCGGGCAGGCCGCGCCGCCCTCCCTCGGCCCACGTGTCGGCGCCGTCTCCGCCATCGGCAACCCCGAGTCGTTCCGCAGAACCCTGCAGAATCTGGGAATCACCGCACCGGTCGTTCGCGAGTTCCCCGACCATCACCGTTACACCCGCGACGATGTCCGCGATCTCTGCGACTGGGCTCGCCGCGAACGCCTGGACGCGGTCTGCACCACCCGCAAAGACCTCGTCAAACTGCAACTCGACGACCTGGGCGGCGTCCCACTCTGGTGCATCGACCAGCGCGTCGAACTCCGCGCGGGGGCCGACCACCTCGCAGCTCTCCTCACTCCGCTCCTCGCCCAGATCCCCCCCGAAGCCGCCGACGAGCCAGACGACGAGACATAGGTCAACTTCACTCTCTCGCTCAGGAGTTCCCATGACAAAGCGACCGCGGTTGTTGGCGGGTGGGCTGCTCGCCCTAGTTCTCTGCGGATGGGTCTGGTGGAGCCGAGCCGGCGCGACGGTGCCTCCCCCACCCGATCATCTCGTCGAATGGCGGTTCGACTACGACGGTGCACCGCACCTGCTCGCCGAGGGGACAATCTATCGCCAACTGCCCTCCGGTCAGTGCGTCTGGGTCGCTCAGGTGTTCGATCCTGCCCAGGTCGCCCGGCAGTATGTTCAGAAGGAGGGCCAGTGGTTTCGCCGAGGCGACGAAGGCGAACAGACCTACCTCGTGCCCGAACCGTTCCGGTCGTCATTCGAGGACGGACCGGAAGGCGTCGCGGGCCTGCGCACGCTGATTGGACCGGTCTACGGATGGACCGAATTGACGCTGCAGTCGCCCGTCACACCCAACGTGTCCGACTACGTCGCCTTGCGGAAGGAGATCCTCAAACAGAATGCCGACTTCCGCGATGCCCGCGTCGAGCCACTCGCCGCAGCCGCCCACACCGGCACGCGGGGCCTGCGCTGTACCTGCCCGCCGCCCTCGGGCGGAATGATCTGCACCAAGGCCTCCCTCTCGACGGGACTGGTCCGATTCGTCCGCGGGGAAACGCTCTGGTTCCAGGCCTGGTTTCGTAGCGCAAGCGACATGCTCCCCCACACCCTCGCCGATTTTGAATGCGACTACGCGCTTCAGTCGCCAGGTCTCCGCATCTCCCTGGGCGAAGAGGGATTTCTGGAAGCCGAGCTCAAGGCACTCTCCAAACCGCGCTTCAAGCAGCCTGAAGACCGACGGGTCGCCTTCCCAAAACGGGAGTGGGTGCGGGTGACAGTCGCCGCCTCGCTGGATGTTCTCGATGGTCACGTCCGCATCTGGCAGAACGAAACACTCGTCGTCGACGCGCACGGCCCCACGCTCCCCTTTCCCTCAGGCATCATCAACAGCCTGGAAATCGGCGTCTCCGCCCATTCCTACGGCAATCAACCCGCCATCCTCGATGTCGACGACATCACCCTCGGCCACACGCCACTCGAAGGAGTCTCATCGCCCCCGGAATCGCAGACAGAATCGCAGCCGTAGGGCAGGGCGGGAGCCGGAAGCGCAAGCGCCCGGAGGACAACCGGGACCAATCCCATCGCCCTCGCAACGCGCCTCACTCGCGCGAGATGAACTCATCCAGGTTCAGCACCACGCGGGCCAGGCTCGACCACGCCGCGAACTCCGGCGCCGGGGTCGACCCCCGGAACCGCGTCGCCAGAGGCGAGGCTGTTGTCGCTTTCTCCGCCTCCGCCGCGTCCGCCACGAAGGCCGCCCGCGTCGTCGTCAGATAGTCGACCAGCCTTCGCTGCTCGGCCTCGCTCGGGTCACGCGACAGCGCCGCCCGCACCGCGAACCGAATCCGCCCCGCATCGTCGGTCCCTCCCTCCGCCAGAATCCGCGCCGCAAACCCCTGAGCAAACTCAACGAACGCGACATCGTTGGCCAGCGTCAGTGACTGCAGCGGCGTGTTCGAGCGGTTGCGTCGCGTGCAGGCCATGTTGGAATCGGGGAAGTCGAACACCGTCAGCCCCGCGAACGGAGCCGAGCGCCAGAGGTACGTGTACATCGCCCGGCGGAAGCGGTCGCCATCGGTCGGCACGTTCCACGTCTTCTTCACCTGCGTGAACGCGAACACCCCCTCGGGTTGAGGCGGCGAAACACTCGGCCCGCCAATCGTCGGCGTGAGCAGGCCACTCGCCGAGAGCGCCGCATCGCGCACGATCTCGGCATCCAGCCGGAACCGCGACTGCCGCGCCAGCCAGAGATTGTTCGGGTCCCGCGCGAGCACCTCCGGCCGAACCGTCGACGCCTGTCGATACACGGCCGAACTGACCAGCAGCTTATGCAGCCGCTTGAGGCTCCAGGCGCCAGAGGGGACGGTTGCCCCCTCAACGGCCGCGGCACCTACCGTGGGGGCCATGAACTCACTCGCCAGCCAGTCGAGCAACTCCGGGTGCGTGGGGCGCGTCCCCTGCAATCCAAAGTCGTTCTCCGTTTCCACCAGGCCGCGACCGAAATACTTCTGCCAGACCCGATTGACCATCACCCGCGCGGTGAGCGGATTCGTTTCGCTGGTGAGCCATTTCGCCAGACCGACCCGGTTGCGGGGCCAGGCCTCGTCCCACGGCGGGAACACCTCGGGGACATCGGGAGCGACCTTCGCCCCCTTCCGCAAAAAGTCGCCCCGCACATGCACGAACGTCTCGCGCGGCTGGCTCCGCTCCTGCATCACCAGCGTGGTCACAAACTTCGGCTCGGCCGCCTTGAGCGCCGCCACCTCGGCCAACTCCGGATACTTCTCCTTGGATTCAGGCAGCGTTTTGTAATAGTCGGACAGCTCTTTCAGGTCGGCCGGGGTCCGCATCCCCACATTGAGATTGATCGTGTTGGCGACCAGCCGGGGCAGCTTCTCTCGCACCTCGGGCTGCTCCTTGACCTTCGCTTCCCAGGCATCGAGGTCCTGTTGAAACTGCTCCTTCTTCGCCAGGAACGCCTCGTCGAGCTGTTTGATCTTCTGCCGCAGTTCATCCCGCTTCGACTGCGCGTTCGAGGCGATCTGTTCGGGCGTGGGCACTTCCAGTTTTGGTTCGTCGCAGGTGTTGAACACTGCAAACAACTGGTAGTACTCGCGCTGCGAAACTGGGTCGTACTTGTGGTCATGGCATTGGGCGCAGCCCACGGAAAGTCCCAGAAACACCGTGCCCGTCGTCGCCACCCGGTCACTCACCGCTTCCACACGGAACTGTTCGGGGTCGGTCCCACCCTCTTCGTTGACGAGCGTGTTGCGGTGGAACCCGGTGGCGATCTTCTGTTCGAGGCTCGCATTTTCGAGCAGGTCACCCGCAAGCTGTTCGAGGACGAACTGATCGTACGGCAGGTCGCGATTGACGGCGTCGATCACCCAGTCGCGGTACTTCCAGATGTCGCGGGCCGAGTCGATCGTGAACCCGTTCGAATCGGCGTACCGGGCCGCATCGAGCCAATGCCGTCCCCAGCGCTCGCCATAGTGGGGCGAGGCGAGCAACTTGTCGACGAGCCGGTCATAGGCTTCGGGTGTGACCTCGGGCGTCGTCTCGGCCAGCCAGGCTTCCACCTCGGCCGGGGTGGGTAGCAGCCCCGTCAGATCGAGGGAAACCCGGCGGAGCAGCGTCAGCCGGTCGGCCTCGGGCGACGGAGCCAGCCCCTGCTCGACCAGTTCCTGCGCGATGAACGCATCAACCGGCGTTCGCCCCCAGCCGGGAATGGCCGCTTCAGGCACGGCCGGTCGACGCACGGGCTGAAACGCCCAATGGCTGCTCGTCCGCCGCACGCGATCGGTCGCGGGCTCTTCCGCGGGCGACTTCGCCCCCTCCGCCACCCACCGTTTGACGAGTGCGATCTGCTCGGGCGAGAGCTGCGGTTCCGCCTTGGGCGGCATCTTCGAGACGCCCCCCTCACCCAGGAGCGCCTGAACAAGCAGGGCCGGTTCCGCAGGCTCGGTCGAAACCGCCGGCCCGCTGTCTCCCCCCGTACGTAACAGGGCCGCGGTATCCAGACGCAGCCCCGCCTTCTGGTCCGACGGACCATGGCACTTCACGCAGTGCGCCGTGAGAAGCGGCTTGATCTCCGTCGCATAGTCGACCGCTTGCGGTTCCTCGGCCCCGACCTGCGTCGCCACCAGCGACAAGACGGAAAGCAACAGCACCAGCCGCGGAGAGACAAGTCGGCCCGCCCGCCCCATTCTCGGAGCCAACTGGAGAGCCCCTGGTTGGAAAGCACCCGTCACGAGTGCACCCGGCTCGGTCTGCACGACAGGCTGTTGACAACGAAACATCGCGTCTCCCCCTTCCCGCACCGCCTTCGCCCCGAACTTCGGCTTCGCCGCTGACCCGGATCTCCGGGACAAGTTCAGGCAATAATCAACCGCCGTTGATCCTACCCGGAGATTCGCCGCATCTCCACGGCTTCAATCTGAACAACGGGCGGAAAAGAGCCACTGTGGCATGCTTGCACCGCTTCGGGGCAAGCATGCCAACCGCAGGACGGCGCGGCAGTCACCAAGACCGCGTGCATCCTGAATTTCGGCGACAAAACGAGTCGCGGGCCGCTCACAGGCTTGCCCCGCAAAGCCGGTGCAAGCATGGCACGCCACGTCGCTTACGACTTTGCTTGCAACCCGGCTGCCGGGAGAGAAATTGGTTGATGCGGTGCCTGTCTTGGTGGTTGTGTGCGGACGGTGTGGCTTCCTGTCGCTGCGCGACCCGACCACAAGGTGGTCGGGCCACCCGCGCTGATCCGCGTCCTCCCAGACTCGGACAGACCTCGAACCGATTCCGTCTGAATGGCGCGAGCGAACAGGCAGAACCACAACCCAAAGAATGCCAACACCCTCGCACAGCGAGGGTGTCAACGATGACCCCAGCGGGGTTTGATACCCCTGCGAATCCCCCGAAAAAACAGGGCCTTCCGTCCCGAGGCGACGTGAATTCCGACGCAATCGCCAACGGAACGCTACGGAACCCAGCGGAACTATCGACTGGTGATATGCTCCTCGCCCGGTTGGCGGCAGCGTGGAACCGGCTGACGGAGGCCGACCGACTAGCCGTAGTCGAACTGGCCGAGCGGTTGGCCGGAGTGGTTGGGGACAGGGTGACGGTGGACGGCTGATCGAGGCGGCCGGACTGGCGCGGAGCGTGGTCGGGGTGGGTTCTCACGGGACGCTCTGCGTGCCCTTGTGTGGGGAACAAGGGGGCGGGCGACCTGTGTATCGTCCAAGGCGGTCGCCGTTCGCCCCGAGCAATCCTGTGTGGTTGTCGACGGGCGAACATTCCGGGTTCAGCGGGTATCTTGTAACTCGATTTCGCGATCGGCCTGTCCGACCGCCGTGCCGAGTTTTCTCACCGCCCTCATACTTCGACATGAACGATCCGTCTCAGACCGCCGGAAGCCCTTCTCCCGACGGGGCCGACGAGTCGCTCCGCACCGTCTCTCGGCCGGGTGCGATTGCGGCCGCGCTGGTGCCGCGCCTTCCGCAAAACACTCCCCCGGCCTCTGCCGAGCCAGCGGACAAAACTCCCCCGAAGCCCGACAGTATTGGCCGCTATCGAATTGAGAAGGAACTCGGAAAAGGTGGTTTCGGGCTGGTCTACCTGGCGTGGGACGATCAACTCGAGCGGTTCGTGGCGATCAAGGTGCCGCACCGCAAGTTCGTGGAATACGGGGGCATCGCCAACACTTATCTGACCGAAGCTCGCACCGTCGCCAAGCTCGATCACCCGCATATCGTGCCGGTGTACGACGTGGGACAGACCGAACAGTTTCCGTGTTACGTCGTCTCGAAGTTTGTCGACGGTTGCGATCTGGCATGGAAGCTAAAGCAGTCGCGGTTATTGGTGGGGGACGCGGTCGGGCTGGTGGCGACGGTGGCCGAAGCGCTGCACCACACGCACAAGCAAGGGCTGGTTCACCGGGATATCAAGCCGGGGAACATCCTGCTCGACAAGTCGAACACGCCATTCGTGTCCGACTTCGGCCTCGCGCTGCGGGAACAGGACGTGGGAAAGGGACGCGGCTACGTCGGCACTCCCGCGTACATGAGTCCCGAACAAGCCCGAGGGGAAGGGCACCGGGTCGACGGGCGGAGCGACGTGTTTAGCCTTGGCGTCGTGCTCTACGAGCTGCTGACCGGGCGGCGTCCGTTCAAGGGGGACACGCAACGTACGCTCCTCGAACAAGTGGCCAGTGCCGAACCGCGTCCGCCCCGGCAAATCGACGACAACGTGCCGCGCGAGTTAGACCGCATCTGTTTGAAGGCTCTCTCGAAGCGGGCGTCCGACCGGTATTCGACCGCGCTCCATTTGGCCGAGGACCTGCGGCACTGGCTGGAGAACCCGCATCATCAGCGGGGGACGGTTCCGGATGCTGGACCGACCGGGGCCGATTCCGCGAACCCCGCGTCGATCGCCCGGACTTCCGCCGTCGGATGGGACGTTTTCTTCAGTTATGCCGGTCCTGACAAGGCCACGGCGGTGCGACTGTGCGAAATTTTTGAAGCCCGAGGGCTGCGGGTGTGGATTGCCCCCCGCAACATCCCGCCGGGAATGAACTATGGCGAGGCGATCATCGTCGGGATCGAGGCGTCCGCCGCGTGCGTCGTGCTGCTCTCCGCCGCGTCGAACGGTTCGCCTCACGTCGCCATCGAAGTGGAACGGGCGGTCAGCAAGCGGAAACGGCTGATCCCGGTTCGGCTGGAGGACGTTCTACCGGGCCCGACTCTCGAACTGCACCTATCGACGGAACAGTGGATCGACGTTTGGGACGGGTCGCTGGAAGATGTGGCCGCGCGGTTGCTGCCGGTGTTGGGGGCGGAACTTCCCGCGTCTTCCCCGACGCCGGTTCTCTCCGCCGACTCGAATCCCGGCCCGGCAGCATCCCTAGCGCCGGAGGCACCGGATTCGTCCCGGCAATTCGATTCCGACAGTCGCACCCTCAAAATCATCCCCAAGGGGTTACGGTCGTTCGACGCCCGCGACGCGGACTTCTTTCTGGAACTGCTGCCCGGTCCGCGCGATCGGAACGGACTCCCCGACAGTCTGCGGTTCTGGAAGTCTTGCATCGAAGAGACCGACCCCGACCAGACGTTCACGGTCGGCTTGATTTACGGCCCGTCCGGTTGCGGGAAGTCGTCACTGGTGAAAGCAGGGCTGTTGCCCCGGCTCGCCTCCAGCGTGCTGGCGGTGTACGTCGAAGCCACCGCCGACGACACGGAAACCCGGCTGCTTAACGGCCTGCGAAAACACTGCCTCCAATTTGACAGCGGAAGAGCATCCGATTCGATGACCGTCTCCGACGATTCGATGACCGTCTCCGACAGTCTCGTGGAGAGGCTCACGGCGTTGCGGCAAGGACACGGGATTCCGGCGGGGAAGAAGGTGCTGATCGTGCTCGACCAGTTCGAGCAGTGGTTGCACGCCAAGAAAGACGAACCGGACACCGAACTCGTCCGGGCGCTCCGGCAGTGCGACGGCGCGCGGGTGCAGTGCGTGGTGATGGTGCGGGACGATTTCTGGATGGCGACGACGCGGTTCCTGCGGGAACTGGAAATCCGCCTCGTCGAAGGGGAGAACAGCGCTGCAGTCGACTTGTTCGACCTCGATCATGCCCGGCGAGTGCTCAAGGCGTTCGGCCGCGCCTTCGGAAGACTCCCCGATGAGGCTGTGTTCTCCCGGCAACCCGCTTCGTCAGCAAGGGGGGACGCTTCACCCGCCCCCCGCAAGCACCTCGACTCCTCCGCCGACCATGAAGCCTTCATTAACCAAGCCGTCGCAGGTCTCGCCCAAGAGGGCAAGGTCATCTCGGTGCGGCTGTCCCTCTTCGCCGAAATGATGAAAGGCAAAGCGTGGACTCCCGCATCTCTCAAGGCGATGGGTGGGACAGAGGGAGTCGGCGTTGCTTTTCTAGAGGAGACGTTCTCCGCCGCCGGCGCGCCCCCCGAGCACCGCTATCACCAACAGGCGGCCCGTGCGGTCCTGAAATCGTTGCTCCCCGAAGCCGGGACCGACATCAAAGGACACATGCGCTCCCGCGACGAACTTCGCGCTGCCTCCGGGTATGCGACACGTCCCAAAGACTTCGACGACCTGCTCCGCCTGCTCGACGCCAGATTCCGGTTGATTTCCCCGACCGACCCGGAAGGGAAGACCAACCTCGATGGCTCGGTCCACGAAAGCTCCTCGTCCCTCTCCGCGGG
Organism: Planctomycetaceae bacterium; assembly: GCA_027489895.1. Taxonomy (GTDB): domain Bacteria; phylum Planctomycetota; class Planctomycetia; order Planctomycetales; family Planctomycetaceae; genus JAIXZD01. Next base: position 13,101 of record JAIXZD010000269.1, read on the forward strand.
TGAGCGGCATTATCAGTTGACCCACGACTATCTGGTTCCGGCCCTGCGCGAATGGCTGACGCGAAAACAGCGGGAGACAATGCGCGGCCGCGCGGAACTGCTCCTCGCCGAGCGGGCGGCGACATGGTCGACGCGCCTCAGCCAACGGCACCTTCCCTCATGGCACGAAGACGTGCGCATTCGGCTGCTGACGAAACGGTCCACCCGCACGGAACTGGAGCGACGCATGCTGCGGGCGTCGGGGTGGTTCCATGCAACGCGGCGGGGGCTGGGGTTGTGCCTGGCCCTTGTGATCGGTCTGTCGGTCGAGCGGTTCGTCGCGGCCCAACGGTTGGAAAACGACCGCAGGCGGGCCGCGTCGCTGGCGGACGCAGTCGTGACGGCGCCGCCCGATGCCGTGCCGTTTGCAATCGAGAATTTGCGCCCATTGAAGGAGTTGGCGGGGCCGCTATTGCGAGAGAGAATGAATGACCAAGCCAAGCCCCCTGCTCAGCGGTTGCATGCCGCGTTGGCACTGGCGGACTACGGCCAGGTCGAAGCGGATGCGATAACCGAACTCATCCATGCGGTCGCGGACAGGGAGTGTCTCCAGATCGTAAAGGGCTTGGCGAACTCGCCCGAGGCTGCGATGAAGGCCCTCGATCAGCGATTCGCTCGAACCGATCCGAAAGATGGTGCCATTGTTCGAGCGAGGTTGGCAATCTTGGCCCTGCATCTCGGGGACGCGCGGCGGGCTGTCGAGATGTGCGCATTGGGTGCGGACCCGACGCCGAAGCGGGTGTTCGAGGAGACGCTCGCGGTGTGGCACGGCAATTTGGGGGAGTTGGTCCAAACCGTCGAGCGGACTGGGAACGTGCCCCTGCGGGCGTCGGTCGCGATCGGCTTCGGTCGCACTTCGTCCCA
>JAIXZD010000087.1 GCA_027489895.1 Planctomycetaceae bacterium
CGGGCGGCGGTTTCCCGGACGAGTTTCAGGCGGGCGTGATCGACGTCGGTCGCGACAATGTGCGCGAGGTCAGCGGCGAGTTCCGCGAGCGCGGCGGTCTTGCCGCCCGGTGCCGCACAGAGATCGAGAACATGCTCCCCCGCTTTCGGGGCGAGCAGGCGGGCCGCGGCGAGGGCCGATTCGTCCTGAATGGCGAACAGTCCCTCATGGAATCCGGGGAGAGCCGCGATGCCGCCGGGCGAACCGACACGCAGGATGGCCCCGTCGACCTCGGAGACAAATAGTTCCTCGTAACCGGCCGCGGTGAATGCGGCCACGATCTCGGCACGGGTTGTCTTGAGGCGATTGACGCGCAATGACAACTGGAGCGGATGATTGAACCAGTCGCACAGACTGAGAATCTGCGTGGGTGTGAACCGAGTCGACCAGCGGGCCACGAGCCAGGCCGGCATGCCGAAGGCGTGGGCGTACCAGCCAACGGTATCGATGGCGGGATCGGGAAAGGGTGACGTGGAGAGCAGGCGATAGGTACCGGCGGAAATCGGGACGGTGTTGCGGCCGGGGCGGGTCGCGCCTTCGGGCTGAATGGCCTGGGCGAGCGCTCTCAAGAGGGCGTTGGCGAACCCGGTCCAGCGGGGATGGCCACACAACTTGGCAAGTTCGACGGTCTCGTGGACGGCAGCGTGGTCGGGAATTCCGTCACAGAACAGCAACTGGTACGCGCCGAGCAGCAGCAGCCAGCGCAGGCCGACTTCGAGTTCCGACCAGGTTTTATTGAGGTGCGGGCGTAGACAGGCCGCGAGCGTGGCCTGACGACGGACGACACCGTAGACAAGTTCGGTGGCGAGACCGCGTTCGCGCGCGGGGAGCTCGCCTGTACGCAGTTGTTCATCGAGCAGGTCGGTGGCAAACGAACGGTTCGCGTCGGCGGTGATGAGGCAGTAGAGAGCCAACCCGCGGGCGGTTTTCACCAGGGCGGGGTCCATGACCCCGGTGTCCTTGGCGGGTGTCGCGGCCGATGGCGTCGGCGAGTTCGGGCGACGCCCGGCTCCCGGGGGGCGTCCTGCCGGTCGACGATTGCCCGCAGGCGCACCGGCCGCGGGGGGAGTTCCCTGGGCCGAATTTCCCTGGGAGGGGTGTGCTGGTGCGGGACGCGATTGGGGTGGGCGCGATTGGGGAGACAGCCCACCGCTTCCGGACGCGCCAATTCGGCCGGTGTTCCAGGATCGGGATTGGGAGCGACGGCGCGGCGGCATTACGCAAGGTCCTCTGGAGCGGCGGTGCGCGGCTCCCGTTTACGGGTCAGAATCTCTCCCGCCAGACGGGCGGCCGACAGGACGAGGTGCCCCATCTTGGGGTGATCGGGTTCAAAGTCGGGCTCGAGGCCCTGCTCGCGGATTGTTTCCGATGCGGTGGGGCCGATGCTCCCGAGGACGCATCGCCCAGCCGCTGTTCGCCAGGCCTCACGCAGACCAAGTTCGTCGGCCGCATCGAGCACGTTGTTGAGCTGTTGGGCACTGGTGAACAGGAGCACGTCGAAGCGACCAGCGACGGTCTCGCGAATCGCGGCGTCGAGCGGTCCACGGTCCTCGGGCATCGCCCAGCGATAGACGGGGACGGGCAGCACCGTCGCGCCGCGATCCCGCAGGCCGGAGAGCAGATCGAGATTGCTTGCTCCGTACTCCTGAACCGCGAGTCGCTTGCCAGCGATCGGGACTTCGCGATCGATCATGGCCAGCAGGTCGCGCCAGGTGTTCGGCTCGGGCACGTGATAGTCGAACTTCATTTTCCATTCGCGCAGGACGCTCGCAGGCTTGGGACCGCGGACGATCACGCAGGTGCGGGCGATCGCATCGAGAAACGCCTGCCGGTCGAAGCGGGTGGCGACACAGTCGACCAATGCTCGGGTGCCGACACCGGTGAGCAGGATCGTGATATCGATCTGGCCTGCGAAGAGCGCTTCGGCGAAGGCGAACGCGGCGGGATTCTCTTCGAGCGGAATTTCCCGCATCGACGCGGCGAGCGTGGCGATGCCGCCCTGCTTTTCGATGAGCATCCGCATTTCGGATTGCTTGCGGCTTTCAAATGAGCAGACGCGCAGGCCGTTCAACCCGCGGCCAGAACCGGTCGCCTCCGCAGGCACGGATGGCGCGGTCGGATGCGGCGAAGAGGAGGGATCGGGCAAGGCGAGTGTCATAAGGAGAAAGGAGGAATGCAGGGTCAACTCGACGCGTGTTCGTCACCGGGAGGCGGAGTTCGGGGTATCACGGGACGCGCCGTGGGTGACCACCGCGGGTCGGAATCGGGGCACTTGCGTCGATTCACGGTTCTCTCAGTGTAACCGAACCCAGGGGACGTGTTCGCGCCGAAATGGTCCAGTCCAGGGCTTTCGCCCTGTCGAATCTGTGGGCAACGGCGCGAATTTGTGGTGCCATGCTTGCACCGGCTTTGCGGGGCAAGCATGCAAACGGCTGTCGTCTCTATTCGTCGTGGAATTCGAGGTTGTGTGCGGTCTTGGTGAGTGCCGCGCTGCCCCCCGGTTGGCATGCTTGCCCCGAAGCGGTGCAAGCATGGCACGGCGATTGATCACACCTTTTGATCCACTGGGGTTTGGGACCGGCCGCAACAAAACGAAAGCCCTGGGGCCGATCTCACATTAACTGGTCTCATCGAAAGAGTGTCCCAGCCGGCCACGGGGAGACCCGCTGACTCGCGACGGCGGACATCCCTCCGGAGTAGTTGACGGATGAGGGCGACTCGATTTCGCGATTGACCAGGGCGGGCC
>JAIXZD010000191.1 GCA_027489895.1 Planctomycetaceae bacterium
GACTGAGAACGGCGAATAGGCCCGATCCGGCTCGAAGGGGACAGCGTTGGACGAGAACACGAACAACACGCGGCCGCGCAGCGTGGCGCTCCATCCCTGGTCCTTGCCGGGGCGTCGCCAGTATTCATTCTCGCCGCCACGTACCAACTCCCAGCCGTTGCGGCGCAACACTTCCCGCACTTCGCCCCGCTCATTGAAGTCGTCGCCCGGTCGGCCGTTCGCTGGCGTACCCAGGGGCGTCTGAGTGACGGGTGGCAACGTCTCGTTCAGGGCGCAAGCCGCTTCGATCAAGATGGCCCGTTCGGATTCGGCCAGCACGGGGATTTGGTCGAACGCGCCGCGCTCCAAGGAATAGCCTGGTGTCGGAGCGCATAGAAACAGGCCACCTTCGCCACGCGTTTCAATGAGCGTGAGTGTCACCTCGAATCGGTCGCCCACCCGGCGTGGCACATACCGCTTACCGGCGATGACGATCGGTTCCGCATTCGGCACCACCAGCGTCCGCTGCGCTAACTTGCGATTTCCTGACACCGGTTCTTCGGCACGATAGATCACATGCCGTCCACCCGACTGAGAACGCTCAACGACGAGGCGGTCGATGAGCGCAGGCGATTCCGTGGCGACGAGTTCTCGCCAGCGGTCGAACAGCTCCCCCTCGTGGTCGAAGTCGACCATCTCCAAATGGCCGGAGACGGTGCCTGCCAGCACGCATAGCGGACTATCCTCCGCGAACCAGGTGCGAACCTGCCGTTCGGTTGGCAGCCGGCGCTGGTACTGCTTCCAGCCCGCCAGCGCCGGCCGCTTTTCCGTAAGGATCGCGGGGAGGACGCACAGGCCAGCGTGCAGGTAGTCGGTGGCGGTGTCGAGGATGCTCAAAACGGAACCTCCTCATCGGCAAATGGATCACCGACCGGAACGGCATCTGGGCGCGAGCCGAGTTCATAGCCCACGATCCGATCAAACCGCTCGCCCGTCACGGTGCGAACGGTGATCCCGTGCGTGGGACACAACCCACCCGCTTCCGCGATCTCCACCGCCCGTTCGGCTGTGTCGGGGACCGGATCAGGGGACCGGCGTTGCCACCAGGACTCGGCCTTCTGCCGGGCATAGCCATCGTGTTCGACGCAGATGAATTCGGACTGCCAGTGACTGAGTCCCAGCCGGTAGTCCACCCGCATCGTCTTGGGGGTATCCGGAGTTGCATCGCGTTTCGTGTGGACCGAATACGCGATATCCATGACCTCGTACTTCGTGTCCGTGACCTGGCCGGTGAGAATGCCAGCCTCTGTCGCCTTGGCTTCGTGCTTCTGGCGTTCCGGGGGCGGGAACTCGTAGCCGCACTGCGGGCAGGTCGCGAATCCGGCCGCGATCACCGCGTGACAATCGGGGCATTCCTTGGCTGGCGCTTCGCCAGATCCGCCCGGCCGCTCCTGAATCCGGATCGCATCCACGGGGCCATGCCGCAGGACGTTGCCACCGAAGTCCAACACCAGGCAGTTCGCCTTGCCTGGAAACAACCGGAACCCGCGGCCCACCATCTGGTAGTACAACCCGGGCGACATCGTCGGTCGCAGCATCACCACGCAGTCGATGTTGGGAGCATCGAACCCGGTGGTCAGGACGTTGACGTTGCACAGATATTGCATCGTCCCATCGCGGAACGCCTTGAGCGTAGCATCCCGCTCGTCGGTCGGCGTCTCGCCCGAGACGAATCCACAGTCGACGCCGTGTTTGCGGCGTAGCACATCCTGCACATGGCGACCGTGTTTGATACCGGTGGCGAAGATCAAGACCGCCCGGCGGTCGTGTGTGGCGGCCACGATCTCCTGGCAAGCGGCCTCGACCAGTTCATCCTGGTCCATCAGGTCTTCGACTTCGGCCGCCACGAACTCACCACCCCGGACATGTACGGCGCTGGTGTCGACGCGGGTGATGCCAGCCTTCGTCACGAGAGGTGACAGAAATCCCTGGACGATCAGCTCTCGGACGCCGACCTCGTAGCACACCTGGTTCAAGAAATGGTCCGGGGTGCAGATCAGCCCCGACTTGAGACGGTAGGGCGTGGCGGTCAGCCCGATCACCCGCAGGTTCGGATTGACGACCTTTGCCTCGGCGAGGAACTGCTGGTACATCCCCTCGCCCTCGGGCGGGATCATGTGCGCTTCGTCAACCAGGATCAGATCGATGGGACCGAGCTCGCAGGCCCGCTTGTAGATCGACTGGATGCCGGCCACGATCACCGGGGCCTGCGTATCACGCCGCTTGAGACCGGCGGAGTAGATGCCAAATGTCACCTCGGGGCAGACCACTCGCAGTTTGTCGGCCGATTGTTCCAGCAGTTCCTTCACATGGGCCACGATCAGCACGCGGCCGCCCCAGGTGACGACCGCGTCCCGGCAGATCGTCGCCATGACGGGTGTCTTTCCGCCGCCGGTGGGGATCACCACGCACGGGTTGTCGTCATGATCCCGCAGGTGTTGGTACACCGACTGTACGGCTTCGTGTTGATAGGGACGCAGTGTCAGCATGTGGCCTTCTCGATGGTGACCAAGGTTCGTCCGTCCGGGACGACCTCGCGCTTGGAGATGCACAGCGAGACGATTTGGCTGTCGTCGTGATAGGCCCCGCCGTGCTGGAGCGCATCCAGCAGGGCCTTTTGCAGGTTGTCGATGTCGCGACGACGATGGTCGGGTGGAAAGACTTCGATCTGAACGGCCAGGGGGCCAGCCAGCGGATCGATCTGCCGTGCCGCGAGGAGCGAGCACACGCGTTCGCGAAATGCCCGCCCCGCGCGACTGATGAGCGTCCGTGCTCCCACCCGCCGCCAGTAATGATTCACTGACGGCGGATACGGCAGATCGAAATGCAACGTCATGTCACACCCCTTGCGCGGGCCGCTTCCACGGCGCGTGGGTCGCACCGTTCACCGCCGGTGGCGGGGTGGGCGGAGCTTCCTTCTTCGCGTAGCCACCGATCTCGTTCGTGATCTCGCCCGTGTCCGTGCGCTTCTTGCAGCGGACGCTGATCACCAGCGGCAGGTTGTGGAGCTCGACCGAGTCATGCGGGACCAGCACCCCCACCGCCCGACAGATGGCGGAAAGCTCCGCCTGGGCGATCTGCACCGCCGTCGCATTCGGGTTGTCGAGGTTCAGTCGCGCCCAGAGCATCCGCCCCTTGTGGGGGCCATCGAGCACCTGGAAGGTCAGTGCCAGGTAGTTGCCGGTCCCGGCCTTGGTCGGCTTCATCTCCGATTCAATGATCGCGGCCAGGTACTTCCCAGCCGGGAGCGGATCGAAGTTGGACGCGGGATCGACTTGGTTCGCATCAAAGCCATGCAGATTTGCCATCGGATTATTTCTCCTGAGGATTGGTTGCGGTTGGGGTCGGTTCAGCGGGTTGCTGGACGAGGGCCGTCATGAAGGCCGGCCATGACAGCGCCAGTTCTTCGGGCAGCGAATAGCGGTTCTTGGCGACGCAACTGGGGCCGCCGATCGTGCGGAGCACCCGTTCGCCGCCGTCCTTGCCGAGGGCGAACGCCAGGCCGCGTTTGCGGTTGAACCCGGCGTCCTCGGCCTGCACGCGAATCTTGCGAGTTGCAAACAGCACGGCGTCGGCCCATTCACAGACCAGACCGCAGGCATGCTTGTGCAGCCTGGGGCTGTAACGGTCGTAGGCCGTCGCCTCGGGGTCATCAAACTTCTCGACCTTGGCGTGGGCGATGCACAGCACGACCATGCCGCGTTCGACACGGAGCCGGTTAAGCAGGCCCAACACCTGTCGCCAGTGCGCGAGGGCATGCGTGTAGCCCTTCGCGTAACCGCCATCGACCTTCTCGATGGACGGCACATTGAACTGCCGGCAGAGCTCGTCGAAGATCAGGCGTTCCAGCCAGTCCAGGCTGTCGATGACCACCGATTGATAGTCATGTTGTTCGGCATGGAGCGCCGTCAGCGAAGCGATCACTTCGTCGAGCGTCTGCGCCAGCGGGAACTTGTCGCAGGCGATCTCGCTCAGGCCATCTTCGGTCTGAATGAAAATCGGTGCGGGAGCCTGAGCCGCGAACGTCGACTTGCCGATGCCTTCGGTTCCATAAAGCACCAATCGCGGCGGCAACGGCTGTTTACCGCGATGGATGCGGGCAAGCATGCTCACGCGCAGACCTCCTGGGATTCGTGTTGGGGAACGGAATCGACGCGTTCGACATGGAACGCGTCTTCACCGAATTCGCGGCGCAGAAAGCCGACGAACAGCCGGTTGATGTCGCGGCCGACCGGCGTACCGGCTTCGATCACGCAGGCCCGCTGGTCCACGTCGAGGTAGTGCGCCGCATCGAGTCGGACCTGGGCCTCGCCATGCAGGCTCTCGGTCGCCATCAAGGCCAGCAGCAGCGAGGCTTCGACTTCCTCCAGCGGTACGCAGGGCTGGAACCCATAGCGGTAGACGTCTTTGATCATCGTGGTCTCCTCGTGTCGGGCCGGTGAGTCTCTATCTGGAGAGCTACCCGGCCCGACCACGAGGTGACGAAACGAAATCAGAGATAGTCGCGCAGGCCCGCCTGCTCGAACCGCTGCCGCAGGTGCCGCACGGTGTCGTTGAGCGTGGTACGCGGGACACCGACCTCGCGGGCGATGGCCGCGATGGACTGCGTCTTCAGGCGTTCGGCCAGGTCACGCAGTTCCTCGGGAAGCGTCGCCAGAAACTCGCCCAGGTCGAACGTCAGCTGTGCGAGTTCTTCCTCGCTGCGGGGATCGCGGCAGCGGCGGCAGTTGAACTCCCGCATGGTCATCGTCTCGCCGAGTTCCGTAGGACCGTCCTCGGTCACCTCGATCAACAGGTGTAGCGACGTGACCCGATCATGTTGGCGTTTTTCCGCCTTCGCGTCGCGCAGAATGTTGGCGACGGCCCGCTCGACCACCGCCGTCACGAATGACTTCCGATGGGCGACAGCGGGGTCGAACAACTTCAGCCCCTGGAGCAGTCTCGCGATCAGTTCGTGCTCCAGATCCTTCCGGTCCTGCTTGGTGTAGCCGGCGCGGCCGATGATCTGCCGAACCTTGCGTTTGATGATGCCGTACTCGAAGTTGCCCAACTGGGGCGCGGGGACAAACCGGCGGCCACGGCCATCGACATGAGATGCCTGCATTCGCTTGCCTGGGCCGGAGGTCGATCCCCGGAAGCGAATCAGGTCGGTTGACTGCGCCGCGGATGATTTCCGCAGAACCACGCAGGGACGACAGCGACTGCCGGGTGATCAGCCTCACGGCCTCAGACGGCGGCTGCTGTGTCGCATCTGTCGCACGGTGCGCAGCGAATGTCGGTCAGGTCAGATGGGCGAAAGTCCTTTCTGCTTCGTCACTTGTTGGAATCTCGATTTTCAATGGGTGTGTCGCGTCGCTGCGACGTGCGCGTCCTCTGGATGGATTCGCTCGATCCTGTTCGCAGAAGTTCTTCGTGTTTTTTCACCGTGCGCGAAACGGTGGAATGGTGAATCGAGTGCCCCCGGCTTGTCAGTTCCGCAGCTGCCGCCCGAGCCGACAATCTATTGGCGACGTAGGCCTGCAAGATCTGGGTTTCGGTCAATTGATTCTCGATTGCACTGCGAACCTTCTGGTCGAGCACCAGGGACAGTGCTTCCGTGCCCAGCGTGTCGCGAGAGTTCGCCAGATCGGCGTCCACATCGTGGATCAGCCCGAGAATCTGCTGGGTGTCCATGAGGAATTCGCCGTCTCTGAGCAAGGCAACTTCCGGCAGAGGAATCAGCGGGGGTGGTTCACCGGTCCAGTAGTCGGCGGCGGGCACCGACAGTACGACAAACACGATGGGGCGTTTGGCCGCCGTAATCTCGCGCCGAAACTCCACCGCGTCCGCCCGCTCGCACCCCCGCGCCAAGAGCATGTCACGCATTACCCCCTGGTAACGCCATCGCCCAAGTCGCCACAGGCGGTCGGGCGCTAATTCTTTGGGTTGCCCCGTGAGATTCAGCGTCTTCGCCAGCAGGAATGCAAACCGCCCCGTATCCACGGTCCACTGGCGCAGGGCCTCTGGGGACACGATGACACGCAACGACTCCGGGCACGAAATGGCATAACGTGTCTTTCCCCGAGACCCCGGAAGCGCCAGCACCTCTTCCACGTGGTTATGGCAATCCGGACAGAGGACACGATCGGCAGTCCCCGCCTCGCGCAATACCTGGAGATCAAGCAACTGTTGATGGAAGCCGTCAGGCCAACCAGCAATCTGGTCGGCCGTGACGAAGGTTCCAGTTGCATCCATGATGGGCCACAATAGTTCCAGGGGATCAGTCACGGAGAATCCCCCATCGCCGGATGCAGCGATCTCCCACCACCTGCACTTCGTCGGGCTTGGATTTCAGATCACTGGTGTTGGGGCAACTGACGCTGAACGTCATCTTCTTGCCCTTCTTGAGGCCATCGCCCATGAACTGCAGTTGAATGCTGGCCTGCATCACTGAGACCTGGGTCCGATCCAGTCCATAGGCGTTGAGCAGGCGACCGATCGCGGCCGTGACATCGTTGGGGGTCGCGAACTCCGTGAACTTCGGTTCGAGGTACTCGATGGCCGTCACCGCGATCTTCGGGACGAGCCGCAGACGCCGCAGGCGGACCGCAGCGATCTGATCGGCAGGATCCGTCGTGAAGGCAAACCCGGGATCGAGCAGGTGGTCGAGCTGGTAGATTGCCCGGATTGGTTCATCATCATCAACGTCGATGTCCAGGACCGCCTGGCAGAAGGCCTTACGCAACGGCAACTGCACCTTCTTGCCGCCCTTGGCGATCAGTTCGATGGCCCCGTCTTGTGGCTGGTAGATGAAGACGTTCTGGAACGCGTAGGTTTCTTCGCGCGGGGTGAGGTGCTGTTGGTCGTCGAAGATCAACTGCTTATCCGGCCAATCGGGAAGGTAGGCGAAGAAGAACTCCGCGCCGCCGACCCGGGAATAGTGATGGACTTCGCACACCTCGCCACGGAGCTCCTTGCTCCAATAGAACGACCGGACCGCTTCCGCCAGCCGGGTCTTGATTTCCGGCGTGCAGGTGAATGGCTGCTTGGGCAGGCTGTTCCACCGGTTGGCGAGCTGGCCGCTCCGCAGCGCCTCCGCGCGGGCGAAGATCGCCGCCTGGTCGAACGCGTTGCGGACTTCCAGATACGCCCAGAGTGCCTTGTCGGCGGGACTCTTCAGCGCCTGAAACTCCTGCAGCCGGTCCGGGGACTGCCATTCGAGTTCCTCGAGCAGCACCTTCAGACCGCGTGGGTCGGCGAGCTCGTTCACGTCGTGCAGGATCACCTGGTAATTCCGGCGGCGGTCTTCACCCATCGCCTCCCAGGCAGTCACAATCGGCTCGACGTTATGAGCGCCGAGCGAGTCCCACGCGACCTCCTCCATCGCGGGTTCATCCGCGAACAGTTGGTGCAGGAGTCCATTGTCATGCAGCTTAAGCTGCTTCCGCAGATCGAACGTTTTGGCCATGTCGTCGTCCTGAGACTGGGCAGCGTCTCCGTTGGCTAAACAGCAAACACTGCGGACAAAAAAAGAGCTGTTCCGTCGTTAGAACAGCGATTTCACTTTGGTGGTCACCAACAATTCGAGTTGCTCCAAACGAATGCGCATCGCCTCGGGCGATACCTGAAACGTCTGAGCCAGGGGCCGACAGAATTCTTCCTTCATCGCCAGATCTTGCGACTCCTGATCCACAGCCAACTGACCGTGTCGATACCACGGCTCGACAGCTGACGTTTCCGCATACAGTTTCCGAAGATCGCTGATGGCCACGGGGCTGTCATCGGCCCCCCGAAACTCTGTCCAGGCTGAATGGACGAATTTGCGGGGCATGAGCAGGCAACTGGCGAAAGCGTTGGCCTGCCATTCGACAGGTTGACTCACTTCGCTCGACCGACAGACAACATCGGGATGCGGGGTCCCGTCGCCAAACAGGGTGCGTTGTGCGGGGTTGGATACGAAGTGCTGGCGGTGCAAACGCCAGTGGCCGACCTCGTGGGCCAGCGTGAAATGGTAACGGCCGCGGCGCGAGGGATTGGCGTCCGGGTCGAGGCTTTGGTCGATCCCGATCCGGGACTGCTGGAACCAGATCGCGCCATGCACATCGGCGGCGGGAAACAGGGACTTCATGTCCAAGTATTCGAGCGCCAGGCCCAAATGAAGTTCGGCAATTCCGTCCACGGGCACCGGGGGTGCGTTCACCGCAGGGAACTTCAGCGCATACTCTTCGAGCAGCAGGTCCGCCTCGCGCTCAATCTGCTTCGCGTGCAGGAACGGTATGTCCGATTTTGGCGCAGAACTGCGTCGGCCCATCACTTGTCCCCTTTCTCCTTCAGCCTCCGAATCTGCTCCGTCAGGGTGCGAAGCTGTTCGGCGGTCAGTCCACTCGCCTCCCGCAAAAGCTCTGGCATTTCAGTCGGTTGTCGTTGAATGATCTCCGGCAAATCTTCGGGCATGCGGCCAGCCAATCCGATCATCTCGTCCGCGTTCTCGCCCAGAAGTTCCGCCATCTTCTTCACGCGATCTGCCGTCGGCGGATCGGCATTTCCCTGTTCCACATGCGACAGATACGTCGGGCTGACTCCGACCAACTCCGCAAATTTGCGGAGACTGAATCCCTTAGCGACCCGTTTTTCACGGAGCCACTGTCCAAATGGTTTTTGCTTTCCTGCCATTATCTATACTCCGGGCATCCCAGCCTTGGAGATGACGGGACATGAGTGGCTGTCATCCCTTCACAGAGAAGGCTGCCGCACTCGCTCCGTTTACCAAACAGTTTACACCACATGTTAACCCCGCTGTTTGCCGAATGCAATCCCCGAACAAAGTGGCTCATTCCCATGTTTTCGATTTGAACCCCAAGCTGGTCGCGTTCTCGGACACCGCCCGCTTGATCTGGTCCGAGGCCCCCGTCGGGAACTCGGCGTTAATCTCGAGGCTGATGCTGACCGTGGCGTTGGGATCGCTGGCTAACATGCCGATGATTTCGTCGGCCACCTGCACCAGCCGCATCTTGGCGGTGGACGGATTGATCTGGATCGAGCCGTAAAACGCCTTCGGCTTGGGTGTGGCCGTTCCCGTAGATGTCGTTCCAGCCCCTGCCCCCACACCTGTCGGTTCGACGGTGACAGTGGCAGCGTCTCCAGTTCCGGGTCCTCCATTGCCACCGGTGACGACTGGTTTCCCTTCCCCCCCCGGTTCCACGACGACAACTGGCTTCGTGTGGCTGGCCAGGTACTCGGCGGCCGCTGTCGGCTGAATCAATAACAGCGTGTCGTCCACCTGCACGACGCCGGTTCCGTACTGGAACCCTTCGAACGTATCACCGCTCTGACCGTAGGCCGTGCCAAAGAAGTCTTTGCTGGCCGCACCCGTGCGGATCGCGTCTGCGAGGACTTCGCGGCTCTTGAGGCGAGGCAGGTACAGATACCGCAGGGAATCTTCCCAGAAGGCCATCGCCCCCACGGCTGGTTTGTCGTCCTTCCAGTAAACTTCCTTGAGCTTGTCCCGCAGGTGAATTGGCGACCAGGCCGTGATGACGAGTTCGTTCTCGTCACAAACCCGACTGATTTCCGTGCCAACCGAGCCTGCGCCGGTGCCCAGCGGAAAGGCCTCGATGGTAGGTTTGGGATCGGTCGGAGCGTTCTGCACGGGACAGAGCAACCACTTGTAGCACTCACGCGCCGCCCGGGGCAGCACGTCTTCTGCGGTCTTGAGTTCCTTCTCAGCCTGCTTCTGCTGGAGCAGATCGATGTTGAGGCGGCCTTCGTCCACGTCCGCGACGATGGACCCCCACGCCAGGGCCACACGGGTCGCGTCGCGCAGACGGGAGAGCACGGCCATGTCCGGGGCCAGGAAGATCAGACGGTTACCCCGATACCGGGGCTTGGCTCCGTTCTGTCGCACGCACTCCAGCACCGCCTGCTGGGCCGGCTGCTCGAACTCCCGTGAATGACATTGTTCCGGCGGTAGGACCAGAAGCCGCAGGGCGCTGTCGTCCGGGATGTCGGAGTGGGGCGTGAAGATGTGGACGCCGTCGAAGAACGTGGCGCTGCCAACCAGCTTCTTGAGCACCTCGCCGATCTTGCCACGGACATCCGTTCCATCATCAAACCGGCGTTTTCGATCCTCCATTTCA
>JAIXZD010000508.1 GCA_027489895.1 Planctomycetaceae bacterium
CCACGGACTGCTTCACTCCGCCAGGAGCCAGGCTTGAATGTCTCGAATGGAGTGTTCGTGGTGTAGACGTAGTCGCCGTTTTCCTGGGGAGTGAACGAAGTGGGCGTGCCGCCTTCAGCCGTTCCTGGCGGGCGAGTCGGCTTGTTGACGATGTCGGTTCGGTAGATTTGCGTCAGGGCCGACGTGCCCGTCTGTTGGGCGGTGAAGATGTACCCGAGGATGGCCGACCCGGCGGTCACCCCCAGCTCGCGGAAATAGGTGCCCGCTCGCTGGGGCCGCTTCGATTCCGGGCCGTTGTTCTCGAGGACTTGCGCCTCGGCCAGATTCGAGGTGAGGTAGCGATACCCCATGTCGGTCTCGGTACGGTTCGTATTGAACTGCACGCCGTAATAGAGGCGGTAGAGCGGGGCGGTGCCCAATTCTGGCACGGCGCTCAGCAGCACGGAGAAGCCGCTGAAGGCGTTCGTTGAGCGATCCTGGAACCCGGCTCCGCCCGAGAGGGCATTGAACTCGGCTTCGAGCGTGTAGACGTTGAGGCTCGCGTTCGTGTTGAAGTGCCGGAACAGGCGGGCCTCAAAGTAGACCTTGATCGTCTCCGTGGCCGCGCTGAAGGCGCTCGTGCCGCCATTCGTCGAGGCATTGCCGCGACCACCGGCGACACCGCTGCTTCGGTCCCAGGCACGGAAGGTGAGACCTGTGTCGAGCTTCGATTCGACGTTCAGAAAGAATGCGGCCGAGTCGTGATGCGGGATACGGCCAGTGGTGAACCGGAGCCGGGCGTTTGTGGGGAGCAGCAGTGCATTCGAGTTTGAGATCGCCCCGGCGGCGTCGACGTTCGTCCAGTCGCTTTCGAGCGGGTTGTTCGTCACCAGGGTGTACTGAAAGTTCCCCAGCGACTGGTCGATCGACGTGAGGGCGATGCCGCGCAAAGCCCCAGGGTCGGCGTCGGTGATCACGTTGGCCGCGGCGCGGGCGAGTATGTCGGAGATGAGTGTCCCCTGCTGCATCTCGGTCGACTGCCGCGAACCGACTCCGAGAATCGCAAATGGATTGCCTGAGGGATCGAGCACGGGCGCGGTGTTCCCCCCGCCAACATTTTCGTTGACATCAGTGATGGTGACAGTGAACGTCTGGTCGAACGAAAGGTTGCCCTGGTCGGTCGTCCGGATGACCACCGAGTAGCTCGACTTCGCTTCGAAATCGAACACCGCGAACGACCGCAGTTGATTCCCGACAATCGAGAACGCCTGGTTGTCGACGTTGGACTGCGGACTGACGAGCGAATAGGTGAACGTGTCGCCCGGGTTCGGGTCGGTGGAGCTGAGCGTTCCAATGACGGTTCCGCTCGCCGAGTTTTCTGCGATGGTGTTGGCCGAAAGCAGGATTCCGGCAGGAGCAAGATTGTCGGGCAGCGTCCCCTGCATGAACGCCACGGTGGTCGTGGTGGCCAGCGACGAGGTGATGAAGTCGAGCCGTCCGTCGCCGTTGAGATCGGCCAGGGAAATGAACTGCGCCTGATTGGCCGGGTTGGCAATCACCCGCTGTGCGAATGTCTGCGAGCCATTGTTTTCGTACCAGACGAATTGCCCCGGCGTGTAGCCCAGGCCGAACGAAGAGACCGCCATGTCGATGTCGCCATCGCCATCAATGTCGGCGGCGGCCACCGAATAGGCGCCGGGCAGCCCGGTTGCAATGCGTCGCTTGGTGAACGCCTGCGAACCGTTGTTCTCGAACCACTCGAGGTCGCCGGTGTAGATCGAGGTGACCACGACATCGAGGTCGCCGTCGCGATCGACGTCGATCGCTTGCACCGCTTCCGGCCCCAAGAGTGAGTTGGCTCCATTATCGGACAGCGTCTGGGCGGTGAAGACCTGACTGCCGTTGTTTTTGTACCAGGTGAGGTTGTTCGTGAACCGGGCAATGCCGACGGCGTCCATGTCGCCATCGCGATCGAGGTCGACGGGCACGATATCGCCCGCGCCGTTCGCGGCGTTGTCGAGGACCTGCGTCACAAAGACACCGCCGCCATCGTTCCGATGCCACGCCTGTTGATTGATGGCGTACGCGGAGGAGAGCAGGTCCATGTCGCCGTCGCCGTCCATATCGGCGGCTGACAGCGCGGTCCCACCGGGCGTTGCGGGATCGACCGATTTCAATGCCGAGAACGTGCGGTTCCCCAGGTTTTCGTACCAGACGACCGCGCCAGCACCGGCACTATAGGTTGGCCCAGCCGCTGCGGCCGCAATATCGAGATCGCCATCGCCATCCAGGTCCACTGCGAGCACCGCACGCACGTTGACGAAGTTCGCGTCGATCGTGCGTTTGGTAAACGCCTGGCTGCCGTTGTTTTCATACCAGACGACATCGCCATCAGGCGTGTTCGCCGAGTAGATGTCGACATCGCCGTCTCCGTCGATATCGGCCCCCCGGGACGAATAGGCCGCGACCGATTCAATTGCCTGGCGTGTGAAAACCTTGTCCCCCTTCAGCGGCCGGGTGATGGTGACCTTGAAGTCTTCAACTTCGCCATCGGGAGCAGCGCCCCTGGGACCCAGGCCGCCGGCGTCGGAAACGCGCAGCCGGGCGTAGGTGATACCCGCCCTGGCATCGACGGGAATGTCGAACGTCAGGTTGCTCGAGCCATTGAAGACGAGCTTGCTGTCAAAAATCTGTTCGCCTGGTCCACCAAACGAGCCGTCGCCATCGAAATCGATCCAGCCATCCAGACGTGTGCCTGCCTGTGAGGCAAAGTCGATGACGACCGCGACCGTCGCGTTCTGCTGACCGGCACGCAGCGCCCCGAATGTGGCCCCATCCTCATCGTCACTGCTGTTGAGGTCGTCACCATCGGCGTTGACGCTTGGGAAGCCTGTCGCTTCAGAGTCGAAGGCCACGCCCAGTGTCGCCCCGAAGGCAAAGTGCCGCGCCCCGTTGTTGACAAGGAGTGTGCCGTAGGAGGCTGGGGCATCCCCATAATCGAGGCCCCGTACGCGAACGCGGAATGTCTGGTCGGCGGTGCGGACGCCATCGCTCACGCGGATCACCACGGTCGAGTCACCGGTCTGGCCCGCGGCCGGGGTGATGGTCATCGTCCGATTGGCTCCCGCTCCGCCAAACACGATTCCCGCCAGGGGCTGCAGCGTAGTGTTCGTAGAACTGACGACGCTGAGTGTGAGGCTGGCCAGAGTTGTGTCGGGGTCGCCCACCGTCAGCGGCAAATTGCTGGCGACCGTGGAGACCTGAATCAGCGCATCGGGAATCGCCGCGAGGGTGGGCGGACGATCGCTGACATCGGTGATGTTGACCGTGAACGTCTTGTCGAACGACCGGCCGGTCTGGTCGGTCGTGCGAATCCTGACCGAGTAACTCGACTTGACTTCAAAGTCGAACACGGCGAACGATCGCAGTTGATTGCCGACAATCGTGAACGCCTGGTTGTCGACGTTCGTCTGCGGATCGACCAGCGTATAGGTGAACGTATCGCCCACGTTGATGTCCGTCGTGCTGAGCGTCCCAATGAACGTCCCAGAGACGGCGTTCTCGACGATTGTATTGGCCGAGAGCGCGATATCCGTCGGAGTCGCGGGGCCGACCGGGGCTTCTTCCACCGCGCCGATATCGACCGTATTCGTGACGATGCGGGCCAGGCCGCGCTGGTCGCCGCCCAGATTCTCGCCATCGAACGCGACGGACAGGATCGAGTTGAGTCCCGTATCCTTGGCCGGGCTGTTGGTGACCAGGGTATGCGAAAGAGTTTTGCCCGAGTTGAGGGCGAGCGTCGTGTTGAGCACCATGGCGATGTCGCGATCGACGCCCGAGCCGTTTCCGACACGATTCCCGTTGACGTTGTTGACCAGCCCGCCCGCGAACGCGGCGGAGCCGATCAGGTTGTTGGCGCTTCGGGCGACGTTCATCGTGAGCGTGTTGACACCGTCCCTGGCGTGGTAGTCGTTGGCGACATCGCTGCCAACGGCTCCCTGTCGATTCCCGGCGACCAGCGTGTTGATCAGCACGGTGGGAGTGGTCCCCCGACCGACTCCAGAGGCGAACTCGCCAATGCCACCGCCCGCAGCAGACGCTGCGGGATTAGTCAGGCGATTGTTGACGATCGTGCTGTTGATGACTGTCAGCCTTGAGACCTCGTTGGTCGGATCGTTCGTTAGCGCGAGCGACCAGACCCCCCCGGCATTGGCGCTGGCGGTGTTGCCGGAGACCGTCGTGTTGACGATGTCCATCAGGCCGTTGGAGTTGAACGCGGCCCCCCCGCTGACCCCAGTGTTCCCCGTGAGCGAACTGTTGTAGATGCCCACGTACCGCCCGGCGTTGAACACGGCGGTCTGTCCGTTCCCGGTCATGTTCACACCGATGAGCATCATGACGCCCGTGTTTTCGTTACGCACCGCGCCTTCGTTCGCGCCGCCGGTCCCCCCGCCGGTGATCGTGAGGTCGGCGATCCGCACCCCGACGTTCCCACCAGTCGCTCGGAAAATCCGCGAGGCGCTGTTCCCGCTGATTGTCAGCAGGTCGGCGCCCGGACCCTGGATTTCAACCGACCCGGTGACCAGCAATTCCCCAAACGTCAGGGTGATCGTCTGAGCCGTGTTGAACACCGACGAACTGAAAATGATCTGCGTGTTGGCACCAATCGACTCCGCCGACTTCGCGTTGGCGAACGCCACCGCTTCTCGCAGCGTGGTGACTCCGTCATTGGCGTCAACGACATCGGCGGTGCTGGTGACCGTAATCCCCGGTGCTTGTGTCGTCTCCTGATTGACCTTCACCGCCACGTCCACGTCCACCACCGGGTCGTAGTTCGAGTCCGACAGCGAATCGATCACCGACAACCGAACCGGTACCGTCGGGCTTTCGTTGACGACACCGTCGGTCACGCCGGTGACCGTGATCGTCTGTGGCGTGTTCCAATTGTTCGTCGTGAAGGTCAGGCGCGTCTTGTCGACCTTCATCTCGCCATTGGCCATCGAGCGGACGTCAATGACGACGTCGCCGATTGGTTTGTCGGAAAGTTGGACGGTGAAACTGTCGGTGTTCGGCGAGTCGGGGGCGCCAATGAACCGCTCGCTGACCGTCGTGTTCCCGCCGGAATGCGTGACGAGAATCTGCGCGGTACTGTCGATCATGTTGAACCCGAGGTCCTTCATCACCCCCACTTCCGCGACGTTCAACCCGCGCGCGGCCCGTCCGAATTCCGACGCTGCCGTCATCAGGTGCGTCTGAGAGGCGATCTCCGGCGCGTCGTCGTCGGAATGCGAGATGCTCGAGGCAATGTCGAACGACGCCGGCGCGAAGAGCTTCAACCCCGCACCGCCAGTGACCGCCTTGGTCTGCGGGCCGCCAAAAAAGACCTTGTTGGTTCCAGCCGTTTTGATGGCGTTCCAGACGGTCGTGTCGGTCACGAACGTCGACTGGTTGATTACCGAAGTGCCGGCGCCGTTCGTAATGAACTGGTCGTACTTCGACCAGTTTTTTGAACCGCCGCCATAGACGCTGTTTCCGTTGACATCGAGGTTGGCCGTGAAGCCGATGGCGTGAACCAGTTCATGCGCCATCACCGCCTGGAAATCGTACTCCCCGAAGGAGAACGAATCCGCCAACTCGAACGGGTTCGCCCAGTTGAACGTCATCGTCGTGTCGGTTGCCCCTCCATTTGGGTCGGTCGCCCCGTTGGAGAAAATCTTTTGCCCCATCACCGTGTGGAAAAACCCATCACCGTTTTGTGACGGAGGGGGTGTCGAGACTTCGGCGAGGTAGTTGTCCCCGGCGTTGCTGTCGTTCCGCATTTCGACCTGCACGGTGGCCGTGTGGTTGAACCAGCTTCCGACCCGTGTGGCGACGGTGTTGGCGGCATCACGTCGGGCCTGGCGATTCGTCGCGTTGGCATCGTTGAAACCGATTGCGCCTTCGGACGCGGTGTCATCCACGAAATTCAGCTGGAATGTCACCGCCAATAACGTCCGCAGCTCAAGAGCCTCGACGTCATGGCCTACGCGCGCGTGGCGTTGTCGGCGAATTGTACGACTGGCGGCCGTTCCCGTGGCGAACCGCTCGCCCCGCACCGCAGCCCGAATCCACTGCTTCCATGACCCGAAACGCACCGCCGAAAGACCCGTTCGCTTAGACATGAGCACTCTGCCTTCAAGGTAAACGTCACTCGTTCCGGCCCGTACCACCGATTCAATTCAATTCCGATTCACTCTTCCGCGCCCTGCCGCCCCCTGACAGGGTCGGCTCGCCAGTCTCGCCAATTTCGACTCATCCCTTAGCCCGGTCTTCACCGATCCACCGCCGTGACTCCCCGTCTATTGCGACCGTCACCCGCCGCCGGATTTCGTTCGTCTGAAATCCCACCAGACGCGGCCTGTGAACCCCTGGCAGGGCGATCACGTCATACAACTCTTCAACCACGCCACCAAAGCGCAGCCAATGCCGCGTATCGCCTGTCGCCAGGTCGATTACCATGACCCCGCACATCGCTTCCGCGTTGCGCTTCGCCAGTTCCTGTCCCAGCGGCAGACCCGTAAATGTCTTCTCGCGCCGCGACTGCGACAGCCCGACGATCGCCATTCCGCCATGAATCGCCAGCCCGCGGGCAAACCCCGGGCAGAAGGCGACCCGCTCGAACAGACCCGTCGCAGGATCGATGTACCCGAGATACCCCGCCCCCGAATCGAGCAGCCAGAGCTTGCCGTCGTGAATTCGGGGCGAATGCGGCATCGAGAATCCAGTCGCCACGATGTCGTTCGTGGTGACATCCAGCACCGCGCCGCCACCCGCGCGGCAGGCTCGCCAGCCATCGAATACGTCGGTGTGGCCGCAAACCGTCACGTATCGCGGTCGGCCGTTCTCGAACGCCAGCCCGTTGAGATGGCAGCGATCCTCGGCCGCGAGTTTCGAGACAAACGGCGGCGTCCAGAGCGACTGGAAACTGTGCGTCCCGCCAACGGTACCGAGGCAACTAAACAGTGTGTTGGCGAAGATGAGTCGGCCTTCGGCGTCGACGCCCAGGTCATGGATGTCGATCTCGCCGGTGACGAAAGCCTGCCGGGGGACATAGCAGCGATCGTACCCATCGAGCACTTCACCCGGTGCCAGATCGTTTTCCAGTCGCCAGAGCTGCCAGGCGGTCGACATCCAGAGGGTCTGCCCGTCGCCCCACAGCCCCATCGCCCGTTCAAACGTCCGCTCAAATACGGAAAGGCG
>JAIXZD010000262.1 GCA_027489895.1 Planctomycetaceae bacterium
GAGAACCGCGACTGCGTCGGGAGACCCACGGCGATCGACAGATTGGCCGACACGGAGGAGAAGCTCTGCGTGCCGTCATCCGAGGTGTAGGTCGCACGGATCGCCACAGGGGTCGGCTTTTGGTCGAGGGACCGCGCGGCACTGGAAGCACCCGGATCGACCGGTGACTCAGTTGCCGATCTAGAGGAAGAACTCGCCTCTGGTGAGTTTGATAGTACGTCGGCTGGGGCGACAACCGGGGCGTCTGAGGGAGGGCCTCCGCAGCCGACCGCCAGCGCGAGCCAGGTCAGCGTGACGAGGCCCTGCCACCGCAGGCATGAACGGAGAGACGACCGGACCACGACCGAGCCTTGTGCAGTCCCACGCCGATCACAGTCCCGCCAACGACCGCGCGATCGTCCGCCCCGGAGACCGGCCTCTCATCAATGCTACCGCCCGCCCCGCGCCAGCCCAAGCCCGCATCGGAGTCGAAGTCCAGGCGCCGTCAATGCGGGTGCAGTCGCCAATCTTTTCCAAGCAACCGTCGTGATGGTGGGAGCCGGAAGCGTCAGCGCCCGGAGGACAAGTCGATCCTCACCCGCACCCACGCGGGTCACTTCGCGAGAGTCGCCTTCGCGGTCCGCGCGATCGGCGGACGCTTCCCCGCCTGGTAATGCCTTCGCTCGACCACGTTCCACAGCCCCAGGCCAACCAGACCCAGTAGCCCTGTCACCAGTCCACCAATCGGCACCCAGAACTGTCGCCACGACAACGCCGTCGGCAGGCCGTCCTCAAGATCAGCATCAACCGGTTCGGCCGTCTCCGTCCCCGAAGCGGGCGCGGGAGCGGGAGCCGCAGTCGTCGCGGCCGGTTGCGACGCAGCCGCTTCGGGAGCGGGCGCAGGAGTCGGGACCGTTGCCGCAGGCGGTGCGAGCAGCGTCGGCCCCGCCGCAGAGGCGACGAGCTCTGGTCCCGTGACTGGTGCTGGGGCCGGGGCCGCGGGGGCTGGAGTGAGCGTCGGTGCGGGGGCAGGCTCCGTCGGACCTGGGACCGGTGCCGGTGCCGGTGCCGGTGCCGGGATCGTAGCGGCCGGTGGCTCACTGGTCGCAGGGGCGCTCAGTTTGGGCGGCGTCACATCGGGTGTCGGTGCAGGTGTCGCGGCGATTTGCGGTGCGGGCGTTGGGGGCGAAGCCGGCGCCGGTGTCGAAGCGGACGATGGCGCTTGAGCGGTACCCAATGCCGGGGCCGCGGCGATCACGATGGGACCTGGGTTGCTCCGGACCGCGGGCGACTGACCGGGCCGAAGCTCGGTTCCCGCAATCGGTTCCACCGCAGCCGCTCCGTTGGCGCGAATCAATGGGCCCGCGAAGCGTGCGTCGGACTCGGCCTTCTCCGCCTCAAGTCGCAGCCGCTCGGCCAGTTCTTTCTGGGCAGCCCGCTCGGCGGCGACTCGCGCCGTTTCGCGCGGATCGATCCTGGGCGGGGCCGCGAGCAACTCCACCTTGGCTCGCTCCATCTGCCGCTCGGCGGCCTTCGCGGTGATCGCATCGGCCCGGGCGACATTGCTCGCCACCTGCGGGTCGATCCGCTGACGGCGCGTCCCATCGCGACTGGTGACCGCTCGAGTGGGTTCCGGCGGCATCGTCGCGTTGCCCGGCGTCCGCTCGATCCGTTCGACAACGTCGCGGCTCGAAGGCACCGACTCTGCTTCGCTCGAACCCGCCAGTCGGACCGGGTTCCCCGCAGCCTGTGCCGCCGAAGAGCGAACTCTCGCCCGCCCAGCCGGAGCGGCCTGGGGCGCTTTGGCAACCGCCGGCGTTGCATGGCCTGTCGCGGAATTGCCCCGCGCTCCAGTACCCGTCGCGGACTTCTGACGCTGGCCGTCGACCTTTGCGATTTCGCGACGCGCCCCAACCGGCTCCGTCGCCGCCTTCGTCGTCTGGGCAGTCCCTTGCGGCGCGGCCCGGCGGGGCGTGGCGGCCACACGCACGGGAGTTTGCGGTTGAGAGGCGCTCTCCCGCGGATTCGTCGTCGTGGCGACTTCGGGTCCATCCTCCGTCGGGATCTCGCGGACTCGGGCCTGCCCCCCCGCGCTCGGTTCCCGAGTCGGTACGGTCAGAACGGGTGCCGAACCGGACCGCTCGGCCACGTCCTCTCGCCCGGCGTCGCGCCCTACGTCTTGTCGTGGTTCCACCTCGAGTGCGGGAGCCACGCGGGCGACCGTGCGAGTCGGCGCGGGAGCCTCAAGCGAAGGCCCCGCATTCAGGGGCCGACGGCGACCGTCACGATCTCGCAAGTCCACGACATCTTCGCGAACCGACGGATGCCCCGGCTTTCCTTCCGACGAGACTCGTGCCCGGGCGATGCGTTCCTTGGGCGCGGTCAGAGCAGCCACGCGTTCCCAGGGTTTGGCGAGATCGTCCGGCCATAGCCCAGGCTCCGCCGCGTCGATCCGGGCCGCCATCTCCCACAACCGCACCGCTTCGATCCGGTTGCCCCGGCGCTCGGCTTCGTTCGCCTCCCGAGCCAGGTACTGCAACCGCAGCCGGAGCGATTCGCGGAGTGCGGTCGATTCCGTTCCAGGGACCGACCCGGCATTCGTGCGCAGGTCGCGCTGCGGAACCTCGCTGGCCTCTGCAGACCGATCACTCGCAACCGCGTTCGATGACGTCGAGTCTTCGGGGATGACGCGAGCGAACGCGCTCTCCGCAGGAGACTCGGTCGGCGCGGGCTCCTCGGCAGAGTTCGCTCCAGCCATTTCCGTTCCGACCAGGTCCGATCCGACGCGTTCCGAACCAACAGGTTCCTCGAAATCAGCCGACTCGGGCAACTCGCGAATCGGCCCGGCGACCGCGCGTGATCGTTCCGCTTCGAGTTCGGGCGTGCTGGCCGTCTCGGTCTCCGGTTCGGGCAACAGGCGTGACTTAGCGGCTTGACCCCCACCGCGCGGCCCCGGGAGCGGCGCATAAGGGCTCCGCGCCAACTGCGGGGCCGTTTCCGCGTTCGGCCGAGTGCTCCCCGACGCGATCTCGTTGGCGGTGGGCCGTCGGGCCGCACTCGCCTGCCGCACGCTCGACTGGCTTGCCGCAGAATCAGACGACCGTTCACCAGTCGATTGGCCAGAGGCGAGGGCGCCGGAGTTCGCGACGTTGGCCTGCGGAGCCGGGCCGTCCAAAAACGGGTCCTGCGATCTCGATTTGGAACTGGTCTGAAACAGCCGGGAGACCCAGTTGCCCTTCTTTCGAGTCGGCTCCACCGGCCGAGTCGCGCCGCGTCCCAGCATCTGTTGACCGGATCCGGTCTCGGCGACCGTGACCACAGGCAGCGCAAGTTCCTCGCTGGTCAGTGATTCCAGCGTAAGGTCGCGGGCCGAGCGGGCGCAGCCCACCGGCAGCACAACGCTGGCACTCAGCAGTCCCGCCGAAGTCAGGGCGGAGAGCACCCAGTGCGCTCGCGCGGATCGCCCCAGTCGCCGCATGGCATCCCTGCCCTGTCTGAACGCCGAATCTCGACGTTGTCCTATCTGAACCAGCTCCCGCCAGGCGGTTCCCTCCTGCCCCGGCCGGGTGGGACAACTTGCCCCCACGATCGGTTCATCGTCCGCGGCAACCCACTAGATTGACGGGATCGCCCGTCCCTACGCCAATCCTCATCGGATCGAACGGAACGGAACGCAAACTCCCCCCAAACTTCTTATCCATCCCAGAATTAACAATCCGGACGATCCTTTCGATCGATGCGATGCGTGCAGGCCAACCAGAAGACGTACCGTCCTGAGGTCAATAGGGGTCCGTCAGGGCGTCGCACAACCGCTACCTGCGCCACGATGCGAATCTCCACCGTGCTGAGCAACCGGCCAGTGGGGAAGCGACGATGAGGGATGGGAGTCCTGCCGTCGACCGAACGGCGGGCGGCGTCGATTAAGACGACGTGTCGAGTGACCGGTCCCATCGGGTCTGTTCAGCGGAGCGCTCGACCAGACAACCGGGCCTGTCACAATCGGTGAAGGAGTTGGCGATTACCTAGCCTTCCCGGCTTTGCTAATTGACACTCGTTTTTTTCGAGCCGTATACTTCAAAACTGCACGGACCGATTCGTTTCGGCGGCGCTGTTTTTCGGTTGAATTTCGATCGTTTTGCTCCGAACTGAGGCGCAATACGAGTTTTTGTTGTTTCGTTCCCGTGGATGAGCCATGACAAAATTCAGCAAGGTGCTGACGGTTCTCGCCACGTTTCTATCGATCGCCTTCATGGGGTTGGCGTTCGTGTCGTGGGCCACCGCCCTCACCGACCATCGCCAGCGCGACACCGACCTCAAGGCACGAATTCAGCCCCAAAAGGACCGCATCACCCAGCTGGAGGGCGAAATTGCCCGGGCCGAGAATCGGTTGAAAGATGCCCAGCTCGCGATCGCGGCCGACTTGCCCGCCATCAAGGCTCGGGAAAAGCTCTACCAGGCCCAGCTCGACGAACTCGCCAAGAAATCCACTGAACTGTCGACTCAGATCGCGGCCTCGTCGAAGAAAGCCCGCGAAGTCGGCGATGAAGCCTCGCTCCGGCGGGAAGAGGGAATCCAGTTGGCCAACCAGCTCGCCGAACTGCGGGCGCAAAAGGCCGATGCTGAAACCGAAAAACAAAAGTTGACCGACCTATTGGTTCAGGCCCAGGGGGTTCTCGATCGCGTTCAGCGACGCAACGAAACCCTGAAGTCCGACCTGCCCTACGATGAGAAGCCCACCGAGGAGAAAGCCGCGCCGGCCTCCGAATAAGATGCCCCGAACCTTCTGACCGGTGCCTCGGCATCGGTTGGAGTGAAGATTGGGCACAGACTGTTTCGACGCGATAAGATTTACGAATTGAGTGGATCATCAGGACGGCGTTGTCTGTCGCCCTGATGAATGAGCAGCACAAGTTCGAGTGAACCGCGATCTGGCGGGAGTAGCGGCAATGTCGTTCGTCGGCAAAATTCTGGTCGTCGTGCAGCTCGTGCTCAGCGTGCTGTTCATGTCATTTGCTGCCGCCGTGAACTCGGCTCACGTCAACTGGCGCAAAGAGACCATCAAGGCTCAAGATCAGGTGAAGAAGGTGCAGGCCGAGCTGGGCGACGAAAAGCAGGCCCGCGAAAAAGACCTGGCCCAGTTCAAAACAGACGGCGAAAAGTTCGAAGCCCGCGCGGTGACCGCCGAGGAAAAGAACGTCGCCCTCGAAGACGCCCTCAAAAAGGCCCAGGAAGAAATCAAGAACTCCCAGCAGGAAGCGGCTGTTGCCAACGAGCAGGCCCAGGTCGCCCGCGAAGAAGCCAAATTCCGCCGCGAAGAAACGATTCAGCAGCGCGAAGACAACACGCGGCTGATTACCTCGCGGAACAGTGAATTCAAATCGCGGCAGGTCGTCACCGACGAACTGAACGCCACCAAAATCGATCTGCAGCTCGCGGTCGCGAAGAACAAAGAGCTGCTGCAGCAGTTGGCCCTGCGGGATCGCAAGCTGTCGGAGCTGGGAATTTCTCCTGATGACCCGGCCCTGGTGGCGAATGTCTCCGTGCCCCCGCGGGTGGAAGGCAAAGTGATCGGGACCCAGGCGACGAAAGCCGTGGGCCGCAGCGAACTGATCGAGATTTCACTGGGCAGCGATGCGGGCCTGGTGAAAGGACATGTGTTGTACGTCTGGCGGTCGGGCCTGTCGGCTGGCGGCAAGACGAAGTACCTGGGCAAAGTCCGGATCGACTCGACCGAGAAGGACAAGGCTGTCGCCACCGTCCTCGAGAAAGATCGCGGCGGCGAGATTCAGAAGGGTGACAATGTCTCCACGCGCCTCCAGTAGCCGGAAGTCGAGCGGCCCGCCCGCTCCCGCGGACATCTACGTCGGCCTGCTCGTCGTGGCGACCTGCTCGCTGCTGACGGGCATCATCTTCCTCTGGCTGGAACTGAACGCCTACGAATGGCGTCTGCCGTAAGCCACGAGACCTACCATCGACTTCGCTCTGTCCCACGTTGCCACAATTGGCGCGGGGACCAGTGGCTGTGCCATGCTTGCACCGTTTCGGGGCAAGCATGCCAACTAGGGAAAGACCGCGCCCTCAGGGAGTCCGCGGCTTCTCGGTCCGTTCGGCAACGAAGTCCGTCGCGGGCCGTTCGCATGCTTGCCCCGCAAAGCCGGTGCCAGCAGGGCACGTCGGGTTCGCACCGTCGTCCCCGGTTTCAACCAGGCGACGGTCCCGCGCCCAAGTGGCGCTCGTTTTACCACGCTGAGCGCGGCCGGCTATCATCCGGGTTTGGTTGACCGCCCCGCGACTGTGGCTCGGGGCGGAACTCGTGCGTTCGCTTCTCCAGGCTCTCCCCTCCCATGCCTCCGAAAAACATGATCGTCGCCCAGTCGGGCGGCCCCTCTCCCGTCATCAACAACACGCTCCGCGGCATCGTTGAAACCGCGCGGCAAATGTCCGAAATCGGCACCGTCTACGGCGGCTGGCATGGCATCGAAGGCGTGCTCAAGGAAGAACTGATCGACCTCTCCGCGCAGTGCGCCGACGAGATTGCCCTGTTGCGGACCACGCCCGCGGCCGGTTCGATCGGCACCTGCCGCTACAAGCTCAAGGACAAACAGACCGACGACTTCGACCGCATCATCGAAGTCTTCAAGGCCCACAACATCGGGTACTTCTGCTACATCGGCGGGAACGACTCGATGCACACGGCCAACACCGTCGCCAACCTCGCCCGCGCGCGGGGCCTCGATGTCGTTGGCATCGGCGGCCCGAAAACAATCGACAACGACGTCGGCGACAGCGAGTTCAAGCTCGTCGACCATACCCCGGGCTACGGCAGCACCGCCCGCTATTGGACGCATTACGTTCAGATGGCCAACGAAGAAAACAACGGCAGTTGCCCGGCCGACCCCGTGCTTGTCCTGCAGGCGATGGGCCGCAAGATCGGCTACATCCCCGCGGCCGCACGTCTAGC
Organism: Planctomycetaceae bacterium; assembly: GCA_027489895.1. GTDB lineage: Bacteria > Planctomycetota > Planctomycetia > Planctomycetales > Planctomycetaceae > JAIXZD01. The sequence continues at coordinate 6,941 of JAIXZD010000262.1, forward strand.
CGACCCCAAGCGGGAACTGCCGCTGCAGATTTATCTCGCCGAGCGGAAGACCTCGCTCGAACAGATCCACGCGAACGTCAACGCGATGCTCAAGGAGCGCGGCCGGGCGATCGTCGTCGTCAGCGAAGGGCTCGATGTCGGCGAGATCGGCCTCCGCAAAGATGCGTTTGGTCACGCCAGCTTCAGCGCCTCGAACATGACCGTGGCGCAAGTCCTCACGAATTACCTCAACGATGCCGGCCTTTGCGTGAAGGGGGCGGCCCGCTGCAACGTGCCGGGGACCGACCAGCGGCACAGCATGGCCTATGCCTCGGGCGTCGACCTCGACGAAGCCTACTACGTCGGCCAGAAGGCGGCACTCTTGGCCGCGAAGGGCGAGCATGGCTACATGGCGACGATCCTGCGGACCGATTGGGACAACTACCAGGTGAAGTACGACAAGGCCCCGCTCGCCGAAGTGGCCGAGAAAGACCGCAAGTTCCCGGACCATTGGATCACCGCGAACGGCTACGACGTCACCGACGACTTTTTGAAATACGCCCGCCCGCTCATCGGCGACGACATGGTCACCCTGCCAATCATCGACGGCCGCGTCCGCTTCGCCCGGCTGAAGCCGATTTTTGCCACGCAGAAACTGCCGAAGTACGTGCCGCAGGCGGATCGCTAACCCGTCCAGGCGAGCCGACCCTGTCAGGGGTCGGTGGAAACGATGCCGCTATCTCAAACAGATTGCGTACCAACTTCCGCCGCATAAAGTCGATTGCAGACGTCTCGCAACTCCGACGCGAAAACCACCGACCCCTGACAGGGTCGGCTCGCCGGGTGGTCTGGTGCGGTGTGTGCGTCCCGTGGGGTGCGTTCCTACCGCACGGCCACCGGCGGGGCGGCGAGGGTTTGACCGGCGGCGACGAGGTGGTTGACCAGTTCGCTCACGCTGGCGCGCATCAGTCCAAACAGCAGGTCCGGGAAGCAGCCCAGGATGATCGCGGAAACGAGCAGCACGTAGCCAATCGTCGTTTCGGTGGCGGTGAGCGGGACTAGTCCGCTGGCGTGCGGGCCATGGTACTCGGCCCCGAGGTAGACCCGGCGAATCATCCACAGGATGTAAGCCGCGGTGATGATCACCCCCAGCGCCGCCAGGACGGCGAGGATGGGGTCAAAATTCCACGCGGCGAAGATCGGGAAGACTTCCCCCCAGAAGCCACACAGCCCCGGCAGACCCATGGCCGCGAAAAAGAGGCCAATCGACAGGCCGCCATACTCGGGCATCCGGGCGAGCAGACCGCCGTACTGTTCCAGATCGCGATGATGCACGCGGTCGTAGATAACGCCCACCAGAAAGAACATCCCCGTCGAGGTGATCCCGTGCGAGATCATCTGGAACAGGGCACCGCTCATCCCCATTTCCCAGGCGTCGCGGCCGATCGTCTCACCCGACACGATCCGCCAGACCGACAGCCCCAGCACGACATAGCCCATATGGCTGACCGAGCTATACGCGACGAGCCGCTTGAAATCGGTCTGGGCGAGAGCCGCGAGTGCCCCGTAGAGAATGCTAGCGACACCCAGCGCCGCGAGCGGCCACGCGGCCATCTGCGCCCCATACGGGCAGAGCGGGAACGCCACGCGGAGCAGCCCGTACGCACCGGTCTTTAGCAGCACTCCCGCCAGAATCATGCTGATGGGAGTGGGAGCTTCGGTGTGGGCATCGGGCAGCCAGGTATGCACCGGAAAGATCGGCACCTTGATGCAGAAGCCAAACACCAGGAGCGAAAACGCGACCAGTTGCGCCGTGGCGGGAAAGGCCTCGCCAGCAACCCGTCCCTGCGCCACCGCGGCCAGGTGAATGAGATCGAACGACCGCCCTGTTCCGCAGGTGAAGTGAATCACCAGCAGGGCAACCAGGACCGAGACGCCTCCCACCAGCGTGTAGAGGAAGAACTTGATCGCGGCATACTCCCGCCGCGGCCCGCCCCAGAGACCAATCAGGAAGAACATCGGCAGCAGCGTCAGTTCGTAGAAGACGTAAAACAGGAAGAAGTCGAGCGCCAGAAACACGCCCAGCATCCCCGTCTCCAGCAGCAGAAAGAGAATCAGATACCCCTTGAGCTGGTCCTTGATCCCCCCCGACGCCAACAGAGATAAGAGCGACACCAGCGAAGTCAGAATCACCAGCGGCAGGTTGATCCCATCGACCCCCAGATGGAAATCGATATGCCAGAGCGCGATCCACGGCACGCGCACGGCCATCTGGATTCCGGGAATCGCCGGATCAAACCGGTTGAGAATGAACAGCGACAGGATGAACGTCGCGGCCGAGAACCCGATCGCCGTGACGCGCAGCCGATCGTCGCCCCCTTTCCGATCGAGCGCCAGCCAGAGCGCGCCCAAGGCGGGGAGAAACAGGGTGATCGGCAACAGCAGCAGAGGCGACACGGTACAGGCGACCCAGTCGGGGGTTGAGGAAGTTGTTGTTGGCGGGAGACGTGAGGGCGATACTGGAAATTCCGAGATGGATCGGCTCCACCCGGACGATCACTCCTCGTCGGTCGCCGTCTTTTTCTTGGCCGCTTTCTTCGCAGCCTTCTTGGCCGTTTTCTTTGCGGCTGACTTCTTCGCGGCTTTTTTGGCGGCTTTCTTCGTCGGTGGGCCACCGGCTTTGTCGGCGATCAGCGCCACGGCCTGTTCGAGCGTCAACGACTCGACCGTCTGATCCTTCGGGATCGTCGCGTTGATCTTGCCGTGTTTGACGTACGCGCCGTACCGGCCTTCAAACACCTGAATCGGCTGCTCGTCCACCGGGTGATTGCCCAGCTCTTTCAGTGGAGTCGCCCCGCCCCGAGGACGGGCCTGCTTGAGCAATTCCACCGCCCGCTCGAGTTCGATCTTGAGGACATCCTCATCCTTGGGCAGCGACTTGTAGACGCCATCATGCAGCACGTAGGGGCCGAACCGGCCGATCCCCGCCGTGACGGTCTTGGTGGTCTCCGGATGCGCTCCCAGCGTTCGCGGCAGCCGGAGCAGATCGACCGCCTGCTCCAGCGTGACCGCCTCCATCGGCGTGCCTTTGGGAATCGAAACCCGCTTGGGCTTCGTGCCATCCTCGGCCACGTCGCCCAACTGAATGTACGGACCAAACGGGCCCAGCAGCACATACACCGGCGCCCCTTCGGTCGGGTGCGAGCCAATCGAGGTCGGCCCCTGCGCCTTGAGCGCGAGCAGCTTGTCGGCCTCTTCATTCGTGAGGTCGGCCGGACGCGAATCCTCGGGCAGCGAGGCCGTGAGCTGGGCCCCCTCGGCCTGATCCTTCACGAGGTACGGTCCAAACTTTCCAACGCGCACCTTGGCGACCAGGCCATCGAGATCCAGCGTGCAGGCCTCCCGCGGGTCGATCGATTCCTCTTTTTCCTTGACCTGCGTGTCGAGTCCTTTTTCGCCCGAGTAGAACTCGCGCAGGTAGGGGACCGTACTCGCCTCGCCATTCGCGATATCGTCGAGCGTCTGCTCCATTTTCGCTGTGAACGTCGTGTCGACCAGTTGCGGGAAATGGTTCTCCAGCAGCTTCGTCACCGCCATGCCGGTGAACGTGGGCAGGAGCGCATTGCCCGCCTTCGAGGCGTAGCCCCGGTCGAGAATGGTGCTGATGATCGAGGCGTACGTACTAGGGCGACCAATCCCGTTCGCTTCGAGTTCACGAATCAGCGTCGCTTCGGTGAACCGGGCGGGAGGCTGCGTTTCGTGCCCCAGCGGCGTCAGCTCGTCCAGTTGCAACTGCTCGCCCTCGGTCATGGGCGGCAGGGCGGATTCTGTATCGTCAAGCGCCGCTTCGGGATCGTCGACCCCTTCCACATACGCGCGGAAAAAGCCGGGAAACTCGACATGTCGACCCGTCGCGCGGAACTCGGCGTTCTCCGCGGCGATCGTCACTGTCTGGAACTTGAGCCGGGCATCGGACATCTGGCTGGCCACCGTCCGCTTCCAGACGAGCGAATAGAGCTTCAGCTCCCGCCCATCGAGGCCCAGTTCTTCGCCGGTTTTCATCTCGGTCCCGGCGGGGCGAATCGCCTCGTGGGCCTCCTGGGCGTTCTTCACCTTGTTGGCGTATTGACGGGGACTTTCGGGCAGATAGTCGTTGCCGTACCGGTCGGTGATTGTCCGTCGGGCCGCGCCGATCGCCTCACCCGACAGCGTGACCGAGTCGGTTCGCATGTAGGTGATGAGCCCGTCTTCGTACAGCCGCTGGGCGGTCTGCATGGTCTCGCGGGCGGTCATCCCCAGCTTGCGGTTGGCCTCCTGCTGCAGGGTGCTGGTGGTGAACGGGGGCGAGGGACGCCGCGTCTGGTCGCGCGTTTCGATCGACCCGACCGACCAGGCCGGGGGTTTTGCCGCCGAGAGCTTGACCACCAGCGACTTCGCCTCGGCCTCGCTCAGCAGCAGCACATCGGAACCAGCCTTCAGTTGGCCGGTGTTTTCGTCGAAATCTTTCCCCGAGGCGACCCGTTTGCCGCCGACCGTCACGACATCGGCCTGAAACTGCGCCTGCTTCCCGGTGGCGAGGTTCGCCTTGAGGTCCCAGTAGGTCCCTTTACGGAACGCGCGGCGTTCCAGTTCGCGCGTCACCAGCACCCGGACGGCGACCGATTGCACTCGTCCGGCCGACAGTTTCGGGCGGACCTTGCGCCACAGCAGCGGGCTGAGGCGGTAGCCGTACAACCGGTCGATCACGCGGCGGGCTTCCTGGGCGGCGACGAGGTTTTCGTCGACCTGGCGGGTGTTCTTGATCGCCTCGCGAATGGCGTCTTTGGTGATTTCCGAGAACACCATCCGCTTGACGGGGACTTTGGGCTCGAGCAGTTGGGCCAGGTGCCAGCCGATGCTTTCGCCTTCGCGGTCTTCGTCAGTCGCCAGAATGAGTTCTTCGGACTCCTTGAGGGCCGATCTCAGCTCGGAGACCAGTTTTTTCTTCTCGCGGGGGACGACGTAGAGCGGGCGGAAGTCGTCCTCAATATTGACGCCCGGAATCGGCCATTTCAGCTTCTTGATTTCCTCGGGGATTTCGGAGGCATTTTCGGGGAGATCGCGGACGTGGCCCATGCTGGCCCGCACGATGTACTCGCTGCCCAGGTACTCGTTGATCTTCTTCGCCTTGGCGGGCGATTCGACGATCACGAGTCCGCGGTACTTTTTCTTGGCCATCGCAGCGATACCCTGACTGACAACGTGGTCCACTTCGAGCGGGTGACCCGGACAGAGGTCTCGGAACACCGCGCGGGCGACCCTTCAAAACGGAATGGAATGGGCCGACCTAACCCGGCGTCTCACAAGTGGTTGAGGCGGACGGGCTGGCCTTGTACGAAGGCCTTGCGCCGCTACAATCGTGGTTTCGCCAGCGGCTCGACGGACGATTCGAACCGCACTTTGGTTACAGGACTGTTGCAAGAGCTGTCAAGGACGCGACCGGAATCGGTCCGTCAGGCGCGGCTCAAACAGGCAACTTGGGAAGGCAAGCATCCGTGGCGTCTCCGTTCTCGTGGTTCCGCAGAAATCAGCGCATCGGCATGGCCATTCTGGCCATTGGGGCGATGTTCGTATTCACGTTCGACATTGTCATCAGCCACTGGTCGCGCGGGGGGGGAGGACGGTCTGGCGGCGGAGCCAATGCCCCACTCGTCACCACCACGGCGGGCAACCTCTCGCGGGCCGATGTCCAGCAGCTCATCATGCAGCGTCAGAAGGTGAACGCCTTCATTGTGCAGGCGATCACGCGGGCCACGCTCTCGCCCGAAATTCTGAACTTCCTGCAGCAGCAGCCTCAATTCCTGAACCAGTTTCTGGGCGGTCGGACGTTCGGGTTCGGCCGGCCTTCGCAGGATGACGATGTCGTCACCGGCTGGGTGCTGAGCAAAAAGGGCGAGGCGATGGGCATCGTCGTCGATGATCGCCAGATTGCCGCCTACCTCGAAGAAATCACCGATCGCAAACTGACGAGCGACCTGTTCAAGACGCTGACGCGCGAACTCGAAGTGCCGCCCAAGCGGCTGTACGAGTACCTGCGGCACGAAATGCTCGCCCGGCAGGCCTGGATGACGTCGACGCCCCAGGCCCCCATTGCCCGGTCGCCCATGGAGTACTGGCAGTTCTACCGGAAGCTCAACGAAAAGCAGAAAATCGAACTGGCGGCCCTCGATGTCGAACAGTTCGTGGCGCAGGTCCCTGAACCGACCGAGGCCGAACTCAAGGCCTATTTCGACAAGTCCAAAGACAAGGTCGAGATGCTGGAGAACGGGAAAATCGTGCCCGGGTTCCGTCAGCCCGTGAAGGCGCGCATTCAATATCTGAAGGCGAAGTTCGACGACGTTGAGAAGCAGATCGCCGAGAAGTCGCCGGTCACTGACGAAGAGATTCAGAAGTACTACGACGAAAACAAAGACCGGCTCTACCGCGATCGGGAAATTCCTGCAGCTCCCGCGACCGAAACCCCGGCCGCTGAAACCCCGGCCGCCCCCGCCACCGAAGGCGACAAACCGGCTGCCGACAAGCCGACCACTGAAAAGCCAGCTGAAGAAAAACCCGCGGCCGACAAGCCCGCTCCAGATGCGAAACCGGAAGACAAACCGGCGGAACCCAAACCGGAAGAGAAGCCCGCCGAACCGAAACCGGCGGAACCCAAGCCCGCCGAAGAGAAACCAGCGGAACCAAAACCCGCCGAGGAAAAGCCCGCGGCCGAGAAGCCTGCGGAAGAGAAACCAGCCGCTGAAAAGCCTGCCGAGGAAAAGCCGGCTGAGGAAGCGAAGCCCCAGGCGGCGACGCGTCGGCTGCCGATCCGTCTGGCCAGTTTCGTCGAGGATCAACCGGCCAAAGATGCGGCCGCTGAGGAAAAGCCCGCGACTGAGGAAAAGCCCACGGAAGAAAAGCCCGCGGCTCCCGAAGTGAAGCCCGAGGAAAAGCCAGAAGCGAAGCCGGAAGACAAACCGGCCGAGCCGAAACCGGAAGAACCCAAGCCCGAAGAGAAGAAGCCCGAGGCCGCGAAGCCGGAAGACAAGCCTGCGGAAACGAAACCGGCCGAAGAAAAGCCAGCCGCTGAAAAACCGGACCCGGCCAAACCGGACGCCGCCAAGCCCGACGCGACCACTCCTCCGGCGACGGAACCGAAACCGGAAGGTGTCGAGACGCCGGCTCCGGAAGGGGGCGAACCGGCTCCGAAGTACAAGCCGCTCGATGACGATCTCAAAACCGAGATTCGCGAACGCCTTGTCGCCCAGCGGGCGACCGAGCAGATTCGGGCCCGGATCGACCGTGCGGCCGACGAAGTCCAGAAGCTCGGCCTCAAGTTCAGCGAGAAGTATTCCGCGACCGACCTGAAGCCCGAAGAGCAGGCCGCCCTCACGAAGGATGCCGCCTATCAACTGACGGCCATTGCGAAAGCCGAAGGACTCGAGTTCGGCGAAACGAAGCTTGTCTCCGTGAGTCAGTTCCTCGACCTGCCGGGCGTGGGAACCTGCCGCGACTCCGCGGGCGACGAAAATCCGATGGCGGTGCCCGAATCGGTCGCGCAGGTGCTGTTCGGTGCCGATCAGACCCGTCTGATGACCCGCGGAACCGACCCCGACACGAGCGACCGCTACATCCTCTGGAAGATCGAACATTCTCCCGAGCATGTCCCCACCCTCGACGAAGAGGGCGTGAAAGAGGAAGTCGTCAAATCCTGGAAGCGCGAGAAAGCGATTCCGCTGGCCAAGGCCCGCGCGGAACAACTGGCGAAAACAGTTCGCGACCTCAACAAGCCGATGGCCGAGGCTCTGGGTGAGACGACCGTCACCGGTGCCAAAGACGGCCTGCAACTGGTTGTGCAGGCCAGTCCCGAGTTCACCTGGCTGCGGGAAGCGACCGCGCCGCGGAGCCAGGGCGGAGCCCAGCCACCCACGCTGTCGACGATTCCGTTCGTCGAGAAGCCGAGTAACGAGTTCATGCGGACCGTGTTCGAAGAGCTGAAGGTGGGTGACGTGGGCGTCACCACGAATGCCGACGAAAGCGCGTTCTACGTCGTCAAGGTGGTCGATCGGCCGTTTGTCGCCGCCGACCAGCGCGAGGTGTTTTTCCAGACGCCGCTGTTCGGACGCACGGCCGGGCTGGGGCAGACGCCCTTCGACCTGCTCGCGATGGGAGAATCGGAAAAAGCCCGCGTCGAGTACGCCCGGGAAATCGAACGCGCCTACAAGGTCACCTGGAACGAGGCGGAACGAAAAGATCGGGAGTAGTCCCGGCTAGCGTCCCCGTCGTCGATGAATGGTTCGTGTGCGCTTGAAAGGTCAAATCGCTCTGCGGAGAATTTTGGTTTGGTTCTCGCCTCTGCGCACTGTGGCGACCTGGGGTGAACAGGAATGACCGTCGAACACGGTTTGAAGTCAGAATGAAACGTGGGGACCGGACCGGGTGGTTCGGCCTGTTGGTTGGACATCTGGTTCGTTTGGAAGGACTGCCGTCGCTATGAGTATGACGATTGAAGCCGTGACCGCCCGTGAGATCCTCGACAGCCGGGGCAATCCGACCGTTGAAGTGGATATCGAGCTGGAAGACGGCACGATCGGTCGCGCGGCGGTCCCCTCGGGCGCCAGCACCGGAAAGCATGAAGCCCACGAACTGCGCGACAAAGACAAGAACCGCTACAAGGGCAAGGGCGTCCTCAAGGCGGTCGAAGCCGTCAACAACGAGATCGGCCCGGAACTGATTGGCCTCGATGTCGCCGACCAGTTGCTGATCGACTCGACGATGATCGATCTCGACGGCACGCACAACAAGGCGCGCCTGGGCGCCAACGCGATCCTCGGTTGCTCGCTGGCTGCCGCGAAGGCCGCCGCCCACGCCCACTTCATGCCGCTTTACCGCTACGTGGGCGGCGTCGGTGCGAAGTACCTGCCCGCCCCGATGATGAACATCATCAACGGCGGCGCGCATGCGAACAACGGGATCGATGTCCAGGAATTCATGGTGATGCCCCTGGGCTTCGATTCGTTCCACGAGGCGCTGCGGGCCGGTGTGGAAATCTTCCACACCCTCAAAGACATCGTCTCCAAAATGGGGATGAGCACGGCGGTCGGCGACGAAGGCGGGCTGGCTCCGAACCTCGGCGCGAACGTGAAGGCGCTCGAAATCATTATGCAGGCGATTGACCAGGCCGGTTACAAGGCGGGCGACCAGATCAAGATCGCCCTCGACGTCGCCTCGACCGAGATCTTCACCGAAAAAAACCAGACCTACACGTTCGAAGGCAAGGCGATCTCGATTGAAGAGATGGTCGACCTGCTGGTCAGCTGGACCACCAAGTACCCGATCTGTTCGATCGAAGACGGCTGTTCGGAAGACGACTGGAAGGGCTGGAAGCTGCTGACCGAGAAGCTCGGATCGAAGGTGCAACTGGTGGGCGACGACCTGTTCGTCACCAACACGAAGCGGCTCCAGGAAGGGATCGACAAGGGGATCGCCAACAGCATCCTCGTGAAGGTGAACCAGATCGGCACGCTGTCGGAAACGATCAACGCGGTCGAACTGGCCCGTCGGAACTCGTACACGGCCGTCATGTCCCACCGCTCGGGTGAGACGGAAGACACGACGATCGCCGACCTCGCGGTGGCGCTGGGCACCGGTCAGATCAAGACGGGCTCGGCCAGCCGTTCGGACCGGATCGCCAAGTACAACCAGTTGCTGCGGATCGAAGAGCTTCTGGGTGAAGAAGCGATCTACGGCGGCCTCTTGTGGAAGAAGTAACCGGGTGAGGTGAATCGGGGTGTCGTTGGTGATGATGGTGAGCCGGAGGGGATCGTGGCACCTCCGGGCGCTAACGCTTCCGGCTCCCTGAGTGATCTCCACGGCCCATTGATCGGCGTTTCCACCAAGTCACGTCGAAGTGACCGGGTGAAACGGGTCGCGAACTCTGAACCAACCGGCGTGTCCGGGTGTCCCGAGAGGGGCGCTCTGGCAAAGCGCCGGTTGTTTCGTTTGTGCCAACGCGTCACATCCAGGGAGAGGACC
>JAIXZD010000137.1 GCA_027489895.1 Planctomycetaceae bacterium
GTCTGCGGCGCGGAGATCGACATGCAGCCGGCCATGCAGAGCAGGCCCCAGGAGAGGGGCAGGCCACGCGGTGACATGACCCGTGGACGCTGCGCGGCGTCGGGCGAGGGGCGTGGTTCAACAACCCCCGGCAGGGTGAGAGGATCGACCAGCTCTTTCGAGCGGATCGAGTACGGAGGCTGATTGATCTTCGGGCCGGCGAACGTGGTGCCCGCGTCGACCAGGGATGTCACCGGGAGCGAGGGCGGGTTGATCGGTGCAGGGAGATCGGTGCTGGACGCGACCGGCCCGGGTGCGGTCCGGAGGGGAGCAGCGGGAGGCAGGTGCGTGTCGCCGAACCAGTCGGCCGGTCGACCCGTGCGGGCCGAAGGGTGCCACTCGTTCATGATGCCAACATGCGCTCCTATTCCGGTCATCAGCCACCGTAAACGGCGACGGCGGCCAACCCCGAGGCTGTCCCAGATCACAAGCAGTACCCGCTTTCCGCGTGGCTGACTGGCCTGGCCGGTGGAGTTCACTGGACAGGTGGCCGCAGCCGGGGCCGGGGGGCAGGGCGCGGTGTCGACCGAGGAGAACGGTGTTCCGCACGACCACCGAAGCGATCGAGCGAGCCACTGCCCCCTTCGTGCGTCACCGACGCCCTGCTTCCCCCAACTCGTGGTCCGGATCAACCCCTCAGCGATCCGAACCGGTTCCCTGATGCCATCTCAAAGCTGACCGGCGAGGGGTGCCGGTGTTTTGTCGTTGTCTTTGCGTTGATTTGCGTAGGGTGGGCACTGCCCACCACGGCTCACCGACGATCTCCATCGAGCGATGTTTCTGACGGCCCGATGCGGGTCAACTGGTCCGTATTCTTGTTTTGGTTTGTTTTGGTGGGGATCGGGGGACGATCCGAATGAATGTCTGGTGGTTGGGGGTTGGTGAGCGCTGGTGGGCAGTGCCCGCCCTACCAATCCCACCCTACAAAAAACTGGAGCACCCCCGTCCGGAGGGGTCGCGGGTTGCCTGCTCGGTGCGGAGCGGTCCGGGGGGACCGTTCCGTGACCTGCCACCGAGGTCATGCCTCCCGCCGATTCGGACGGGGATGCTCCTTTGTCTGCGTCGCAGTTTCATTCGATCAGAATCAATCTCTTCGCTACGGGACGTTCCTCAGACGGTCGTTCCGTCACTGCCAGAACTTGCACTTCTCCCAACGTCCAAGGCGACGCCAGCTGTAGCCGCGGCGCATTGGTCTCCGAACAGTCGGCCACCGCAACCTCGCGGAAGCCCGTCCGACCAGTATTTGGGGACCTGCTCGCGGAATGAACAGACCTCGCACATTGGAGGCGGCTGAGGGCCGCACCCATCGTTCGGGGCATTCGGTCACTCCACGACCCATCCACAGATGGAATCGGCATCCCACTGCGGGAGCGATCCCAATGACCCGATCCCGCTGGCGGGGGTCCGGTCAGTCGGCACAAACCACACTTGGCAGCCAGGCCACCCCTTCGCCAACAGGTCCGTCTCTGGACGAAACCTGCCATCGAAGGGAGCGGTCCTCGAGCGGCGCTCTTCGGAAGGACAGCAACACGACCCGACATGGCCCGCGACGCCGACGGCACCCGAATCGGGTTCACCCGGTTGATCCGAACTCGTCCCCTGGACCTGCTCGAAGAGAGGAGGGCCAGCTCGCAGGCTGAGCACAGGCCGACGCTCTTCGAGGGGAAGGAGCGTCGAGTCCTGAACGGTTGCCTGCGGGAAGTGACCTTGGGGGAGTCGGCCGGGCGAGCCTGCCCCGTGGCCTGCCGAGACGAGGCACCGAAACGATCTCCGCCAAACCTGGCGATGCGATGATCGCGCACGGTGGGGAACGGTCGGGCCGCGCCGGGTAAAGCGTGGGGGCTGGACTCGCGTCGGTCGATTCTCCCGTGAGCCTGGCGAGCGTCGTCGCTCTGACGTCGGGGGACGGCAGGGCGGGGCGTGCGTCGGGCGGACCGGGTCACTTCGGTCCGCAGCGAATTCCCGTGAGACCAGTCGGCGCGGGTGGTGGGCACATGGGCCGGTCAGGCGAGCGGGGAGTCTGTCGGGGTGAACACCCGGACGGAACCTCGATCGAACGACCAGCCCCCCATTACCAGCGGTCAACAGATCCCGCGTGATTCACTGCGGGGTGAGTGCGTCGCAACAGGGTTTGTCGCGGCGTTGTCGTCGTCAGTCGGGCTGGCGGCGACAACCAAACTTACCACTCGGGTGAGAGCGCGGTCGGCCGGTTTCGGCGCGTTTCCGAACAAACAAGCTGCAGGGGACCTTGTCGATTTTCGCGAGGATTCCCGAGGTTTCCGTTGAGGAGACTGGGTGGGCGCGACGGTCCCGCGTTGCCCCTGGATGGACCCGATCAGGGAGCTGCGCGAGACGCTTCCGGGTGCGCGGGAGACATGCCCCGGTCCGGTTGGGGAAACAGGCGAGACTTCGACGCGCGGCGGTGGCGCCAGCATGGGTCACGACGCACGGGTGATATGCTCGGGCGAGCCGACCCCTGACAGGGTCGGCTCGCCTCTTACGGGTGACGGTTTGCGGCTCGCCTCTTCTGCCAGACATCTTTCGTTAGCCGGCTTTGGGCAGCAGGCCGCCGCCGCGGAGCTGATTCAGGATGCGGTTGACGGCCGCCTGACGCTGGCCGGGGCTGGCGTTGGGGCGGTACTCCAGATCGCGGCGTGCCAGTCGCGAGATGTGCAGCCAGGCGAGTTCCCGGATGGCGATCTGGTCATGCCGCAGCCATTCGACCAACTGCCGGGAGATATCGGCGTCGCGAAGGTGCGATTCTCCGTAACCCCAGAGCAGGCGGTAGATGATGTCCGCATCGCCCGGTGTGAAGCGGCGTTCGAGTTCGCCCCGGAGCACGGTCCGATTCTCTTCAATTTCCGGGAGCCAAGCCCGAATGGCGTGAATGGCTGACCGGCGGGACTCTTCGTGTTCGGTCTTGTGGAGAATGTCGACCAGCAGCGGAATCGCCTGCAACTGGGCGAGGCAGTCAACCGCCAGCCGCGATACGAGCGGGCGCTTGTCGTCGACGGCACCGGTGATCGATTGATCGACGGGCGTGGTGCGGTCGTAGAACTTGTCTTCCATCAGCTTGGCGTAGTTTCTGCCAGCCGAGGTCGGGAGGCCGAACGTCCAGGAGGGACGTTTTTCGAGCAGTTGAATCTCCTTGGGATCGGCGATGTCGGCCGAACCAAACTGAACGCCGGGCGTGAGTGAGAGCCAGCCGGGGTTTTCGAGCAACTGTTCGCCCGTGCTGTCGCCCACGATGCGTACCGCACCGCGTTCGAGGACGACGGCCGCGCGGAACGTCATCCCTTCGAACGCTTCTTCGTAGTCTTGCGGTTCGCGAGGAATCATGGCGATGCACAGCCGCGTGTCGGGAGCGAGCATCTGGATTTTCCAGAGTCGGTCACGAATCTGCAGGGAGATCGCGGTTTGACTGGTCACATCGGCAGCGCCGTCGGTGGTCATTTCGAACCGGCCACGGATCAGTGCCCAGCCATGTGCAGCGGCCGGGTTGGGGCCCAGTCGCAAGAGCGTGGTGCCGCCCGGGACGAGCAGGCGGTAGCGGTTGCCGACTTCGAACTCGCCATCAAATGGCTCGGGGACGGCGAGCGCATCGCTCGGTTCGATCATCCGGTCGCGGGCGAGAACCATCCATTCGCCGGACTGGCGATCGGCACCAATGGCGATCCCGGTGCGCGACAGATACTGGCAGGGCTCCGCCATGGGGAGCGGGTCGTCATTGTCGACCGGAGCCGGGGCGGCGGAAGCGAGCGCTGTCGCGGGTGCGGGCTTAGATGGTGTCGAACCGGGTTTGGTGGCCGTCGTCGTGGCAGGGGCCGGCGCTGTGGGAGCGGGGTCGCCTTCCAGCGTGGCCACGGGAGGAGAATCGGGATCGATGGGACGCGACGTCACGGCTGCCACGGCGGTCGGAACGGGCTTTTTACCGGAAGACGGGCGGCGCAAGTCGCCGGCTTCGAGCGGGGGTTCGTCGTCTGGTGTGGCGGGTGCGGCCGGGGTGGTGGACTCCATGGGACCAGAGTCACCCAGGTCGACGCTGACGAGGTCTGAGCTGGGCGCGGGGGCTGGGCGCGACGTGGGGCCGGTCACACTGCGGGTCGCGCTCGCGGGCGGGGTGGCGGCGATGCGTTCCGCGCGTTCCACGACATCGAGTGTTTCGGGACCGGGAACGCCGCCATCGGCTTCCGTCAGTGTGGCAACGCCGGGAAGCTCTTCCGAGACGGGGACTTCCGTGCCTACCGGCGGCGCGAGGACGAGCTCTTCCTGAGCGCGTTCCCGCGGCGACCGCTTGGGCGCGATGGGCGGGTCGATGTAGAACAGCCCGCCCCACAAGAGGAGCACGGCCACGAGGGCGGCGTAGGGGAGATAGCTTTTCCAGGTGGTTTCGGGACGCAAGTACTCGGGCAGACCCTGCGTCCGGTACTCTTCGACGACCGACTGAACCTCGACCGGGCCGCTGGCGGGGACGCCGTTCGTCCCCGCACCACTGGAGAGGGCGGCGACTCGCGCGGTATTCGAATCGGTGACCGAGGGGATACGGGAGGCGGTCGTGCGGGTCTCTTCCGGTGCCTCGAATTCGAGGGCCGGGGCGCTGGGGCCCAAGGCGTACATCCGCTCGCGGCTTTCGACCGGGACATCGACCGGCTCGCCCAGGACGAGCGTCAGAATCTGATGGCAGGCGGCGACTTCGGCGAGGTGGACATCGGACTCGAGGCAGACACGCTCGATATCGGCCACCGCCTCGGGGGAGAGGGTGTTGTCGAGATACTCGCCGACGCGGTTCGCATCGATCCCCGCGCCGGCCCCTTGAACGGCCGGGGCAGACAGGCGGCGGCGGCGCATCACCTCGCGCATGCGGTTGACGAGCGCGGTGGCGACGCTGCTTTCGGCGATCTTTTCGCCCAGTTCCTTGGCCTGCGCGGGCTCGAGCACGTCATCGAGATAAGCGAGCAGGGTTCGCAGGGTCAGACGCATGATCTTCGGTTCCGCTTCGGGGCGTAGTTCGTTCAGTCGCTACTCTTTAATAGGGGCGCCGGCGGGGATGGTTCGTACAGAATCTGGAGAGAATTTCGCAAGTTGTTTTCTATGAACAGGTTGCGACACGGTTTTCACCGACCCCTGACAGGGTCGGCTCGCCTGCACGCCTTAAACAGTTCGCTGGCGATTTTCAGGGATCGTGATCGCTTGAGGGAAACTGAACTCGAGCGCTCGGTTTTCGGGCGTTCGACTTTTCCGATCCCGTAAACGAGGCTCGACCGTTCGGGGGAGAGAAAGTTCGCTCGGTGACTCGTCGATACCCTTCGACACGGTGGATCGCACAGGGCAACTGCGCAGGTCCTCACGGTTCGATTTCTGTCGGGAAGTGGTGTGGGAAGGAGTCCCCCAATGCGTCTGGTGGTTGCGATCCTGTGCGGAGCGACCCTCGGCCTGGCCAATTTCGCGGCCGCCGCAGGGCCGGTTCCCTCGTCGGTGGTGGCGACCAACAAGTCCCGGTTCCGCATTCCGTTCAAGTTTGATGCGGCGGAGATGCAGGCGCTGGGGGCGCGGGAAGTTCGCCTCTATGTCTCTCAGGATCGCGGGGCGACCTGGCAGCACCAGCAGTCCGTGGCGCCTGATTCGGCAAAGTTCCAGTTTCAGGCCGCTGCCGATGGCGAATACTGGTTCGTCGTCCGGACGCTCGATGCCCAGAACCGGCTGCACCCGGAAGGGGTGGCGATGGAGCCGGGCCTCAAGGTGCTGGTCGACACGACTGCGCCCAAGCTGCTGCTGGAATTGCGCCAACCGAGTGCCGGGCGGGTGCAACTGGCGTGGGCGGCGACCGATCAAGCGCTCGACCTGACGCAGTTGCGACTAGAGTACATTCAACCGGGGCAGCCCGATTGGCAGATGGTGACGATCGTCCCCAAGGCGATGGGCCAGACCGAGTGGTCGGTGCCGCGGGAAGGGGTCGTGGCGGTGCGAGGCACGATTGCCGACACGGCGAAGAACAGCGCGACGGCCGAAGCGCAATTGCGGGTGGCCGCGGCGCTCAATTCGGTGCCGCAGCCGGAGTCGCCCACGTCGCGGCACCCGGTGGCGTTGCCGGGAACGGGCGGTGGCAACAATGTGGCGATGTCGCCTGGTCTGCCCAGCCCCGTGTTTGGCGGGCCTGGACTTACGGCCCCGGTTCTGGACACGCCCCCCCTGCCGGATTTGGCGCAGGCACCGCTGTTGGCGCCGGTCAATTCAGCTCCCTCGCTTTCGCAGATGGACGCGGATCGGGGACTGACGGAACGCGGGCCGATGATCGTGGCGCGGCCGGTGTCCCAATCGCAGCCGCCCGCAGTGTCGAGCCCGATGGCGGGGAGCGAGTTTCGGACGTTGATCGGCGGGACACCGTCGTCGTCTTCGCTAGGCGATGCGGTGGGTCGGGTGCGGGTGATCAATGGTCGCCGGTTCCACCTGGGTTACACCGTGCAGGACATTGGTCCCTCGGGGCTGGGCGGGGTCGAGATCTACGCGACGGACAACGGCGGAGCGAACTGGTATCGCTATGGCGAAGACCCGGACCGGCAAAGCCCGGCCACGGTCGAAGTGCCCGGTGAGGGAAGTTTTGGGTTCACGGTGGTCGCGCGGAGTGGCGCGGGTCTGGCGGCCGATCCGCCCCAGAACGGTCAGGCTCCGGCCTTTACCCTGGTGATTGACCAGACCGCACCGCAGATTGAACTGATTGGCCTGGAGCAGGGCCGCGGCGCGCTGAGCAGCAAGATCGCGGTCAGTTGGCGGTATCAGGATGCGCATCCGCACGAGCTGCCGGTGCAGATCTCGTACTCCGCGAACGGGCAGGATGGCTGGCAGAGCGTGAGCGGGTGGACCGAGAACTCGGGACGGTATCTGTGGAACGTCGGGCCGGGGACGCCGTCGCGGTTCTACGTTCGAATCGAGGCGCGCGACGCCGCTGGAAACACAAAGGTCGTGGCGACACCACAGCCGGTGCTGATCGACCTGTCGCGTCCTACGGCGAGGATTTTGGATATCGACACGACTCCGTAGGTTGCCGAGAACTCGGTCTACTTGAGCGTGCGGACCAGTTTGTCTTCGATGCCGTCGAGCATCAGGTTGGCGATGACGGGGCGGTCGCCTTTCATCGTCACCCAGGTGAAGTGGTCGAACTCGCCCACCTCTTTGCCACGCAGTTTCGAGCCGCCACCTGTGGTGGCGAGCATGATGTAATCGCGGCCGTGCCGTTCAAACCGGGCATAGTTGTGGACATGCCCCGCGAAAACGGTGTAGTTGCGGTCGCCTTCCAGGAGTGCCGCTTCAATCGGCGTCCAGAACGCCTTGGCCTGTTCTTCCGGGCTGACGAGCCAGGCCGGTTTGTGCATGAACACAAACGTCCAGCGGGCATCTTTGTGCTGATCGAGGACACGCTTGACCCACTTCGGCTGCTCTTCGCCGAACGAATAGGGGTTCGTCCCCGGAATCTCTTCGGTACTTAGAGCCAGGAACAGCACGTCCTGGTACCGGAATTCGTAGTAGGTCCGCCCGAACTTCCGCTGCCAGTTGGCCTGCATCCCGAGGTTAGAAATGTCGTGGTTGCCGGGGACGAAAAAGAACGGCATTTCGAGCCGTTTGACGTTGGCTTCAAACTCGGACCATTCCAGGGCCCACATGCCCTTGTCGTCGGAATAGCCTTCGATCAGGTCGCCGACCGACAGCACGAATTCGGGCTGCATCAGGTTCAGCTTGTTGACGGCCTTAGTGAAAATGCCGGGGCGGCGGCCGCCAGTGCGGTCGGTGACGATTGCGAACTGGAAGTTGCGGGCCTGGTTGTTCAGCTCGAGGCTGGTCCAGGGATTTTTGGCTTCGACCTGCAGCTCGACCTTGGGGGACTCGGCGGTCGTGGAAGGGGCGGCGCGGGACGATGAAAAGCCCGCGACCA
>JAIXZD010000110.1 GCA_027489895.1 Planctomycetaceae bacterium
CCGGCCTTCGAGATCATCGAAGAGCTGCGGAAACTCGGCGCAGAAAACACCTACCACGACCCACACGTGCCGCAACTGCCGAAGATGCGCAAGTACGACCTGCGGATGAACAGCAGCCCGCTGACCAACGATTGGCTGGCCAGCCAGGATGTGATCATCGCGGTGACCGACCATACGAAGGTCG
This sequence comes from Planctomycetaceae bacterium, assembly GCA_027489895.1. Taxonomy (GTDB): domain Bacteria; phylum Planctomycetota; class Planctomycetia; order Planctomycetales; family Planctomycetaceae; genus JAIXZD01. The sequence continues at coordinate 185 of JAIXZD010000110.1, forward strand.
ACTGGCAGCTCGTCGTCGACAGCGCCCGGCTGGTCGTCGACCCGCGGAACGCCTGCAAGGCGACCAAGGGCAGCCGGGAGCATGTGGTGAACTAGGAGGGCGAATCACGAATACTGAATAACGAATAACGATTTGAGGAGAAGCGCCGCTGTCTGTTGCGGCGTCCGAATAGCGGATGACTTCGTTATTCGGATTTCGGTATTCGGTATTGCCATTCCCCAGATCTTCCTCCCCTATCAATTTTCCGGACCCATCCCTTGCCTACCTATCTTGTCACCGGCGGTGCCGGGTTTATTGGATCGCATCTGTCGGAACGGCTGGTGCGCGACGGTCATACCGTCCGCGTGCTGGACAACCTGTCCACCGGCTCGCGTGACAACGTCGAGCGGCTGGGACTCGGTGTCACGTTCTATCACGGTGACCTGCAGGATGCCGACCTCGTGCGGGCCGCCGTGCGTGGTTGCGATGTCGTGTTTCATCAGGCGGCCCTCGCCAGCGTCCCGCGTTCGATCGAGAAGCCGCTCGATACGCATGGGGCCTGTGTGACGGGCACCGTCGTCCTGCTGGACGAAGCGCGCAAAGCCAAGGTGCGTCGGGTCGTCTACGCCGCCAGCAGCAGCGCCTACGGCAACCAGCCCGTCATGCCCAAGCATGAAGGTCAACTGCCGCAGCCGTTGTCGCCCTACGCGGCAGCCAAACTCGCGGCCGAGCTGTATATGGAAGCGTTTGCCAGCAGCTACGGATTGGAAACCGTCCGCCTGCGATACTTCAATGTCTTCGGCGAACGCCAGGACCCGAACAGCCCTTACTCGGCGGTGATTCCGCGGTTCGTCAGCGCCCTGCTGGCCGACCACCCCCCGACCATTTATGGCACCGGGGAACAGTCACGCGATTTCACTTACGTGGCCAACGTCGTCCAGGCGAACGTGCTCGCCGCCACGGCGCCGGGTGTCTCGGGCAAGGTGTTCAACGCGGCCTGCGGCGGAAGCTTGAGCCTGCTGGAGCTGCTGTCGGCGATTTGCCGGCAGCTCGACAAGCCGTTCGCTCCGGTGTTCGAGTCGGCCCGCGTGGGCGATGTGCTGCACAGTTGGGCCGATATCTCCGCGGCCCAGCGCGAGCTCGGGTATCAGCCGGTGGTGTCGTTGGAAGAAGGACTCCGTCGGACGGTCGCCTGGTATGCGGCCGAGGCCGAGCTGGCCAAGAGTCACCAGGAGCAGGTCGCCAGCGCCCGCTGATCCGACAAAGTTCAGCCGTGGCTAACCGGCCAAAGTACCGGTCCTCCACAAACCGTCGAAGTCGCGTTGATCCGGGAAGCAGTGTGAGCAGGTGGGCGCCCCGTGTCTGGTGGCGTCCGAGTTGTTTTCGATTGAGGCATCCATGAACGGTCCCGCGACGACGCCCGAAGTCATTTCCGCCCCGAAGGCGGGGGCCTTGCCGGACATTATCGATGTCGCGATCCGCCATCGCGGCCTCGTCATCACCGGGCTGCTCCTCGGGATCGCCGCTGGCGTGATCACCTATCTCAAGCTCGGCCCGGCTTACGAAACCAAGTCGCGCATCCTCGTCTCGAAGAAGGGGAATGTCCAACTCTCGGAAGACGATGGCGGCAACAAGACCTACGGCGAGCGAGGCGAGCATGTCACGCTGATCATGAGCCCGCTCATCGTCAAAGAGGCCGTCGAGAAATTCGACCTGGGCAAGCTCGCGTCGCTCCGCGGATCGGGTGATCCGGTGGAAGACATTGTCGAGTCGATCAAGGCCCGCCGGACCGCGGGGTCCGATCTCTCGTTCCTCAACGTGATCGACCTGGGCTACGAATCGGACGTCCGGGGCGACGGCGTCAAGATCCTCGATGCGATCGCCAAGACCTACAGCGCTTACCTCAAGCGCTCCCAGAGTGAGAACACGACCGACGCCGTCGCGCCGGTCGACGAACGGGCCAAAACCCTCGAAAAGGAACTGCGCGGGGCCGAGGAAAAACAACTCGCACTCCGCCAGAAGGCCCCGTTCCACTGGCGGAACGCGCCGGGCACCTCGGGCCAATCAGGCGACACCACGAACATGCACCAGGAGCGCGTGCTCCGGCTGGAGCAGGAACGCCGCGACAAGCTGATCCGCAGAACGGAAGTGGAGTCCAAACTGGCGACCATCGCCGGACTGCAATCCGAGAAGGCCTCGCCCGAGGCACTCGAACTGCTGGTTCGCCGCTACCTCTTCCAGGACGGCAATAACTCGCCCGCCGCCGCCGCCACCAGCGATGCCGGGTCGGGCGTCACCTTCGTCGATCCCCGCATCTCGCTCATGGATCAGCGGATCACGCCGCTCATGCTCGAAGAACAACGGCTCACCCGCGACTTCGGCTACGGCCCCGATCACCCCCAGGTGAAGCTCGTCCAGAAGAACCAGGAAGCGGTCCGTCAGTTCTTCCGCGATCAGGGCCTTACCCTGCCCGATGAACCAGGTGGACGCGTCTCCCGCAGAACGACCGACCTCGTCGCCATGTACGTTGCCTCTCTCCGCCAGGAGCTGCAGGAGCTGACGCTGCGGGACGCCAGCCTCGCCGCGCTGGTCGACGAAGAAACCGTGCTCGCCAAGCAGTACGCCAAGTTCCTCCTCGAAGACCAGCAGCTCGCGAACGAGATTCAGCGGCTCAACCTGCTCTGGCAGACCGTCAAGACGAGCATTGCCCAGGTTGATCTGCTCCAGGACAACACCGGCTACTCGATGAAGACCGTCGCGCCGCCGATGGAATCGCTCAGCATGAAGAAGCCGATGAAGGTCATCGGGGCGCTCGCCATGCTGGGTCTCCTGATCTCCTGTGCAATCGTCTACATCAAGGCCATCCGCGATACCCGCCTCAAGTCGATCGAAGCCGTGCAGGACCTGCTCGGGTGGCGGATCCTCGGCCGGGTGCCCAACCTGAAGACCAAGGGTCGCACGCTGCTCGACCCCAATGTCGATCCGTCGATCTGCTTCTTCCACCATCCCGGCTCGAAGGAATCCGAAGCCTACCGCTCGGTCCGCTCGGCCCTGTACGTCCTCACACACCAGAACGGCAAACGGGTCCTGCAGATCACCAGTCCGGAAATGGCCGACGGCAAGACGACGCTGACCACCAATCTGGCCGCGGCGATTGCCCAATCTGGCAAACGGGTCCTGCTGATTGATGCCGACATGCGCCGCCCACGAGTCCACTCCGCCCTCGGTCTCCGCTCCGAGATCGGTCTGTCGGAGGTGCTGCTGGGCGAGATCGCCGTCGAGAACGCGCTCCAGCCCACCGTCATGGAACATCTGACGGTCCTCAGCGCCGGACGCTGCCCCGCCAACCCGGCCGAGCTGCTCAGCTCGCCGCGGTTCCCTGCCCTGCTCGCGGCTGTCCGCACCCAGTACGACTATGTCCTCGTCGATACCCCGCCGCTCCTCGCGGTGAGCGACCCCTGCGTGGTGACCCCCCATGCCGATGGCGTGATCCTCGTCGTTCGCCTGGGCAAGAACCGGGCCGAGTCGGTCGAGCAGGCCCGCGAGCTGCTCTTCAACCACCATGCCCAGCCACTGGGGGTCGTCGTCAATGGCGTGCCCGACAAGGATGGCTACGGCAAGTACGGGTATGGGAACTACGGCGACTACAACTACGGCTACGGCTACGCCCAACGCGCGGACCAGGCGAACCCAATGCCCGCCGAATCGATCCATCCCGGTGCTCCCGCGATGACGACCGTCGCCTGGATCTCCGAAGGCCCAACGCCCCCCACCGCGCCTGTCGCCCCCGCGCTCCGACCGTAGTGGGATAGGCTTCCAGCCTGTCAGCTCCTCTTCACAAAACTGACCCCACCACAAATCTCTGCCTCGGTGCGGAGCGCGTGGTAGCGGAACTCGTGAGAGTTCCCAGCCCAAGCCCTCGCGCCTCCAACCCCGAGCCACCTCACGAACCTTGGCAAGCTGTAGCGATTAGCGAATCTCTGCCAATCGCGGCGTTTTCGCCGCGCGACCCTCTCTGTCAAACTGTTCCGATTGGCGAAACCCTGCTCATCGGAACGGTTCAACCGGCAGCGATCTCGCTGTTCCCTCTACGGGTGACGCCCCTCGACCGGACGATACAAGACGTGCCGCGCCGCACGCGTGGCGGTTCGTGAAGTCGCGCTTTCGCGCAGGCTTCTCCGAGCGTGTCTAGACCAGTGGCCCAGGGATGGGGAATCGGTTATGGGTCTCACTTCCGCGCTGAACGTCTCGCTCAACGGATTGTCGCTCAACGAGACGGCGATCGACGTCATCGGGAACAACGTCGCCAACGCCGGGACGACCGGGTTCAAGGCGTCGAAGGTCCTCTTCTCGACCCAGCTCGCCAACACGCTCTCCGCCGGGTCAGCCCCGCGGAAAGAATCGACCGCGGCCAACGCCCGCACGCTCAATGGGGGAACCAATCCCCGCCAGATCGGCCTCGGCGCGGCCGTCACCTCGATTCAGGCCGACTTCAGCCAGGGGGGGGTCACGGCGACCACCAGCCCCTCCGACCTTGCCATTCAGGGTGACGGGTTCTTCGTCGTCGACGAGACCGGCAACGGCAACTCGCTGCTTTACACCCGCAACGGCAACTTCCGCCTCGACAGCGAAAACTTCCTCGTCAACGCCCAGGGGATGCGGGTGATGGGCTACGCCGCGGACGAGGACTTCAACCTCGTCACCACAACCCTCTCCAATCTTCAGGTCGACCTCGGAGCCGCACCCGATACCCGCGCCACCACGGCGATCAAAATGGCGGGAGCACTCTCGCCTTCCGGAGAAGTCGCCACCCGCGGCACCCTGCTGACCAGCTCGGCGATTCTCGATTCCAGCACCGGCGTCGCCGCCACGAACGCGACGCTCCTCACCAACGTCCGCCTCAATGGCGACCTCGTGACACCCGTCTTCGCCGGAACCGACGTCATCGAGTTCAGCCCGTCCAAAGGGGGCCGGACAATGGAGACCAAGACGTTCAAGGTCACCTCCGGAGCCACACCAGCCGTCCGCACGCTCGGCGAATACATGGCCTTCATGGACCAGTCCATGGGGATCGACAACATCACCTACACGGGAGCCAATGTCGAACCCGATGGGGTCAACCCCGGCATCACTCTCAATGCCTCGGGCCAGATGCTGATCAAGGGAAACCGCGGTGTGAACAACGACATCGAAATCCCCGTCGGGGCCATCAAAAAGCAAGGTGGCGGAACGGTCAGCCTCGCCTACACCAAATCGACGGTCGCCAACGGGGAAAGCACCACCACCTCGTTCACCATCTACGACTCCAAGGGAACGCCCCTCACGGTCCGCATGACCGCCTGGCGCGACGGACAGACCAGCGCCGAGAGCAGCTACCGCTTCACCCTGGAATCAGCCGACCAGCGCCCCGACGAAGCCCTCGGCATCCAGCAAAACAAAGACATCTTCGTCGGCTCGGGCACGCTCCGGTTTGATACCTCGGGCAAGCTGATCAACACCGACGCCCAGACCTTCACCATGTTGCGGTACGGCGTCGCCGCGAACGAGGCCCTCGTCTTCGCGGCCGATTTCACCGGGATCGCCGGGATCACCTCCTCCGGGTCCAACCTCAACCTCCAGTCCCAAAACGGCACCCCGCCTGGCGTCCTCACCAGCTTCGTGATTGACGACCAGGGCCGCGTCAACGGCGCGTACGACAACGGGATCATCCGCGTCCTGGGGCAGCTCGTCCTGTCGCGGTTCTCCAATCCCAACGGCTTGCTCGCCGTGGGGGGCGACAACTTCCGCAAAGGCCTCTCGTCGGGCGAGCCGCAGAACAAAACGCCCGGGGCTGAAGGCGCCGGAACCCTGCGGGCCGGGGCGCTCGAACTCTCCAACACCGACATCGGCAAGAACCTCGTCGATCTGATCGTCGCCTCAACCAACTACCGCGGCAACGCCCGCGTGATCAGCTCGGTGAACGACCTCGTCAACGAACTCCTCGCCCTCGGCCGATAGGGGCTGCGACAAGGCAAAGGGCAAAAGGAAAAGGGCAAAGGATTGGCCTGATGTGACAAGTAACCACCAGCCCGCTGCCCCCCGCGCCAGCCAGCCAACCCCCGCCATACCACCCCTCCTAATCCTTTCTCCCTTTTCCTTTTGCCCTGAAGCGCAGCGCCATGATCAAGCTGACCCGCATCAACGGCGAAGAGTTCGTCCTCAACGCCGATCTGATCCAGTACGTCGAGCATCGCGGCGACACCTTCGTCACTCTCACCAACCACGAACGGTTCATCGTCCGCGAATCCCTCGACGAAGTGATCCGCCGCAGCGTCGAGCATTCCCGTAGCGTCCGACTGCTTCCCAGAAGCTGATCCTCCCAGTTCGCCACGACCCGGTGGGCCACGACCAAGGCGTACCCCTGCCAACGTGTGCCACTGGCTCTGCCAGTGCCCGCGCCAGTAAATGTTCCAATGCCCTGACCCTTACCACAGCGACCGTCACCATCCCGTACCAGATCAGTGCGTGATGTCCGTCGCTGAAGACACAGATCCCTCGTCGTAGTTTCCGCCCACGCAGAATCGGGTCATTCCCCCACCATGGATATCGCCCTTCTCCTCGGCCAAATCGGCGGACTCGTCGTCGTCATCGGGTCCATTCTTTACGCCGGCTCGCCACTCTCGGCCTTCTGGGACACCCCGTCGGTCGCGCTGGTGTTTGGTGGATCGATCATGGCCGCCCTCTCGTGCTACCCGATGGGTGTGCTGTTTGGCGTTCCGAAAATCGTCCTCAGGGCTCTGTTCCCGAAGACCCCGCCCGTCAAAGAGACGATCACCCAGCTCGTCCAGTTCGCCGAAGTCGCCCGCCGCGACGGCATCCTCGCCCTCGAATCCAAGATGGCCGACCTCAAAGACCCGTTCATTAAGTCCGGGCTGCAGATGGCCATCGACGGCACCGATTCCGCGGTGATGGAAGCCGTCCTCCGGACCGAACAGGAAGCCGTCGCCAACCGTCACAAAACCGGCAAGGCGATCATGGACACCCTCAACAAGTACGCCCCCGCCTGGGGCATGATCGGTACCCTCGTCGGCCTCGTCATCATGCTCGGGAACATGAGCGACCCCAACGCCATCGGTCCCGGGATGGCTGTCGCCCTGCTCACCACGCTCTACGGAGCCATGATCTCGAACATGGCCTGCGCCCCCGTCGGCGAAAAACTCGCCTTCTACAGCAAGAAAGAACTCGAGGTCAAAGAGATCGTCATTCGCGGCATCCTCGCCATCCAGGCGGGCGACAACCCCCGCGTCCTCGAACAGAAGCTCGTTGTCTTCCTCCCGCCTTCTCAACGCGCTTCCGCCGACGCCAAAGCCGCCTGATCACCATTCACACAGCCTCGTAGCGGAACTCGTGAGAGTTCCCCTCTCACGAAAGCTCACACACAACCAGATCGTTCGCTTTCAACCCCCTCTGACTCCTGACGTGCCAGCGCCCCATGGCGATCGAGGAAGACCCCCCCGCAGGCGTCCCCGAGTGGGTCGTCACCTATGGCGACATGATGTCGCTCCTGCTCACCTTCTTCATCATGCTCGTCTCCATGAGCGAGATGAAGACCGATGACGGCAAGTTCCGCGCGCTCATGGACTCCCTCGAGCAGGTCTTCGGTCCCGAAATCGGCCTCTACAGCTCTCCGGGCAAGGGCCTGCCCAAGAGCAGCGTCTACGACAAGCTGGCGTCGCTTGGCTCCTCCGCCGACGGGGGCATGCTCAAGGGCAATAAGAAATCCAAAGGCCCAGGCGGCACGAACGGAACCGTCCGCAAGATTCGTGATGGACAAGTCATCACCCTCGGTGGCCCCGTCGCCTTCGACCGGTTCTCGGCCGAACTCTCCCCCTCCGCACTGTCCGATCTCCAGGCCATCATCGCCGCGATTCGCGACAAGCCGAATCGTGTCGAAGTCCGCGGACACGACGCCCCCGAGCCCTTCCCGCCCGATTGCCCCTACCGCGATTCCGTCGACCTCTCGTTCGCTCGAGCTCACGCCGTCGCCCGCCAGCTCGTCGAGGCCGGCATCCTCTCCGACCGCATTCGCATCTCGGCCGCCGGCAACGCCGAACCGCGCGCCCTCGCCCGAGGCATCGATTCCCAGGCCGCGAATCGTCGGGTTGACTTGTTTCTCATAGACGCCTATATCACCGCCCCAACGGAGGCAACCGGGGGCGCTTCGCCCTGACGGTCCGAGTCGTTCACGCTCCGCGCCATCGGCTGTTCCCGAGGGCGCGCCCAGCCCCGGTTCACCCGGCCTGGCTCGTGCTCGGTTCGGGCCGCGTTTCTCGCCCACTGCCCTCCGTCACCACGCGCCCGTTCGTTCGGTCGCAGGCAGGATTCGGAGGCCAGGATGGCAACGGCGGTAGAACCGGTGGCAGACGCAGACGCAGGTCTCGCCGCGCCCCCGAAAAAAAGCAGCAAGCTCCCCCTCATCATCGCGGGGATCGGCTTCATCGTGACCATTCAGGCCGTGCTCACGTTCCTGCTCATGCCCAAGTCCGAGCCGGCCAAGCCCGCCGAGGCACAAAAAGCCGCCTCGGCCGCAGCCGAGCCCCCCGCCTCCGAAAACGAGACCGACCACGCCGAAGTCCCCATCGGCGACTTCAGCAACACCAACAGCACCGCCACACCCGGCGTCACCATTCACTTCGACTTCAAACTCGTCGCCATCACGACAAGCAAACAAGAGTCCCAGCTCACCACCCTGCTCAAAAGCAATAACGCCCGCATGCGCCAGGTCGTCGGCAAGATCGTCCGCGGTGCCAGCCTCGACGATCTCACCGACCCCACCGTCGCCACCATCCGCCGACTCGTCCGCGAAGAGATCAATCGCCTGATCCGCAAAAGCCTCATCGAAGAAGTCGTCGCCACCGACATTCGCTTTGTCGAACAGTAAGTCCACCCCCGATCCACCCGGCACGACCTCGGTTGGCCCTTGGATTTCTGACTCCTAGACCGCCCTCTCCGGAGCCACGCCCGTGGCCGAAGACGATCTCCTCGACCCCGCCGAAATTGAAGCGCTGCTCAAGGCCGCCGGCGGCGGACCCACGTCCGCACCCGGCGACTCAGCCGATGTCGCCCCGGCCCCCGCGCCTGCGCCCACCGCCATCGCCGAAGGCGACCCGGGAGACCTGCTCAGCAGCAACGACATCGAGGCCCTGCTCCGCCAGCGCGACCAGGGTCTCCTCGGTGGTGCCCCCCAGGCCGCCCCCCGCGCCCCGGCCATGCCCGACCTCGATCTGCAGCTCGACCGCGCGGAACGAGGCGTCGCCGCCGCCCTCGCTACCGACCGCCCCCACAACTCCGGCCCCAAACGCACCACCTCCGCCGCCCCCGGCAGCGCCCCCTTTCAATTCGAACACTTCGACCTCCCCGGCTTCGAAGGCGTTGGCAACCTCGAAATCCAGGCCCTGCAGGAAGTCGAACTCGATCTCCGCATCGAACTGGGTCGCGCGGAACTCCTCATCGAAGAAGTGCTCCAGCTCCGCGAAGGCAGCGTCGTCCCCCTCGACAAACTCGCCGGGGACCCCGTCGATATCCTCGTCAACGGCCGACTCGTCGCCCGCGGCGAAGTCCTCGTCCTCAACGACAACTTCTGCGTTCGCGTCGCCGAAATCCTCACCCCAGGCTTCTAACCCACCTCGTCACCCGGCCACTGACTTCCATCCCCTCACCCCCCAACCCGGAGGGACTCCCCATGACCTCCCACCGGCTCTCACCACTCCACGCGCTCCTGCTGGTCACGCTCCTCGCCGCGACCGCACAGGCCCAGAACCCCGGCCCCAACCACCGCGCCCCCGTCTCGGCTGCCCAGCTCGTCACGCCCGACGACGCCGAAATCGCCCCCACCACTGCCAACACCACCGCCCGGGCCAAACCGCTCTCGCCCCGTTCGCCGTCCAGCCGCGCTGCCCAATCCCCGCGCGACACCAGCACCTCCGGCGCCTGGTGGACCACTCTCAGCGGCCTCGCCATCGTCCTCTCTGTCGTCGGTGGCCTCGCCTGGCTCGCTCGCAAACACCTCCCCCAGGTCGTCCGCGGACTTCCCCCCACCGTATTCGAAGTCCTCGGCCGCAAAACGATCGAACCCCGCGCCGCGGTCCACCTCGTCCGCTGCGGCAATCGCATTCTGCTCATCGGCAGTTCCCCGGCCGGGCTGACCACCCTGACCCAGTTCGACGACCCCGTCGACGTCGATCACCTCGCCGGAATGTGCCGGGCCGATTCCGACGGACAGGCCTCGTTCCTCAACCTCTTTCACCGCGCCACCAGCCACCACTCCCCCGAGCCAGACTCCGAACTGACGTCGCCCGCAGTTTCTGACAACGGTCCCAACTACGGCCTGCCCGCTGACGACCGACTCGACCCGGCCGCAGCCCTCCCCTCCGCTCTCCACCCCGCCTTCCCCGATCCCGCCCAGAGGCTCAAGGCCCGGTTCACAACCGCCCGCGCCCAGACGGACTCCCCACGCGATCGCGAGGCGAACCTTGGCTAATCACCCACCCGCTCCGCGCTCTACCGCTCAGCGCGCTCCCGCTCTGCGCCCACTGCTCGCCCGACGACTTTCCACCGGACTCGTCGCCCTCATCCTGCTCACGGTCAGTTGGTCCGTCGTCCGCGGACAAGGCGTCTCCCGCAAGCCGCAGTCGCAGGCTAATCCCGCCCAACTCCGCGTCGATGATGCGCCGGACCGCGAACTGCCGCGCGTTCCCAGGCTTCGACTGCCCGCCGCCGAACCGATCGCCCCGTTGCCAGTCGACGAACCTCTCCCGGCCGCCGCGCTACCAGACGCTCAGCCCCAGGGCTGGCCCATGGCCGTTCAGCCCGAGCAACTCGTCTCCCCCGGGGGACTCTCCTCGACCCTGAACGTGATGCTGCTCCTCACGGTGCTCAGCCTCGCCCCCTCCATCCTCATGATGACGACCTGCTTCATCCGCTTCGTCATCGTCTTTGGCCTCCTCCGCCAGGCCCTCGGCACGCAGCAGTTACCGCCCAACCAGATTCTCGTTGGACTGTCGCTGTTCCTCACCTGCATGGTCATGGCCCCCGTCTGGCGCGCCAGCTACGCCGAAGGGATCGCCCCCTACACCCAGCCCGCGCCAGGCCAGTCGCCCCCCAGCCTGCAGGTCACCTTCAACCGCACGGTGGGGCCCCTCCGCCGCTTCATGAGCGAGCAGATCGAAACCACCGGCAACAGCGACACCGTCTGGCTGTTCCTCGACTACACCAAGCCAGCCGAAGGTTCCCCCGAGGCCGAAGCCTACACCCCCCCCGCCACCTACGACGACGTCCCCCTCACGATCCTCCTCCCCTCCTACATGCTCAGCGAGCTGAAAACCGCCTTCCTCATCGGCTTCCAGCTCTTCCTCCCCTTCCTCGTCATCGACATGGTGGTCGCCTCCCTCCTCATGACGATGGGGATGATGATGCTCCCCCCCACCCTCGTCTCCTTCCCGTTCAAACTGCTCCTGTTCGTCCTCATCGACGGCTGGTACCTCACCGTCGGAATGCTCCTCGAAAGTATCCGACCCTAGCCGTAGCGGAAGCCGTGAGGCTTCCCCCGCACCGCGGCCCCCACTCCCAACCCTCCCCCCAACGCCTGCGCACTTTTGACTTTTGCCTTTTGACTTTTGCCTTTGGCACCGCCATGGATCCCTCCCAAGCCGTCGACCTCGCCCGCCACGCGACCACGATCACGCTGATGCTCAGCGCCCCCGCGATGGTCGTCGCCCTCGCCATTGGCCTCGTCGTCAGCATCGCCCAGGCCGTCACCCAGATTCAGGAACAGACGATTCAGTTCGTTCCCAAACTCGTCGCCATGCTCGTCCTCACCATCCTCCTCCTCCCCTGGACGCTCACCCGCCTCATGGAATACTCCACCACCCTCATCAAAGACATCCCCTCGCGGCTTTAGGTCGCGAAAGTCAAAAGGCAAAAGTGGTCGTTCCTCGGGAACAGTCTCTCCACGGGACCTGCCGCTCCTGCACCATCCCACGAGAACTCGCCCACGACGCGCAACCCTGGTCCACCACTGGTCCAGGACAGCACGAACAGCAGTCCCGCCTACAACCCCAACAACCAAAATCGCCACCTTCCAAGCCATCGATCACCCCTGACCTCCTCCCTCCCACCACCCCCAACCACGCCTGCGCACTTTTGACTTTTGCCTTTTGACTTTTGACTTCGGCGCAGCCATGGATCTCCCCGCCGCACTCGCCGCGACCCACCTCGGCCTCGTCACCTTCACGCTGATCATCACCCGTCTCAGCGGGCTGTTTCTCCTCGGTCCCGTCTTCGGCCACCCCGCCGTCCCCCTCCAGATCCGCGTGTTCCTCGTCGCCACGATTGGCCTCGTGATCACCCCCGTGATCAACCAGGTCAACTCGACCACCGCCCTCGCCCGCTACGACCGTAACCAAGACGGCCTGCTCGAAGTCGACGAAACGCCCCCAGGCCTCACCCCCTAGTTGACCCGCCTGCGCCACGAAGCCGGTTTCGCCACCAG
>JAIXZD010000044.1 GCA_027489895.1 Planctomycetaceae bacterium
GAACACGGCTCGGGGCGGATTCCAGACACGCAGCCTCAGCACGGCCACGAGATTCAGCGCGACGCCGAGTGCTCCCAAGGCCAGCACATACGGCCCGACACGGACATGCCCCACGCGTGCGGTCGGGTCGGCGGCGAGGGGATCGAGCAGGCTTGCCAGTCCACGGAACGGGTTGAAGTAACCCAGGAGGGCGGCCGCTGGGGGATTTCCTCCCAGCAGGGCCACGCCGCCCTCGACCACGGCAATGAACAGCAGCAGACCAATCACGCTGATCGCGAGCGTCTGGAATGTCTTCTCGCGCCAGAAGGCGACAAGGTTGCCCCAGCTTCCCGCGGCAAACGCGGTCACGCCACTGAGGGCCAGCGACCACCCGATCTGCTCGAGCGTCACACCGCCCAACTGATAGACCAGTGCGAACACCGGAGCAGAAATCGCCACCAGAACGCCGACGGGGAGAAGGCTCGCCAGCAGTTTTCCGAGCACGAGTTCGCGATCGCGCAGGTCGGTCATCAGCAGCAGGATGAGGGTTTGGCGGTCCTTCTCCTGGGCAATCCGGCTGGCGGCAAACAACGGCGCAAAAAAGCAAACGAGGACCAGTTGCGTCGCGGAATAGAGCCCGAACATCAACGCGCCAAAGCGGGCGATTTCTCCGGGCGTGCTGACGAGTTGCCGAAAGAACGTCGCCTGGCCGGCGGTGTACATCAGCACAATCAGCGCGAGGACGTAACCGCCGCGCAGCAGAAAGTGCTGGAGTTGTCTGGGAGTGGTGATCACTTCCCGCTGAAAAATCGGTCCTGCAAGCACAACACACCCTGACTCGGCCAGACATCCCCTCCACAAGCCGCAACTCAAGCGGAGTCCCCGGAGAGTCCCTTCAGCGTACCCCATTGGATCGCGGTGCGGGAGCCTGTCGCGGGGGAACACAGGCGGAGACTGGGTGACTGTGGGAGGCTGGGGGTCACCATCGGGCCGAATTGTGTCTTTGTTGTGTTGAAGTGATCGAAATTGTTAGATTTGGGTCGGAGTGCGGGCGGGTGTGCCGACGACTCGAGGCGGATTTTCGTGAAGGCGGGTCGTGTCCGGGGGTGTCGAAGAGATCGATGGTCGGATCGACGATCTGATGGATCGGATTCGTCAATTGCGCGAAGCGGGGCTGTTGAGGTCGTCGTTGCGGCTGACTCGCGAGCTGAAACGTCTCGCTCGGTCTGAGCAGCGGCTGATCCCGTACCTGCTCGCCAACTTCTACCTGATGAACGACAGCCGGTCCCAACTGGCCCCCGAGGAAGGCATCGAGGCGGCGATCGAGACGATTTCGCTGCTCGAAAGTGAAGACCGGGCCCGTGCGTTTCAGCCCGACTTTCCGCAGGCCGAGTACCTGCATACGGTGGGCTGGATGTCGACCTGCGCGTACGACAACCTCGCCGAAAACATCGGACTGCGCGATGGTTACAACTCGCCCGGAATGCACGACTGCATCAACGATGGACTGACCGTCTGTCGGCGAACCGGCAAGCTCGAGTGCATTACCTGTTTCCGGGAGTATGCGACAGACGTGTACCTTGCCGCCGACGATTTCGACATGGCGCTGCACCATGCCCGATACGTCGCCGGCCATCGCGCGGCCGAGCGTGGTTCCGATCGGCGCTGGGGCGGATACGAACGGATCGCCGCGATGGAGATGCTCCGGGGCAATCTGGAGGCCGCGCTCACCGCCAACACCGAGGCGTTTTCCGTCGCGGGCGAGTCGTACGATCCGCTCAACGCTCGACGCATTCTGGTCGCCCAGCTCGAGACATTGCTGGCGCTGTTGAACCGCGATGACAGTGCACCCGAGCTATTGCACCAGGCGGGAGTTTCCGTCGATTTCGAGCGTGTCCCCGAGGCCGGGGAAAATCTCCGGTTGGATCTGACCTGCAAGCTCCGCGAAGCGACCCGGCTGGTCTGCGCTGGAGACTTTCAGATGGCGCTGCGGGAACTGAGCGCCTGGGACCGGCTGTTGAATTCACAGCGATGCGTCGAACTGTGGTTCGAGGTGCGGCTGCGGATCATCGCCACGTATTTGCTGGCGGGACAACCTGATCGAGCGACTCCCCTGATTGCCGCACTCGAAGCCCGGGCCCGCGCAGCGCACGACTGGTTGACGTTGCGACGGCTGGCCGCCCTGACCGAACCAACGGCCGCGGTCTCGCCCGTGGCGGCGTTTACGACAACTCCCCGCGATTCGATTCACCTGGTCCGCGACTCTGACCGGCAGTCATCACCCGCTGATCCGGCACAAGGCCCAGACGGTCCCGTGGCCGATCTGTCCCCCGGCAACGAGATGACAGAGGCCGGTGCAGGGGGGCCGCCCCTGGGGCCAGTCGCCGAACTCGAGTCGCGGTCTGCGAGCCTCACGGCGCTAGCCGATCGGCTGCGGTCTTCGTCGGGCGATGAAGCGGCCCTGGGAAGGCTGCTCGACGATCTGATTTTCCGCGTACGCGAGCCGATCGAGACGGCCCGCGACGCCGCCTGGCTGGCTCATCTGACGCATCTGTGCGCCCGGTTTCTCGAACGGGAACGGGACGGGTGGATGGCGATTCGTCCCGCGGTCGACCGGTTTTTGGGCGATGCGGTGGTGATGAACGTGTTGGCCGACCTGGGCCGATCCGTTCGAGAGCGCTGCCCGACCGAGGCCGATGCCCTCGTCCCGGCGGAGCAGATCGATGAATGGTTCCGGGTTTCGCTGGAACTCGATCCGTCGCATGGCCGGAATTTTTCTCGCGCGGGGGATTACTACCTGTCGGTGAATCGTCCCGGTGAGGCGGAACGCGGCTTCGCGCGGGCCTTTCGGCTGGATCGATCGGATGCGCATCTGGCCCTGCGGCTGTCGGAAATTTATCAACAATCGGACCGACCACGAGATGCGGTGGCCGTGCTCGACATGGCGATTCGAGAAGGCGCCAACGACCCCACACTGTTCTGGCAGGCGGGGATCCTGGCCCTGTCGGTCGACCGCTACGATTCGGCCGTCAGTTACTTCGTAAAGTTCGAAGAACTGCAGCCGGGAGAACCTTGGACGCAGTACTATCGCGCCCTGGCCCTGCTGGAATCGAACCGTCCCGGGTTGGGGCTGGCCGCCATCGATCTTGAGGCGCAGCGTTCGCCCGAACATCGCCTTCCCGTGGCGATCCTGCGAGCCTGGGCCTTTTCTCTCCACGGAGACCAGCCGCGGTTGACCGAACAACTTGGCCACGCGCTGGCTGAGCCGCTCTCGCGGGTGGATTATCTCACCGAAGCGGGCCTGGCGCGATTGTTTGATCGGCTTTATCGGGCGGCTTGCGGGCTATCCTCACCGACGGGGCAGCGCGACGAGGTGGAGCGGTTGCTGATTGCGACGGGCCTGGCCCCCGAGGCGCTGTTTGAAGCGGACCGTGCCAAACGAGATTCGATCGACGACCTCGGTTTTTTTGTCGCAGTGGTGCACCAGCCGCTGGGGCCCGACTGGCCGACATCGTCGGGCTGTCTGGCGGGTCAGTCCGAGTGGACGGCGTATCGTGCGGCCTGGGGAGTGCTCGCCCGCGACGAAGAAGAAGCCGGGGCGATTGCGTTGGCCTGGCAGGCCCGCATTGGGTCGCTCCCGCCACGGCTGGTCGAAGTGCAGTCGCAAGGCGGGAGCTATCGCGACGCTCCGGGAGTGGTCTGGCAGGGACTGCATCAATCGATCGAACCAGAGCCTCTGGCGTGACCGGGTCCCGACCCTGGTTGAGTGGTTACGGTGGCGAGGTTCGAGAATCGCCGTGCATCAACCCGTGGACCGCCAGTTCGGCCGTCGCGTTGCTGGAGGCACGTGGGAGTGGTTGTTGGCCCAGCCACTGCACGAACTGCGACAAGCCCGCATGCAGATCGACTTCCGGATGATAACCGAGGACTTTTTGCGCGGCCGAGATATCGGCCAGGGAATGCCGGGTATCACCCGACCGATAGCGCCCCGTGACGACTGGTGTCAGGTCGGGCCGACCGAGTTGCCCGGCAAGTCGCTTCGCGAGGTCCACCAGTGGAATAGCGGAGCCACTGGCAATGTTGAGCGTGGTTGACGCGTCGCCGGTCTGGTCGATCGCCAGGTGAAACGCGCGGGCGACATCGGTTACATGGACGAAATCCCGCAGTTGCTGGCCGTCTTCAAACAGTTCCGGGGGCAACCCGTTGAGCAGACGGGCACCGAAAATTGCCAGAACCCCTGCGTAGGGGTTGGCCAGTGCCTGGCCCGGGCCGTAAACGTTGAACAGTCGCAGCGTGGTGACCGGAATGCCGTAGGCGTCGCCCAACATTCGCGACAACTGCTCCTGCTGAAACTTGGACAGGGCGTAGACCGAACGCGGCTGGACGGGCGAAGCCTCAGTGAGAGGGAAGGGAACGAGCTGTCTGCCCGCGGCATCGCGGTGCTCCCAATCACCAGCAACCAGTTGGCCGAGTTGCCGCGGTGGAACGGTGCGAGGGGTCTCGTCCACCGCGCTGCGATACACCCCCTCGCCGTAGATGCCCATCGTTGAAGCGACGACACAGCGGCGGAGCGGATGATCGACGCGGGACGCCAGAATCGCTTCCCACAGCGAGGCCGTCCCCAGTTCGTTGCCGCCAACATAGTCGGCCACGCGGTACATGCTCTGACCAACACCCACGGCCGCCGCGAGATGGACGACAACATCAACGCCGCGCAATGCCTCCACCACGGCTGCGGTATTCCGCAGGTCGGCGATCCTCAGATCGACTTCGGGTCCGAGATCGGTTGGCTTGTGTCCCTGTGACCCGTGGACCTGCGGCAAGAGCGAGTCGATGACGCGAACCGCGTGGCCCTGGTCCAGCAGTCGCCGCGTCAGATGCCGACCGATGAAGCCGGCGCCACCCGTGATGAGCACTCGTTCCATAGGCGTCTGGGGAAAAAGTGGGATAGGCTTCCAGCCTGTCGAGTTTCCAAGTTTCTTGGGGAGGAAATGACTGGCTGGACGCCTATCCCACGGACGATCACAGCCTCTGAGTGGAACCGCGCTTTCCGGGGCTTTCCCTCGCTGACGCTTCGGGCTGCATTCAACGACTCAACCAATCACGTTACGCGTTGAGTGCGGCCTTCAGGTCGGCGAGGAGATCGTCGGGGTGTTCGATGCCGACGGAAACGCGGAGCGTGCGGTCGGTGATGCCGGCGTCTTTTCGCGCCTGGGCCGTCATCGAGGCATGACTCATCGTATCCGGATGCTCGATCAGCGATTCCACGCCGCCCAGCGACTCGGCCATTGCAAACAGTTTCAGGTTCAGCATGACGCGTTCGGCCTTGGCCCGATCGCCCTTCACGTCGAAGCTCAACATCCCGCCAAACCCCTTCATCTGCTGCTTGGCCAGCGCATGGAAGGGATTGTCCGGCAGACCGGGGTAATAGACCCGCTCCACCGCAGGATGCTTCGCCAGCATCTGGGCCAGGGCGAGAGCCCCGCGTTGATGCGCTTCCATCCGGGGGCCGAGCGTCTTCACGCCGCGGAGCACCAGCCAGGCATCGAAGGGCGAGCAGGCCAGGCCCAAGGCGTTGACGACGTAGCCGATCCGTTCGGCATGCGGATTGTGCCGGGTGATCACCGCACCGCCCACAACGTCGCTGTGCCCGTTGAGGTACTTCGTCGTCGAGTGGACGACGATATCGACGCCCAGCTCGAACGGCCGCTGAAAGTAGGGCGACATGAACGTGTTGTCGGCAATCGAGATGAGATTCTTCTCGCGGCAGATCGCCGTGACGCCCGCGATGTCGACCAGGTTCATCAGCGGGTTGCTGGGGGTTTCGATCCAGACGCACTTCGTGGCCGGTGTGATCGCAGCGCGAATGTTTGCCAGGTCGAGCATGTTCACGAAGGAGAAGGTGATCCCCATGTCGGTGAACAGGCTCGAGAACAGGCGGTAGGTGCCGCCGTAAATGTCGTGCCCGGTGATGATGTGATCACCCGGCCGGAACAGATGCATGCAGGCGGCAATGGCCGACATTCCGGTCGAGGTGGTGCGGCAGTCGATCCCGTCTTCCAGCGATGCGAGGCTCTCTTCCAAGGCCCGGCGGGTCGGGTTGCCGCTGCGGGTGTAGTCGTAGCCTTTGGTCTTCCCCAGGCCTTCCCAGCGAAACGTCGAGGTCGGGTAGATCGGCGTGATGCAACTGTTGTAGGCGTCGTCTTTGTCGACCCCCACGTGGACACAGCGCGTCTCGAAATGCTGGTCGCCAAACGGATCGGGCAGGGACGGGGGCGCGGACTCGGAAGCCATTGCTAGAAAACCGGAGTTGGAGGGCTGCGGGGCAGGAGTTTTGAACGGCAGCACCAAAGCCATCCCGTTCAAAGGCCCCCCAGCTTACCGGCGTGGGCCGCAGGAGACCACTGGGGAATCGGGAATCGCGTTCCGTCCAAGCATCGATCAGGCGAGCCGAATCTGACGTAGGGCGGTGGAAAGAAAGTGGGATAGGCTTCCAGCCTGTCAAATCTGCAGACTGTCCGGAGTGGAAATGACAGGTTGAAAGCCCATCCCACTACAGATGCCGCGGCGCGCTCCCGCGGCGGAGCCGGTCGTTGAGCGCTCGCCCCAGCCCTTCCTCGGGGAACAGTTCCGCCACGATCCAGCGGACGCCCGCGGCATCCAGCCGCCGCAATGCGGCGAAAAATCCGGCCGCTGCTTCTGCCAACTGGCCAGTGGCCGAGAGCAACTCGACGGGGTCGCCCGGCTGCGCGGCTGCAGGCCTGTCCCGCAGCGCAAGCCAGCCCACCCCCTGCTCGGCATTCCGAGGCGGCAACCGCATCGCATCCAGCAGAAGTTGCGCTTTGGGCGCGTAGTGCGAATCGAGCGTGCCCGGAGACAATCCCGGCTGATTGGGCGGCGTGACACGCTCGGCGATGACAACCCGCTGGCCCAGGACCGCTTCCAGTTGCTCGACGGAAACGCCGCCCGGCCGCAGCAGTTCCACAGTGTCACCCAGCGGACGGACGACCGTCGATTCCACACCGACACGGCAGGGGCCGCCGTCGAGAATCCAGTCGATGCGTCCATCCAGTTGTTCGACGACATGTTCCGCCGTGGTCGGGCTGAGGCAGCCAAAGCGATTGGCACTGGGGGCGGCGATTGCCACGCCCGCCTCATTCAGCAGGGCGAGGGCGACGGGATGATCGGGGATGCGGATGCCAACGGAGGGCAGTCCCGAGGTGACGAGGTCAGGCACCGCCTCCCGTTTAGGAAACAGAATCGTCAGCGGCCCAGGCCAGAACGCCTCGGCCAGTCGCAGCGCAACGGGAGATACCTCAGTGACAAGGTAGTCAAGATACCCCAGGCTCGGGATGTGAACGATCAGCGGGTCAAAGTGCGGACGCTCTTTCGCCTCAAACACGCGTGCAACGGCAAACTCGTTCTCGGCGTGCGCGCCGAGGCCATACACGGTTTCCGTGGGAAAGGCGACAAGTCGCCCCTCGCGCAACGACTGCGCGGCCAGACGGATATCAGAGATAACGGGAGTCCGAAACACGAACGAGAGACCTGTTGAATCGAGATTCGCCGGGGGGTGACGGGACTTTTCGAGCGCTGCCCAACCCCAACTCAAACGCTATTCGGAGTGTAGCGGAAGTCGTGAGACTTCCCCCAGCGCGGTACCCCGCTTCGGCCTAAGCCCCGCGCCAGCACCGCACCCTCGGTAAACTCGCCGCAGTTTATCCAGCCTCGGGAAATGTC
>JAIXZD010000529.1 GCA_027489895.1 Planctomycetaceae bacterium
AAGGGGTCGATCTGCCAGAGATGACAGACGAGTGCCCCGGCCGTGATCCACAGCGGCCCGAAGAACAGGGCGACCAGCGCGACGGGATTGATCCGCGAGCGCAACAGCGCCAGCGTGCCCAGGGAGAGCACGACCCCGGCGGTCGAGGTGCGGGATTTTGTGAGGACGAGGAACAGCAGCCCGACCGCGATGATCGCCAGCCAGCCCAGCGCGAGAGGATCGAGAGCGCCAGTGGGACCCAGTGGAGTGCGGCGGGGCCGCGCGCACCAGAGGGTGTAGGCTGCGGTGCAGAGGGTGGTGAGATACAGCCCCTGGGTATTGGGGTGGAGTGTGCCCGAGAAGCGGTATCCACCCGACCAGGGGCGGAATGTGCCGAGGGAGACTTCAGTGAAAAGGCCGATCAGCAGTGAGCTGCCGCAGATGAGAATGGCGATCCGGCAGAGATCCCGGCTCGAAAGCGAGAGCGCCAGCCCCAGCGCCCCGACCGAGAGACAGCCCAGGACGAGCAGGCGGCGGAGCGTGAAGCCGGGATCGTGCGACCAGCCCAGCGACAGGCCACACCAGGCGAGCAGGAGGACGATCCCGAGCGTCAGGATGGAGACGCCCACCGGGAATGGTTCTGGAATCGCAGGCCCAGGTCCAACAGCCGAGGTGCTGCTGCTGTTTACTGGGAGCGAGGGACGACGGTCGGGCTGTCTGGAATCGCGAAATACTCCCGTCGCAGTCAGCAGACTGCCCGCGAGTCCCCAGGCGGCGATCGTCAGAAAGGCGATGCGGCGGATGGCATTGCCACCACCGGCTTCCGCCTGCATGTCTTCGGCGGAGAGGGAGAAATCGTTATGCCGCGAAACCGTGGGATCGTGCTCGGTCATCAGGAAGCAGAGACCGAGAATGAGCGCCGTGCCGACGAAATAGGCGCGGTGCGTTGATCCACGGGCTGTCTGCGGGGTGGCGACGGCAGGTGCTGGCGTGACGGGCGCGCTGGTTGCCGCCTCTGGCCAGGGGAGGGTCAGTGGAGCCGTCATCTCTGCGGCTCCGGATGGACAAGACCGGGTGAGACGGGATGGGGCGTGGCGGTCGTCGGTGCCGCGCTGTGCGTGAAGACATCGACGAGAATCCAGATCCTCAGGCCGGCGCCGGCGGCGGCGCCGACGAGGCTCGCGGTCGCACAGCCGAGTGCCCCCCAGGCGGGCACCAGAACCGCGGCGGAGACGAGTGTGACGGCGAGCGTGGCGATATCGGCCCGCAAGTTGGCCGAGGCCCGCTCCATTGCCCAGAGGGCATTGCCGGCAATCGTCCCCAGACTGTTGACGAGGATCGCGAGGGCCAGCAGCGTCAGGAGCGATCCGGCGGTCGCGTCGGAGAAGCTGGCTCCGTAGACGAGTTCAATCAGCGATCCACCAGCGATCCAGGCGACCAGACAGAACAGTCCCAGGATCACGGAGAACAACTGCATCGTCCCGAGGACGATTGGCTTGAGGGCCGCAGCGCCACCTTGAGCAAAGGCGCGGGCGGCCTTGGGTGTGAGGTGGTTGGCATAGCCGGTCACGAGCAGGTTGGCGGGGCCTACGAGCGTGGTGCAGGCGGCGAGCAGGCCGGCCGCGGAGATGTCGTGTGACCCCGCAAGCACCCACGGCATCAGATAGGGAGACAACTGCCCCACGAGGTGGCAGGCCAGTGCCCAGCGGCCCAGCCGCCAGTTGCGAAGGAAGTCGTACCGGATGCGTTTGTTCTGAATCGTCCATTGGTTTGAAAGGGCGAGCAGCCACCCGGCGGTGGCGATTGCGCAGCCGGCACCCATTGCCAGGAACAGGTGGGGAATCGTCAGCTGTTCGAAGCGCCACAGCAGCAGCATCAGGCCGAGCTGAGTTGTGGTGGCGACGAAATCGACGGCGATGGCCGCTCCGGGGCGGAGCAGGCCAAACGAGGTCTGCCGGACATGTTCGCGGCAGAGCAGGCAGGGGAGCGCCAGCACGAGGGCCGGAAACAGGGTCTGCAGTTCCGACCAGCCATTGGTCCACCAAGTACCTAACCAGGCGAATCCAAACAGGCCGACAAAGGCAAGGGTGAGCTGCAGTTGATGGGCGAGGCAACTGCCGGTGTATGTGGCGAGCCGCGACCCGTGCATGCGGCCCGCGAACACCATGTAGGGAGCCGTGACCAACTGTTCCTGAATCGCGCGGGCGAGCGCGACGAGGCTGACGGCCAGGGCGAACAGGCCGAGTTCGGCCCGCGAGCAACAGCGGGCGATGGCGATGCCCGTCACGAAGCTTGTTCCGCTGACAAGCGCCTGGTCGGCAATCGACCAGACCCCTGGATGACGGGCGAGCGCCAGTCCGCGGGCGAGCCAGCGCGGGACGCTAGCGGGCGGAGCGGGCTGGATAGCGCGCGGTGCCTCGGCCGGATCCACCGAAACGATCACCGAGGCGACCGGTTCCGGCGGAGTGGCCCGTTCAGAACCGGGGAGACGGGGCAGCGGTCGCGGGACGGTTCGTTGGGATGGCTCGCGTAACGCGGGCTGTTCGACGAGATCAACCGCCATCACAGAGACTCCGCGGAAGCCCCAGCGACGGCCAACTCTTCATGGTCTGGGGTGGTCGTGACGGAGTGGGACGGGGCAGGATTGCCGATATCACGGATGCCTTCACGAGCGACCATGCCCGAGCGCGATCCGATCCAACTCTGCCGCGCCATCCGGAGTGCGCCGCGAACCCGGTCCCACCAGCCATCGAGCTTGGCGGCAATCGTTTCGGAGGTATCGCCGGATCCGACATAGAATCGGCCCCAATCGAACGGATCGGACGCGAGCGGCACGACTCCCGCTTCGGTCGACAGGCAACCAATGCAGCCCGACTGACGAGCGATCTGGCTGAACATGGGTCCTGCGGTTCCGGTGGCTTTGCAGCCATAGGGGAGCGCGAGCACGGGGTCGGTGACGCCAAACCGCGTGGCGAGCGTTTCGACGCAGTGTTCCAGGTCGAGTGCGAACTCGAAGGGATGGTTGCGAAAATCGGCGTGGGTATGTGTGTGCGCGCCGAGCGACACCAGTTCGCTGTCGCGGAGCGCACGGCACTGGTCCAGCGAGAGTGGTCGCCAAGTCGAGGAGGGGGCGGCATGCGAACCTGCGGCAGACCAGTCATCGAACGGAAACGGTCGGTCGGTGCCGAGGTAGTTGGTCGCGAGAAAGACCGTCGCCGGGACGCTGTATTCGTCCAGAATCGGCAGGGCCTCGGTGAGGTTGTTCTCGTAGCCATCATCGAACGTGACGGCAAACACTCGCGGCGGCAGGGGCCGGTTGCGGGCGCGGAACGCCAGAATCAACTCCAGCGGCCAGGCCTGGAAGCCGCGGTCCAGCAGGCCCCGCAGTTGGGCGGCAAACTTGTTTGGCGTGACGTTCCAGGTCGGCGTGGGCAGTCCAGGGACCGGCCAGCAGACTCGGTGATACATCAGGATTCCGAACGACGCCGGGTCGGATGGGCCATACAGTCGGCTGAGCGGCGCGGCGGCATGCCCGATGAGCCATTGCTTCCATTCCCGAAAGCGAAGGTCCCGGGCGTTGGCGGCTCGCAGATCGGCGGGAATCCCCGTTAGCAGTGTTCGCAGATCGTTTGTCATGGGTCTTCCATCCGGGATCGCCGCATGCTCCTCGAGCGAGAGAGCGTCTGGCAAAAAGAGGACTATGTTGAGCTGTCGTCGTAACGAGGTGATCGGGCGGGACGCGGCTGCCGGAACCGGGGTTCCAGTGCCTGGCTGACACCATCACTTTTGACTTTTGCTTTTTGACTTGCTCCCGTCTGACGCCACCTGACGCCAGGTGATGAATGGAGCCCTAGCTGTTCTTGCGGTTGAGCGCGACGGAGAAGACGGTGTTGACCACGAGCCGGGCGTCGTGCAGGAAGGTGCGGGCGCGGAGGTAGCGAATATCCATTCGCATCCAGTCTTTGAACGAAACCGCCTTCGGCTTGCCGTAGACCTGCCAGATGCAGGTCAGCCCCGGCGTCACTTCCAGGCGTCGACGTTCCCAACCCAGGCAGCGGGCCATCTCGCGGCTGTCGAGTGGACGCGGGCCGACGAGCGACATCTCGCCCCGCAGCACATTCCACAACTGGGGCAGCTCGTCGATGCAGCTTTTGCGAAGGAACCGGCCCAGCGGGGTAATCCGCGGGTCGTTGGTCATCTTGAACGCTGGTCCATCCTGTTCGCTCTGGGCACGCAGTGCGGCCTTCTCGGCATCGGCCCCGACGCGCATCGTGCGGAACTTGTAGATCGTGAACGGACGGCCGCCGAACCCATCCCGCTTCTGAGTGAACAGGACCGGGCCGGGAGAGGTCCACTGGATCGCGGCGGCGGTCAGCGCCAGGAGCGGGGCCAGCAGCACCAGTCCAATGCAGGCGCCGACGATATCGACGGCCCGCTTCCAGCCTGGCATCCGCCGCACGAACAGCTCTTCGGCGGCCTGCGTTTCGGGCCGTTTGCGGAGGTCGGTCGAGGTGCCGTCGTCGCCCGGACGGTCCGGGTTCGGAGGTTGATAGGTCGGGTAGAGATAGACCTCGGCCTTGGCTTCGTGCGGTTCGAACAGGTCCTTCATCGCCGAGACAAATTCCCAGGCGCCGTCTTCGCTGGTGTTCCAGAGGATGACACCCACGCGCTGCACATCCATGAACCCGGCGTGGTCGGTCAGTCGCAGCCGCTGTTCGAGGCGAATCAGAATTCGCAGCGCCTCGGCGTCGTCAATCGGCAGCGTGAAGACGGCGAGGCTGAACGACGTGTGTCCACGATCGGCCCGCATCCGTTCCCGGTCGAGCAGGTCGCGAAAGCGGTCGGGACGATGCAGGAAATCGATCGACCGTCCCCAGCGGTCCGAGGGGTCGATCTTCAGTTGACGCAGCAACTTGCAGAACGGCATGGTGTGGTTTCCAGCGGAAGTCTTTGAGGGGAGTCGCGTCGGGGGATGAGTTGTGTGCGTGCCGATTCCAGGGTCTGATCAGGCCTCGCCCGGCGGCGCGGAGAGGATGGCCAGCAGGGGCGGGCCGCCCCGGCGACCCAGTTCCCAGCCGAGCGGCAGACCCACGCCGCTCAGCACGGCGAGGACCACGCCCAATAGCCCCACGGTCTTTCCGCTTGGGCTGTTGGATTTCGCCGAGAGCGAGGGTGGCTGGACGACGTTCACATTCGAGATCCGCTCGGCTTCCAGCGCCTGATGGATGCGGGCCTGTTCTGTTTTTTCGACGTAGGTTTTCAGCCCGGCCTGCAACGTCTCCACCTGCTTTTCGAGCCGTTGGATCTCGCCCTCGCTGGCGTTGAGTGTTTCCAGTCGCGACATCACCACGCGGGTATCAGCGGCGAGCACATCGGCACGGGCACGGGCGGCGGCGGCTTTGGCGTCTTCTTCGGTCAGGCGGACTTCCAGCTGCTGGGCGATCGGATTCGGGGCGCGAGTCCGCTGGGCCGCTTCGTCACGACTGGCGAGCAGTTCCTTGGCACGATTCGCCTGTTCCCGGACGGCGATCACTTCGGGATGGACGGCCGTGAATTTCGTCAGGAGTTGCCGTTCGCGCAGCTCCAATTCCGACAGTTGCTGCCTGGTTCGGTCGCGACCGTCACCAGCCAGCCCAGTCACTTCCTGGCTGACCAGTTGCGCCGGAACCCGGTTCAGAGACTTCCGAAGTTCCCGCGCGGTCGCTTCGCTGGAGGCCAGCGTGCTGTCGGCTTCCACTCGCGCGGTCGACAGGACCGTGAGCTGGTCCTGCAGCAGCTTGCGATGG
The DNA here is from genome assembly GCA_027489895.1 of Planctomycetaceae bacterium. Taxonomy (GTDB): domain Bacteria; phylum Planctomycetota; class Planctomycetia; order Planctomycetales; family Planctomycetaceae; genus JAIXZD01. The sequence goes on from JAIXZD010000529.1 coordinate 5,766, forward strand.
CCCTCGATCGAGGTGACACCCAGTTTGTTCTTGGCCTGACGCAACTCTTCCGCGGCGCGGTGGAGCTGGGCGCGTCCTAACTCGACCTGCTCGACGAAGAACTCGTACGAACCGACGGTGCGATTCATCCGCAGATGCTGCATGAGGAAGCAGTCGACCGTCGCTTCGAGAATCCGTTGAGCCAGTTCGGGCGAGGTCGCTTTGGCGGTCATCGTGATCACGCCCGACTTCTTGCCTTGCGCGACGGAGACCAGTTTGGCGAGGCTTTGGATGGCCTGCTCGCGCTGGCTGAGTCCTGCAGTTCGTTCCGCCTCGGGGGGGGCGACCGGGGTGGAGGCCGATGCCGTGGGGGCGGCCGGACCCTCACTGGCGATCGAGGCGAGGCCGCGTTCCGGGCGTTGCAGTGGCGGAACGTGTGCGGGGACCGCCACGGTCCCGAGGACCACGGCGGGCGAGAGCCGGTCGACCACCATCTCGTGGACGGCGCGGCTGGTGAGAATATCGAGGGCCGAGTTGAGTTCGGTCTCGCGAGCTTCGTAGATGGCGATCGTCTGGCCGGTGGTGGCCGTGGGGTCGAGAGTCACCGTTTCGCGGCCCACGCGGACAAACAGCTTCGCTTCCGAACTGTACGACCGGGGCGCGAGCGACCAGCCGGCGAGGACAACCCCGAGGGTCGCCGCCCCAATCAGCAGACAGCGCAGCGGGCGATGAATCACCGCCAGAACGGAGTCACGAACGATCGTGGCGAACGAAATCGGCATCGGGGACACGGGGGCTGACGAACGAACGGCGAAGCACTGGTCCGCAGTCCGCCCTCACGCCATGCCGCCCAAAGGCAATGGGCCTCTGGAAAGGTCAGGCGACGTGATGACGGACCACCGCTTAACCATGCGTTGCGTTTTCGCCTCAGGCCGGAAGGACACCCCCCTTTCCCCAGCCGGACCGATACGTCTGCGTCGACCTTGCCGGTTCTATCGGCTGTAGGGTGGGCACTGCCCACCATGCGCCGGGCCGGTCGTTGGCCGCGACACTCAGCGGGCGAAGCGGAAGGGGGTCGCCGAGAGCTCGTAGCCTGGCCGAACCGCGATGTTCACCAGCAGACCGATCGTCACGGCGGTGAACAGCAGGCTCGATCCGCCGTAGCTCACCAGCGGGAGCGTGATGCCCGTGATCGGCATCAGTCCCACGGTCATGCCGGTATTGATGATCGTCTGCGCGGCAAGCAGCGCGACGACCCCCGTAGCGACGAGTCGCCCGAACGGCTCGTTCGTCGCCGCTGCGACCGACAGCCCCTGGGCAAACAGCACCAGCGCCAGCCCCAGCACTCCCAGCGTCCCCGCGATGCCAAACCGCTCGCCGATCATGCAGAGCACAAAGTCGGTCCGGCAGGCGGGGAGGTAATACTCGCGGCGATCATCGACCGTCTGGCCGTTGACCGCGCTGCCCCACGGCCCTCCCAGGGCGAGCACCTGCTTCGACTGATGCAGGTGATAGCCATCGCCACGCGGTGTCGGTCCCCCATCCCGCTGCTGCAGGACGGCCGTGATGCGCGATTGCTGCTCGGCGCTCATCCCCAGCCAGAGCACGGGGGAGGCGACGACCCCCATCAGCACCACGGCCAGCAGGTGAGTTGGGCGCGCCCCGGCCGCAAACAGCATCGCAAACAGAATCGGCAGGAACAGCAAGGCCGTCCCCAGGTCGGGTTCTTTTAGGATGAGCGCCATCGGCACCAGGGTGATCAGAAAGGGGACGATCAGCCCCGACCAACTCCGAAAGTTCTCGCGATACATCAGATACCGCGCCAGCCCGAGAATCACTCCGAGCTTGGCCAGTTCCGAAGGCTGGAAGTACATCAGCCCGAGGGGAATCCACCGCCGGGATCCCCACCGCGGCGGAAAGAGAAACACGAGCAGCAGCCCGACGATCCCGATCGCCAGAACGAGGTAGCCCCAATGCCGGAGCGGACGGTAAGGCCACCAGGCCGCGAGAATCGCGACGGGAATCGCCAGCGCCATCCAGACCAGCTGCTTGTCGTGAAAGACCCCGGCTTGCGACAGTTCGTCGCCGCGCTCGATCCCTGCCAGCCCGAGGACCATCAGTCCCAGACTCGCCAGTACGATTCCCCAGGGCACTCGCGCGACTGCATCCATGTCCTTCGCCCGCCGCCTCTTAACCACCCGGCTGATCCCTGCCGGGGGACCACCGATCCCCTGCCCTGCCCCAGTGGGCGGGAGAATCGCAGATTCGGCTAGACGAGGCTACGGCAATCTGCGCGCTAACAGGCGAGCCGGGTGCAACACGGGGTTTGAGGGCGAGTCGATTCTGGGAGGCTCATTCACACAAAGACGCAAAGGAAAGGCAGACCCAAGGGGAATCCGGTGCGTCAGCCGCCGGAGTGAGTATGCGGTTAAGAATGTGGCTCTGTTTGTTTTGTCTGGAGGGGCGCAGGTTTGACCAGGGGTTTATGAGAAGAGTTCGTCTCGCGGACCACCGCCGGAAGACCACTCCACAGTTCGCGCTGCGAAGTGAGGTCCGTTCGCGCGTCCTTAAACCGGCTGTTCCTTTGCGTCTTTGTGTGAATGAGTCCAAACGGATTCGCAAACGCTATCCCGCGCCCACGCGAGCGGACCCGATCAGGGCGTGTCGTTGACCGAGATGACTTCCTTTTTCCGGTCGATCCGTTTCATCAGACCCTTCAGCACCTTGCCGGGGCCGACTTCGTAAAACGTTTCGACTCCGCCTTCGAGCAGGTACCGGACCGAATCTTCCCAGCGGACGGGGTTGAGCACCTGCTGGACGAGCAGCGCGCGAATCTCTTCCGGATCGGCATGGGGACGGGCATCGACATTCGAGACCACGGGAATCCGTGGCGAAACGAGCTTCACCCCCGCCAGCGCCGCGGCCAACTGTTCGTCGGCGGGCTTCATGATGTTCGTATGGAACGCACCGGCGACCGCGAGCGGCACAACTTTTCCCCCGGCCGCTTCCGCCAGTTCCATGATCCGCGCACAGGCGGGCTTCACGCCCGACACGACGATGTTCCCCGGACAGAGGTAGTTGGCGGGTTGAATGGGCCCGGCCTCGCTCGCCGCCTGGCAGAGTTCGGAGACCTTCTCGCGATCGAGCATCAGGATGCTGACCATGCCCGAGGGGGTCGCTTCCGCGGCCGCCTGCATTGCCACGCCCCGCGCCCGCACCACGCGGAGCCCGTCCTCAAACCCGAGCGCTCCGGCGAAGACCAGCGCCGTGTATTCGCCCAGACTCAGCCCGGCCGTGTGCGTGCAGCCGGCGACCACTTCGGGTGATTCCGCTTTCAGCACCTCGAGGGCCGCGAGGCTCGCGACGAACAGTGCCGGCTGGCTGACATTCGTCTTATCGAGTTCGGACTGCGGCCCCTCGAAGCACAGTTGCGTCAGGTCGAACCCGAGAATGTCGTTCGCCTGCTGGAACAGCGCCTTGGCTGCGGCCGATTTCTCGACGAGCAGTTTGCCCATCCCGACATGCTGGGCACCCTGGCCCGGAAACAGAAACGCCGTCTGACTCATGCGCAACCAATCGCTTTCGATCTATCTCGTAACGAACCCGCCCATCGCCCGGAAACCCTCCGGGATTTTGAGACCGGTTTCTCTGTCGTCGTAGCGGAACGCGTGAGCGTTCCGAAACCCAACCACCTACTTCCGGGCGAGCGGATGCTTCGCTGGCACCCACGCCCCGTTCTGGGCCGAGCTCGCGACGCACTGCTGGATGAAGTACATCCCTTCGACGCCGTCGCAGATGTTGGGGTAAATCGTTTCGGTCTGCGAAAACTTCTCGCCCGTGGCCCGCTTGATCATGTCGTCGTAGGCGGTGCGGTAGACGTTGGCGAACGCCTCGAAGAACGCTTCGGGATGACCCGAGGGGAGACGGCAGGCCGCCTTGCCCGATTCGTTCATGAACGGGGCATTCGGGTCCCGCGTGTACATCGCGTGGGGCGACCCGTTGCGGCGGACGATCATCACGTTCGGCTCTTCCTGCCGCCAGGAGAGAGCACCCTTCGTCCCGTCGACTTCGATGAACAGATCGTTCTCGCGCCCGTGAGAGATCTGGCTGGCCGTGACGGTGAGCAGCCCGCCGTTCTCCAGGCGAATGACGGCGTGGCCGTAGTCATCCAGCGCCCGGCCCGGCTCGAAAATCTTCAGGTGGCAGGAGAGTTCCGCCGGAAGCACTCCTGTCATGTAGCGGGCCAGGTTGTAGGCGTGGGTGGCGATGTCACCAAAGCAGCCGGCGGCCCCGGACTTCTTGGGGTCTGTTCGCCAGGCCGCCTGCTTCTGGTCGCTGGTTTCCAGCCGGGTCCGCAGCCAGCCCTGAATGTAGTTCGACCGGATCGCCTGAATCTCGCCCAGCTCTCCCGACTGAATCATCTGCCGGGCCTGGCGGACGAGCGGATAGCCGGTGTAATTGTGCGACACGGCGAACACGCAGCCCGACTTCGTGACGACCTTGGCCAGTTCTTCCGCCTGGGCGAGGTCGAATGTCAGCGGTTTGTCGCAGATGACATTGAACCCGCCTTCGAGCGCTGCCTTGGCAATCTCGAAGTGCGTGTGGTTGGGCGTGGCGACCGAGACGAAGTCGATCTTCTGGTCGGCAGGGAGTTTGTTTTCGGCCGCGACCAGTTCGTGGATCGACCCGTAGGCGCGACTCACGGGAATGTCGTAGTCCGCGGCCGAGGCTTTTGACTTTTCGGCATTCGACGACAGCGCCCCGGCCACAAGGGCGGCCCGGTTGTCGAGAACGGCAGCGGTCGCGTGGACCCGTCCGATAAACGAACCCTGTCCCCCGCCCGCCAGGGCCATGCGAAGTTTCCGGTTGAGCGCGCCGTTCGTAGCCATCGAGTGCTGTCCTTGTCGCCTGCGATCTCAGGAGTCTGGTCGGGTGGTCGATCGAACGATCGTCCGATCGCCAGCAGAATAGCCCGGATTTGTCTCCAGTTGAAACGACTGCGTTGGAAACAGTCGCCCCTTGAGAACGCCCCCCGCTCGTGGCTCGCCAGTTCATCACAGACATTCAGGCTTGCGCAATGGCACCGCTCCCCCTGGGAAAACCCTCCCGGCGTGGTTGTTCGTGATTCCGGACGCTATAATCCCACGGTTTTCAAACATCACAGCTTGAGGGGGCACTCGGACGGTGTTAAGGGCCTACGCCGATCATTGGGCGCTCATTACGGGTGCTTCCTCCGGGATTGGTGCGGAGTTCGCGCGGCAACTCGCCGCGCGAGGGATGCACCTCATTCTCACCTCGCGCCGCGAAGCTCCGATGGCCAAACTGGCCGAGGAACTGCACCAGGCGCACGGAACCAAAACCGAGATCATCGTCTGCGATCTCGTCTCGAATGACGGTCCGGCCCAACTTCTCGAGGAAGTCGCCCGGCGCGGGAAAACGGTCGAACTGCTGGTGAATAACGCCGGGTTTGGCCTCGTGGGCGAGATCGACCAGGTCCCCCGCGAGCGGGTCCTGGAAATGATCCGCCTCAACATCTCCGTCCTGACCGACCTCTGCTACCGCGTGCTGCCGGACATGCTGGCCCGCGGCCATGGCGGAGTGATCAACGTCGCCTCTGTCGCCGCGTTCCAGCCCGTGGCCTACATGGGCGCCTATGCGGCCAGCAAGGCGTATGTGCTGCACCTCACCGAGTCGCTCTGGGCCGAATGCCGCGAGCGGGGCGTGACGGTGACCGCCCTCTGCCCCGGCACCACGAAGACCGAGTTTTTCGATGTGGCCGGTGCCCCCGAGTTCCTGCAGAAACGCAGCTTCCAGGAAGTGAAGCCGGTCGTGAAGTCGGCCCTCAAGGCGCTGGAATCGAAGCGGCAGTACATCGTCTCGGGCTGGCAGAACTACATTCTGTCACTGCTGGTGCGACTCGCCTCGCGGCGGACGGTCGTTCGGGAATCGATGAAGTTCTTCCGGCCCGATCCCGCGTCGCGCAAGCCCTCTTCGTAAATCCAAAGTTGTCGCCCCAAGGCCCGGCCCGTCATGCGCACGCTGCTTGCCGCTGCCGACATTCGTCGCGAAGTCGAACGCCTGGGAAGCCGCATTGATCGCGAATTCCCCGAGGGGCCGCTCGTCATCGTCGGGGTGCTCACCGGTTGCGTCCTGTTTCTGGCCGATCTGGTCCGCGCTATTTCCCGGCCTGTCCGGATCGCCCTGATTCAGGCCTCCAGTTATCGTGGTGAAGCGACCCGTCCGGGTGAGTTGCGGTTCGATCTGGATGGTCTGCCCAACCTGCAGAACCTCCCCGTGCTGCTGCTCGACGACATTTTCGATACCGGGCGGACGCTCTCGACATTGAGAGCCGAACTGCTCGCCCGCGGGGCCACGTC
>JAIXZD010000273.1 GCA_027489895.1 Planctomycetaceae bacterium
GATGCAGGGGGAGCTGCCAGGCGTTGGTGCCGACGGACTTCGGCGGCAGCGGCACGTGTTGTTGCCAGGCGGTGATGCCCACCATCATCGGATGATTGGGTAACCCGTTCGATTCGACGTAGAAGAAGCGATCGTCCCAGCGAGTCTCAATCGCCTTGAGCTTAACGAACGCCTCGAAGGCCTGGGCGATTGCAGGAGCGTCCGAGCGTGCCACCTTCGATCCCGCCTTTCGAGATTCCAACTGGGCGAGGAGCAACTCTCCCGGTGGGAGGCCCTCGCCGTGTTGATCCGCTTGCATCAGTCGTCCGTTGCTCTCCGCAAGGCGTCGAATCTCGGACATGCGCCGTTCGATCCAGTCCTGATCCTCGTTCGGCAGGAGCGCGATGGGGAGCGTGACCAATGAATCGTCGTCGCGGCGAATCTGGACGAGCCCCTCCCGCGCCATGACGAACGAACCCTGTTCTCGAAACGCGCCGGTCGACGCGGCCCAGGTTCGTTCCGCCGCGGCCGCCTGATGGTCGGCCGCGTTCGGCGTGCCCTTGCGATGCGAATGGCCGGGATGGGCGAGAGCGATCGAGCTGATTAACCCGAAGGCCAGCAGCAGCCGTCCGGCCTGGAGGGGAACTCGCATCTCAGTCTCCTGGATCTGTCCTGGGAATCGCCACACGGCAGGCTTCTCAATTCTTCGCGGGTTTCCCGGGCTTGTTCTTCCCACCGCGTTTTCTCGGTTCCATCGGCTGATCGGGGTCGAAGTTCGGATTCGGTGTCGGGAACTGCGCCTTGACGTCCGCGAGATACCGATCGAGCCGCTCCCGCAACCGCTTCACATCGTCGGGGCGTTGAGCGGCAAGGTCGTCGCGTTCCCCGAGGTCATTCGTCAGATCGAACAACAGATCACGGTTGTCTTCATAGAAATGCAGCAGCTTCAAATCACCCAGCAGGATCGCCGAATGGGGTGTGTCGCCTTGATAATGCGGAAAGTGAAACACGAGTTCTTCGCGAGGCCTTTGCACTTCACCGCGCCCTGCGTTCTTCAGAAGCGAAGCGATGCTGCCACCTTCGAGTCCCTTGGGAAGTGTACCGGGATCGATCCCCGCCCACTCGCAGCAGGTTGGAAAGAGGTCGTAGCCGACGACTCGCGTGTGACACCATGAATTCGGTTTCACGCCCGGTCCACGCACGATGAAGGGGACGCGGATGCCCCCTTCCCAAACGCCGCCCTTGCCTCCGGCCAGGACCTTTTTGCCTCCGCCGGCACCGTTGTCGGCCATGTAGATCACGTAGGTCGTGCCGGTCAGTCCGAGTCGTTCGATGGCCTCCATGACGCGCCCGACGCCGGTGTCGAGGTCTTCCGTGATCGCCGCCGTCGTGATGCGCTTGCGGTTTTCGCCGCCCAGTTGTCGTTCATATTTGGCGAGCGTGGCCCGGTTGGCATTTTCCGATGCATGCAACGCGTTCCACGAAAGCTGGATGTAGAACGGCTTCCCGGCCCGGGAGCTGTTCTCCATGAACGCCGCCGCGCGATCGGCCATGCCAAAAATGTCTACGGGGTTGGGGTCCTGGAACTGATACGCGTTCTCATTCCCGGTGTCGCCATCCGATTCGTCGAAGCCATGTTTTCCCGGCCCGCCGCCGCTGAGATGCCACTTGCCGTAATGAGCCGTCGTGTAACCGGCCTGGCGTAAGATGTCGCCCAGCGTGGTTTCGTTGGCCGGAATGCTGCGAATGTTTCGCGGTTCAACCAGCTTGTGACCGGTTTCCGGCGGAGCCGCCTTGGTCCAATGAAGCGCGGCTGGACTTCTTCCGGTGATCAAACTGATCCGTGTCGGAGAACAGACCGAGGCCGGTGCGTAGCCCGAGGAGAATCGCATTCCCTGGGCTGCGAGTTTCTCCAGATTCGGCGTGTGAAAAATGTCTCCCTTGGACCCCGCCACCTCAGGATGCATGGCGACCGACAGGCCGTTCCAGGCCTGATCATCCGCCAGCATGAAGACGATGTTGGGCCGCTCGGCCGCGCTTCCCACAGTCGTCAACAGCATCCACAGCGGCCAGGCCGCGAACAGGATTCTCATCAATCGGAGTCTCCGTCGGTGTGCGAATTCACGACGCGTCGAAAAATGGTGGCAGTGTCTGAAGTGTCTGCGGAGACACTCAAGCTGCCAGATTTCGCCCCAGAACGCATTCACCGCGGAACGGGCCGGGGGCCCTCGATCGGGCAAAACGGTCGCTGCCGTGGTAACCAAACCCCGCGTCAGGCCTGAAGTTTCGGTGGTCTCGCCCCGTGCTACCTCGCATCAATCCCCCCAAACCGTCCCGCCGGAACAGCCGTCAAGTTCCCGTTCAATCGAATCCGATTGATTCATTAGAGTGGCCGAGCTATGGTTAAGTGGTGTGGAACCCGGCGCGGTGACGCGGCGCATTTGGACGATCTGGAGTGCGTCAGGTGATGCTTGTCATCCCGCCGCCTTCAGCAGAGTGGGTCGAGTGGATTGTCAGGGGCCAAACATGTCGCAACCGAATTCTTCCCGCCCGCGCTCCTCGATGGCCGCTCCCGTCGCCTGTCCGGGGCCGGTTTCCCGACGCTCGTTCCTCCAGGCAGGGATGCTCGGCCTCGGTGGGCTGGGCCTCGCCGACCTGTTCCGTCTCCGTGCCGAGGCCGGTGAAGCCGCCGCCAATCGCGACGACACCTCCGTGATCTTTGTCTGGCTGCCCGGCGGGCCGCCGCACATGGACATGTACGACATGAAGCCGAACGCCCCGGCCGAGTACCGCGGCGCGTTCCAGCCGATCGCGACGAACATCTCCGGGCTCGATGTCTGCGAGCTGATGCCGCTGCATGCGAAGTGCGCCGACAAGTACAGCGTCATCCGCTCGATCTCGCACAACTTCGCCGACCACGGCGGCGGTCACAAAAAGCTGATGGCGGCCCGCGACCCCAAAACACCCGTCGACACCGTCCTCGACTACCCCGCCTGCCCCAGTGTCGTGGCGAAATGCCGCGAGGACCGCCAGAACGGCCTGCCCAACTACATCTCGTTCACCGATCCCGGCCGCGAAGGCGTCGACGTGTTCGCCTTCGGCTCGGCCTACCTCGGCCCCGCCTACGTCCCCTTCGCCATCCCCGGCGACCCCAGCAAGCCCGACTTCAAAGTCCCCAACATCGCCCTCGACAACAGCCTGTCTGACCGGCTCGACAATCGTCTCGCCCTGCTCGGTCAGTTCGACCGACTCCGCCGCTCGGTCGATAAATCCGGCACGATGGCCGCGATGGATGGCTTCAACAGCCGCGCCGCGGGCATCCTCACCAGCGGCCGCGCCCGGCAGGCGTTCGACCTCTCCCATGAACCGGACCACGTCAAGGCTCGGTACGGGAAACATGCCTGGGGGACGCGCCTGCTCCTGGCACGGCGGCTCGTCGAGGCAGGTTGCAGCTTCGTGACGGTTGTCGTCGAGAACCCCTATCAATCGGGGATCGAATGGCTGAAGGCGGGGACCTACAACTGGGACTCGCACGCCGTCAACTGCCACATCTGGGACGACGCCAAGATCCGCTTCCCGCTGTACGACCAGGCCGTCACCGCCCTGATCGAAGACATCTACGCCCGCGGGATCGACAAGAAGACGCTGCTGGTCGTCACCGGGGAATTCGGCCGCACGCCGCGCGTCAACTCCGTTGTCGGCAGCCAGACGGGTGTCATGCAACCGGGTCGGGACCACTGGCCGAGCGCCATGTCGCTGATCGTCTCCGGTGGCGGCCTGCGGACGGGCCAGGTGATCGGCTCGACGAACGCCAAGGGCGAAGTCCCGAAAGACCGCCCTCTCGTCCCCGGCGACCTCTGGGCCACCGTCTACCGGCACCTCGGCATCGACCCGGAACGCTCCTTCCTCGACCACTCGGGAAGGCCGATGCCCATCCTCTCAGAAGGCACGCCGATCTCGGAACTGGTGTGAAGCACCGCGGTTTTCCGTGAGCTGTTGTTGCGACGAGACATCAGCACGCATGTCTCGATCGCGCGGGTGCCACTGCTGGCTTGTCCAGCAGTGCTTTTCGACATTCACCGCCTTGCACCGATTGATCAGTCTGAAAAGCCGTTCGCCGTCGGGCTATGCCCGACGTGCCAGACTGGAGCAGATCGATCTCAAAAGAAACGTGACAGCACGTCGGGCACAGCCCGACGGCGAACGCGTGGATTTCGAGCGCGGGTTCTCTGGAACGGTGTGTTCCAAAAATGCGGAAGAAAGAGGCCAGATCCATTGAATCGCCCTGGCCCGACTTGCGTCGACCACGGCGTGCGCCGGTTACCACTGCTGGCTTGCCCAGCAGTGCTTTTCGACGTCCACAACCGAAACGGATCGTCTGGGGATAAGAGCCGTCCTCGCCAACTGCAGATTCGCCGCTTTCCCAGTACCCTGCCTGCTGAAACAACCACGAGGCCGGGATTCGCAGCTGAGTGCTCCC
>JAIXZD010000449.1 GCA_027489895.1 Planctomycetaceae bacterium
CCGTCCAAAATCACCCCGGCGTTGATGTCCATATCCGGTTCCATCCGTTCGTACATCGGCGTGTTCGTCGCGATCTTGATCGACGGCACCGGCTTGCAGCCGAAGCAGCTTCCCCGCCCGGTCGTGAACACGACGACGTTACAGCCGCCAGCGACAAGACCCGTCACGCTGACCGGGTCGAACCCCGGCGTATCCATAATCACGAAGCCCTTCGTGCGGATCGGTTCGGCGAACAGGAACACATCCCTAAGCGCCGTCGTCCCGCCCTTGGCAATCGCCCCGAGCGACTTTTCGTAGATCGTCGTCAGTCCGCCCTTTTTGTTCCCCACCGACGGGTTGTTGTTGATCTGCACACCGAACATCGCGGTGTGATGCTCCCACCAGCGAATCCGTTCGAGCAGTTTCTCGCCCACCTCCCGCGAAATGGCCCGGCGGGTGAGCGTGTGCTCGCCGCCATAGATTTCCGTCGTTTCGGCGAGGACCGTCGTCGCCCCGCAGGCAACCAGCAGATCGCTGGCAAACCCCAGGGCCGGGTTCGCTGTGGCGCCGCTGTTGCCGTCGCTGCCGCCACAATTCGTGCCGAGGATCAGCTCTGCAACATCGATCGGTTCGCGACGCGCCTGGTTGACCTGGGGGAGCAGTTCCTTGAGCACCTCGACTCCACGCTCAATCGTCTTGCGGACGCCCCCCTCATCCTGAATCGTGAGCATCAGCGGCGGCTGCGTGGGCTTGGCCCCTGGAATCGCGATCTGAACGAGTCCCTCTTTCTCGACCATGAACGACCCCTGGGCCGTCTCGCAACCGAGTCCCACCAGCAGATACGCCCCAAAGTTCGGATGCTGCGCGAACCCGCCCAGCGTGCGCGAGAGCTGGATGTGGTCGTCGCCGCCGTACTGCATGGCGCAGCCGGTCTTGTGCATCACCGGTACGATCCCGTCGACATTCGGGAAATCGGCGAGCAACCGTTCGTCGAAATGCCGCGCAATGTACTTCGAGGTGTGCGACGCGCAGTTCACCGTCGACACCACACCAATGTAGTTCCGTGTGGCGAATCTGCCATCGGGGCGACGATAGCCCTGGAACGTCCGCCCCGTGATCGGCGTGGGCGGCGGGGGTGTTTCGCTGGCATGGGCGTAATCAAGCGAGAGCGCACCAGCCTCGACGTTGTGCGTGTGGACCCATTGACCGGGGGCGATGTCGGTCGTGGCGAATCCGATCGTCTGACCAAACTTCTTGATGGGCGACCGGACCGGAATCGGCTTGATCGCGATCTTGTGACCCAGATCAATCGCCTGCCGCAGCGGAATCGTCCGCCCCTGAATCTCAAGCGGGAACTCGCTGGGCAGGCTCCGCGATGCGACGGCGACGTTGTCGTCGCGGTGAAGAACAATCGCGGGAGTACCGGAACCTGTCGCCATAACCCGAAGTCCAGAAAGTGTTCGCTTGGAAGGACGCTGCCTGGCCGTCATCCGCCAGGCAGCATCTAAGGAAAGTCGACCCTGCGCAATGTGTCAAGCCGGTGATCCAGTTCCCCGGTTCAAACCCCTAAAACGCCCCCCGCCACCCTCATCGTAGCGGAAGCCGTGAGGCTTCCCCGACGTCGCCCATCACGCCTCAACGTGAAATAAGGGCACCGCCTCACCCCCCGCCAACCAGCCCACCTACCTGAACCCGCCCCTCACGTCGGCGGCGGACGCATCAGCGGGCCGATGTCCGCCGGTTGCAGCTTCAACCGCTCGGCCACCTCCTCACGCACGAACAGCGCTCCGCTCGCATCGGCAAAGACAATCCGCCAGCCCGGCGTATGGAGCAGCCCCTCAATCGCGGGCCGCGAACTACGGCTGTCGAGCAGTACGACGGGCAACTCCCCCGCAGAGGTTCGAACCAACGCCTCCCACGCCGGGTTGCCCGTCGCCATCAACTGCTGGACCTGCTCGAACCGCTCGAACGTCTGGCGGCTCATCACCTCCAGCCGCGGGTCCATGAAGACCAGTCGCTCGGGGCCCAGGTGATACATGTAGACGCTCGCCTGGCCGATATGCGCCGCAAACGCGATTCCGGGCATGCCGGGTCGACCTGCCAGCTTGACCGCATCATGCATGAACCAGGCATTCGCTTCTCGCAATTCACACGGCTTGTTCTTCTCGCCCAGTTCGTTCCAGACCCCCGTCCAGATCAGCCCCAGCCAGACGCCTAGCCCCAGCGCCAGCAACTGCTCGCGCAGCGGAATCCCGCGCCGAGTCCCTGAGCCTGACTCCGGAACGGGGACTGGTTCCACACGGGCCGGCAGACACTGCACCAGCACGAACCCGCAGACCAGACAGAACAGGCTCGTGTTCCGGCTCGCCTCCAGCGCCAGGTTTCCGAACGCGAGGAACAGCAGCACCAGCCACGGCCGCCGGTCCCCCCGCCACCACGCCACTAGCAAAGCGGCCAGCGTGAGCGTCCCCGTCAGCAGTTGGGCATCGAGGTAAATGTTCGAGAAACCCGCCCGTTGAAAGAACTCCAGCGGCCGCTGAAACTCGCCAATCCGCGTCGCATAAAACTCCTGCTCCACCGAAAACTTCCGGTAGAGCGTCAGCGGAAACAGCAGCCCATCGGTGAAGTACGGATTCACCAGCAGCGCGAGCACCACCCCCGCGGCAACAAGCAGCACTGTCCGTTCAGAAACGGCCGCGTCCACAGGCTTAAGCCCCCAGCGCGGTGCCAACGCTCCCCGAATCAACAGGTCGACCGCCCACGTCGCACAGACAATCAGCCCGATCACAAACAGCGCATGGCAGTTGACCCAGACCAGAAACAGCGGCGGCAACCACCACAACCGCTTGGGCCGTCGTTCAGCCTCCGCAAGGATCCACAGCGTGATCGCGAGGAACAGCACCGTCAGCATTTCCGGCCGTTCCAGTGCCCGCCCGCTGATCCCCACCAGCGGAATCAGCCATAGCCAAATCGACCAGGCAAAATCGGGTGCGGAAAGGCGTGGCCCCGCCTGCCGACCCGCCAGCCACGCCACCGTCACCGCCGCCGCGTACACCGCCGCTTTGACCAGAATGATCCCGGAGACACCCGAGACCTGATACACGACCGAGACCAGCACCTGGAAGCCCCAGTGCAGGTCGATCCAGTCGTCCCCAAAGTGCGTGTAACTGAAGACGTCGCCCTGAGGGATCGACCCCGTCGCCCGAATGAGGTCGCCTGTCCGCAGATGCCACCAGAAGTCGGTGTCATACAGCGGAAACACGCACAGCGCGTACGCCGTGACCAGGGCCAACAGCCCCAAAACCCACCGAAACCAGCGCGTGCGTGCACTCATAGCCCGCCATGTTAGGCGACCGGCTCAGCCCATGGGAGCGACCGCATTGTCGCCGGCAGGGCTTTCGACTCACTGAACCTTGGGCCATGGCGTGATCATCAGGTGCCCCGTACCGCCGCAAACGCTTTTCCAGAAAGCACGGAAAAACAAGGGTGGTCCGACCACCTTGTGGTCGGATCGCGCAGCGACAGGAAGCGACACCTTCCGCGCACAACCAACAAAAAACAGTCCCTCTCCCGGATCCCGCTTCGACTACCACTCCGTCTTTCCCTCGATCACCAGCCATTCGCGATCAACAGGCACCCCGTCGCGCCGCGTGATCGATCCCGAGGGCCAGGTAATCTCCACCCGATCAACCACCTCCCGCTCACCCACCCCCAGGCTCAACACCCGTTCATTGCTGCTCTCATACCCGTCACCGGCGGTAAGCTGGCCATACCGCTCGACCCCCGGAGAGACCGTCACTCGCACCTTGGCGCCAATCGCATCCCGGCTGCTCTGCGTGCCAATCAGCCGGATTCGCAACGACCGATGCTTGGTCGCCGACTGATTCTCGGCCAGGGTCACCTGCTCTTCGAGGTCCGTCGCGACAAAGTCGTCGCGACCGTCGCGGTTCCAGTCGAGCAGGGCCAGACCCCGGCCGAGTCGAAGCTGGTCAAGCAGAGGCCCCACCTCCGGGGCAAACAGCTCGACGAAATGACCATCCCCTCCTCCCCGAAAGAATTGCGGTTTCATCCGATAGGGTTCATTCCCGAAGTCGTCGATATGACCATTCAACACGACCAGGTCGTACCAGCCATCGTTGTCCGCATCGACGAACTGGGTCCCAAACCCAAGCATGGCAAAGCTCGGCTCGCGCAATCGCGCCGACTGCGTCTGATCGAGATACAAACCGCCCGGTTGCGACAGATACAGCGTGTTCGACTCTTGCGCAAAGTTCGTAACGAACAGATCCAGGGCACCATCTCGATTGAGATCAGCCGAGGCGACCCCCATGCACGCCTGCGCCAGGCCAAACTGATCGAGCGCCACGCCTCGTAACAGGGCCTCATCCTGAAACCGTGGTGGCTGGCCGGCAACCGCTTGCTCATTCATCAGCAGATAGTTGGCCGTCATGTCATTGGCGACAAACAGATCCAGCCGGTTGTCGCTGTTAAAATCCGCGACCAGCAGTCCCAGGCCCATCCCCTGCGGCAAATCGAGTCCGGCCGAAGCTTGCAACTCCTCAAAGGTGCCGTCCCCACGGTTGGACAGGACGGTGTCCAGCGCCGCTTCAAACACCGTTGGCCGGCAGACCAGCTTGCGTCCTGTGGCGTCGGGACAAACGCGGGTGAATAGATCGGCTCCCTGCGCATAGTTCGCATCAAACAATTCCGGCAGCCCGTCTCCATTCAGGTCCGCAATCGCACAGCTCACCGTCCAGGCCTGCTGCTGAATCCCGGCCAACTCCGTGACATCCGAGAACGTCCCGTCTCCATTGTTGTGATAGAGGCAGTTCCGCCCCAGATTGGCGACGTACACATCCTGAAAGCCGTCACAGTCAAAATCCCCCGCGGCCACTCCCTGAGAGTACGAGAGCTCTTGAATCCCCGACAGTTCCGTGACATCCACCAGACGCTCACCCTGGCGATTGCGATACAGCCGATCCGACGGCCCTGCCCTGCCCTCACCGACCGCACCAGTCGCAGAGGGAGCTCCCTGGGGAAGATACAGATCGGGCCAGCGATCCCCATCGAAATCCAGCACCGCCACCCCGGCCCCCATCGTCTCGTAAATCTTTCGCCCCTCGGCAGGCGAGTACGAGTTGACATACCGAAAGTCGAGACCGGCAGGCGCGGCGCGATCTTCAAACCGGATGATGGACTGTGGCTGGACCGGTCTTTCGCCAGTCGCCCCGACAGATGCCGCAATCTTCGACCAGTCCGGCAGCGGGAACCGCTCCCACGACTGATCGCTTCCTGGCAGACTGTTTGGCCTCGTGCGCGGCAGTTGGAAATTCAGTTGCGGTCGCAGCCGCTGCATGCAGGCCGCGATCTCCGCGCTGCGCGGCAGTGACGCACGTTCGTGGATCAGGCACCAGCCCCACGCCTCCCACAATCGCCCCGTCGCCTCCAATTCGCGGATCATGGGCCAGTAGTACTCGTTCGCACGCGGTTCATTCAGTCGTCGATTGAGATCCACCACCGCCTGCAGCCGCGCCGCACGCTCGGAGAAAGCCGTCCCCAGTGGCAGCTCGCCGCGGGCCTTCAGCAGTTGCCCCAGTTGCGCCGTCGTGGCGAGCTGCTCGGGTTCACGCCCGAGCGCCTCGTACAGACACCGAATCGCCGTCTCCTGCTCCCCGGCCTGAGACAACCATTTCCCCCGTGCTGACCAGACGCGCGCATCGTCCGTCCACGGCTGCGGAACTCGAGCGTGCCAGTCCAGAAACTTCGCGGGCAAAGAGACGGCATACAGCTAGCC
>JAIXZD010000245.1 GCA_027489895.1 Planctomycetaceae bacterium
CATCCACGGAGACATGATCGTCGAGAATACCAGTCGCCCCTCAAAAAGCAGAACGACCCGGTGCGGAGGGGTTTTGATTGACCACCAAGGCACGAAGACACCAAGGAAAGGCAAATCAAACTCTGCCGAGAAGACTGTCTTGAGAAATCAAGGAGTGAAAACCGTGGTTCGCCACATCCCCGCGCCCGACTCTGTCGCAGGCGCCGAGTCTGCTGTTGTCCCCCTTGCCTTGTCTTTCCTTTGTGTCTTGGTGCCTTGGTGGTGAAACAAAAACTGTCTGACGGAACGCCGCTTAGCGCGGAAGGGGCGCGGCCGCTTGCCGGAGTTCTTCGACGAGGTCGGCCACGAGGGCGTCGCAATCGGCCTCGGTCGTATCCCACGAACACATGAATCGTGCTCCTCCCGCACCGATGAACGTGTAGAACTGCCACCCGCGTTCACGCAATCGGTCCGCCACCACCGGGGGCAACATCAGGAACACCGAGTTGACCTGCCGCGTCGAGAGGAACTCGACACCGGGGATCGTGGCCAGTTTCTGTTCCAGATAAGCGGCCGCCGCGTTCGCGCGACGGGCATTCTCAAGCCACGCACCGCTCTCCAGCAGCCCCACCCACGGGGCCGCGAGGAACCGCATTTTCGAGGCGAGCTGACCGGCCTGCTTGCAGCGATAGGCAAACTCTTCGGCGAGCGACTTCTTGAAGAACACGATCGCCTCGCCAATCGGCATCCCGTTTTTCGTGCCGCCGAAACAGAGGACGTCGACCCCCACCTTCCAGGTGATCTCTTTGGGGGCGACGCCCAGTGCGGCCACCGCGTTGGCGAACCGCGCTCCGTCCATATGCACCTTCAGGTCGTACCGGCGGGCCATCTCGAACAGCGCCTGCAGTTCGGGAATCGTGTAGAGCGTCCCCAGTTCGGTGGGCTGCGTGATCGTCAGCACGCGCGGCTTGGGGTAGTGGATATCAGCTCGTTTGGTGACCCACGTCGCCACGCTGGCCGGATCAATCCGCCCCCCTTCGCCAGGCACGAGCAGAAGCTTCGTGCCGTTCGAGAAGAACTCGGGGGCGCCGCATTCATCGGTTTCGACGTGCGACAGCTCGTGACAGAGAATGCTGTGGTACGACTGGCACATCGAAGCCAGGGCCAGCGCGTTCGCGGCCGTTCCGTTGAAGGCGAAGAAGACTTCGCAGTCGACCTCGAAGATGTCGCGGATGAGCCGCTTCGCATGGGCGGTCCAGGCGTCGTTGCCATAGGCGGGGGCATGCCCCGAGTTGGCACGGGCCATCGCGTCCCAGACCTCCGGACAAATCCCGGAGTAGTTGTCGCTGGCAAACTGCCGTCGGTCAGATCCCGCCCCCATGCGCCCATCACCCTTGTCGAAGTCACGCGTCGCGCGACCGTCGGAAAGTCCCGCGACAATTGAACCAGCCATCGGCCAAGACCTGCCAACGCACCCCGCCAAAGGATGGTAGCCAAGCCCATCGGACCTGACACGTCATAGTCAGGTTCGGTCCAGTTCGACGATTCCCGCCAGGAACCCGGCCTCAAAACCACCGACAGCCATCGCCAGCCAAACCCGGTGACTCTGCCGCCTGCGGAATCTGGGTGGTTTGCGGCGTCCGTTTCGATTGTTCCGTGTGTGCCCATTCGTCCGTGCAAAACAGCGGTACGAATGGCATAGCCGTCAAAACCCTCGGCCCCGCCCACCCGATATGTATCTCACCGGTAACGATTGTACGGCCCGAAGGGGTCATGTCGGTTCTCGGTGAATGTCGTTCGCTTCCGGTTCTCCCGATTGTTCGGGAACCCGCCTGCGAACCCAGAGGGCGAAAGACGGGCCCGCACCCGTTTCGAGCCGGAACCCAGTCCGAGTCGAGAGGAATCTCCATGTTCGCAGGGATGCGAAGAACTGCCCGCGTCGCCGTGTTGACTGCCGGTGTGACCGCGATCTGTGGAGCCACGCTGTTCCCCGTCTCGGCCCAATCATTTCCCGCGGGCAAGATCATGCCCGGCTCGAACATGGGCAAAAAATCGACCAAGCCCAAGGTCCGGGCGGTCCCTAACCCGGAATCGGCCTACTACAAGGGCCAAAACGGCACTGGTGCGGCACGGCCTGCGCCGCAACCCGTTTTCCAGCAGCCGGTTGCGCAAGAATTCACTCCCCCGCAGCAGGTCGCCGCCCCGCAACTGCAGCCGGTGACCACCCCGCCTGCCCTGGCGCCGGTTGAGCCATCGATCCCGCTCCAGGCGACGTTGCCCCCCACCTCGGTGGACGCCGGCGGAATTGACCTGGCCCAGCAACAGCAGCAGCAGGCCCAACAGCAGCAACAGCAGGCCTCTCCCGAAGCAGCCGGTGTGCCCGGTGGGCCGCCCAGCGTGCAGCAGCAACTGGAAGAGATGTACCGCCGCGACGGTCGCGAAATGCCGCAAATGGACTACCAGGCCCTGGGTTTCGACCCACCGCGCCCGGTGTATACGGAACAGGGCGGTGCTCCCGCCGGTGCGCCGCGTAAGCCCGGATTCCTGCAGCGCTGGGTGCCGGGATTCGGCAAGTTCATGCCGCAGGGCCGCGCTCCGAAAGAGCCGGAACAGCCGAAGCAGCAGCCGGGCAAAGCGCCGCAGAATTCAGGCCAGGGCGTGCCCCCGCAGTACGCGAAGCAGCCTCCCGCGGGCAATGGTGCTCCGCAGCCACTCCCCTCGCCCTACGGTCAGCCGCCCGCGAACCTGCGGCCTTCCCAGTATCCGCCTGGACATCCGCTGGCCAATCAGCCTCAAACGCGTCCTGGTATGATGGGACCGGGCGTCACGGGACAAGGTCCGCTGGTCCGCCCGGGTCAGGCGGTTCCGCCCGCCCGCCCGCAAAACCTCGCCACCACGCCCGCACCGCAATACGGTCAGCCGGCCCCGCAAAAGCTGCCGCAGATTCCCGTTGTCGATCTCGCCCGCCCCAATCCGCAGCAGGCACCTTCCACGACCGCCGCGCCGACGTTGCTGCCGCCGGTGGCGCCCGATCTCGCCCAGACGCCCGCGACCAAGCCGGCTCCGGCGACGGGGCTCGACAACCTGCTCGTGGGGGAATCGGAAGCGGATGAGACCCTCACCGACAGTGTGCTCCTGCCCGACGAAAAGAAGCCGGGCGAGGCGTCCGCTCCTGCTACCACCCCGCCAGTGATCGCCGCCGATCCTCTCCAGGCAGATCCTGTCGCCGCATCGCCCGCCGCGAAGACACCGGCCGACGTGACCTCCTCGACAAGCGATGTCGCTCAGTCGAACGAGGCGCAATCGAACAAGACCGAGTCGGACGTCGCCAAGCCGGACGACAACGGGGTCGAAGTGACGCCGGAATCGCTCGTGGCTCCGCTCGTCAAGCAAAGCCCGTACAGCGGCAAAACGTTCGATTCCAACCCGATCGCTGTCGCCTCGAACCTGATGCCCGAGGAAGACGACGAAGAAGATGACGAGCTGCTGTTTGACGAGCCGACCAGCACGTCGCGCGAAATTCCCGTGGCGGGTGCTCCTGCCCCCGTCGCACCCCCGGCCGCCGTCGTTGCGGAAACGCCCGCAACCCCTTCGGTCGCCGCGACGCCCCAGGCTCCCGCGATTCCCGCCGACCCGACAGAGACCAAGCCGCCGGTCGATATTGACCCGACCTCGCAAGAGCCCGCCAAACTGGCTGAGAAAGGCACATCGACCGGCTTCAAGGGGTTCTGTGCCGTCGCACTCCGCAACGAACGTCGCCTGGTCGAAGGCAAAGCCGAATTCACCGTGGAGCTCGGGGGCGCGACATATCGCTTCGCGACAGCCGACGCGCTCGCCGAGTTCCAGATCAATCCCGAGAAGTACGTTCCCGCCAAGGGCGGTCAGGATGTGGTGCTGGCCGGTGGTGGAGAGCCAAAGGAAGGTTCGCTCGACCACGCCGTCTGGTTCCGCGGCAAGCTCTACCTGTTCTCGACCGCCGAATCGCGACAGGCCTTCGTCGCCGCCCCGGCTAAATTTGCCGTCCCGTAAGCCTCCAGGCGTCGTAGCGGAAGCCGTGAGGCTTCCCTCACCGTCCCTACGACATCGCCCGCAAACGCAACGCAACAGCGGCCGCGTGATCTCAATCGGAGATCACGCGGCCGCCTGCATTCACACCATCACGCCACGCCACGAGACGTCGCTCCGTATGCACTCGCGGTCGCTGACCACGGGTCACATGCGCGTGGGTCTCGATCAGTTCGCGAACAGGCCGTTGCCGTACCACAAACCCGAAGGCCCCTGGACCATGTCGTACCCGTACCAGCGCTGCGGAGAGGAGATGCCCCCCCAGTGTGCGCCCGACCCGCGCCAGTTTTGAACGATCTCCGCCGCGGCGTCGATCGGGTTGGCGGCGCCAAAACTGACGGCCGCGACTTCGAACGGCGACAGGCTCGATTGCGACTGAATCTCTGCCAATCGACCGCCCCAGTTGTGATGCCCGACCGACTGGTACTGGGCCATCAACTGAGACGCGGCGAGCGATTGATACATCAAGGTCGGATGGGCACTGCCCCAGACGCTCTGCGGACGTTCGGGATGCATGCGGAGCGCGAACACCATCGCCCGCTGCGTCATCGTGCCGGGGGGCAGCGACAGAATCGTCTCGGTCGCCTGCACGCCGTAATACATCCGACCGGAAAACGGATGGGCCGAGATCACGCTGCCGAACGTGGGCGAGCGTTTGTCGGCCAAGTCCACCACCGCCAGCCCCGACCCACCAGCGAGCCAGTTGAACGCGCTCGATGCGAGCACCCGCTGCGGCTTCGCGTCGCCCACACCGGGCAACGTGGCATCGGTCGGAATGACCGCCCGAGTCACCTTGGCGAGAGCCGTTGCCAACTCCGGCCGGGCCAGAGTTTCCCGCTCGTAGTTATCGCGCTGCACGGTCGACCGGGGGTCGTAAAAGACGACGAACAACGGACGTCCCCCGGCCTGCGCATCGCGATAGGCCGCGGAGTAATCGGTGAACCAGTCAAGCCCGCCCACACGCCGCATCACCGCGGCAGTGACCGGCGTGCTGTTGGCCGGTGTCGTGGCAGGAGTCACCGCCGGCACGACCGAAGGCGATTTGGATTCGATGGCGGGCGACGTTGCGGGCGATGTTGCGGGTGCCGTCGCACTGGCGGGCACCACGCCCTCTTCCGCAATCGCGCGGGACGTCGCGATCGAAAGACCGAGGCTCGCCCACAGCGCGCCAACCAGCAGGGCCGCGCTCGACAGGCCGCGATTGCGACCCCCGGTCAGCGTCTGCGGAAACTTCGAAACCATCACACTCAGCAAGGCAGTCATCAATTCTCCTTGAAGGGTCAACCACGACAGTGGGCCTGGTGCGCACCGGTTACGGCGCGATCAGGACCGATTGCATGGTGACCGGGTCGTCTCCCCGCGCCGCGCCGACAGTTCGACGCGCAACCAACGCGGGGGTCGGGAAGACTGTGCTCTGGGCGCAGCCTGTCCCGGCTTCGACGGCAGGCCTGTCCTGGACCAGCGCCGTCCCTCGACCCACACCGTTGCCACCCGGAGAAACAACTGTTCCAGGTGACATGGCGAGCGAACCCTTCCTGGGGTTCGCCCGATTCGAACGCCGTCACGCACGCCAGGTGCCGACACGTCAAGACGCGCCCTCACCCGGCTTGAGACGATGCCCCCACCGTCTCCTGCGGACCCACTGCGGTCGCTCGAATCGATTCTTGCCAGACCTGGTCGACTCCCGACACGAGCCTGGCGCACGTATGCTTCCGATCCGGCCGGTTTCCATTCGCCCCCGAGCGAATAGCCACAACCAGGCCGATCGTCTGGCGACAATTGCCGCCCTTCTCACCACGCATCCGTGATACCCAGCCGCGGATGCGGGCCGCGATTCATTGGGAATCGCAGGAGATTTGCGAAGCTGCCTCGCTCGCGGCCGAGTCCTTGGCCTTCACGAGGTAGTTCCGGTCGCGGTACCGGGCCGGGATCCCCCCGAGATTTCGGTGGGCGACCAGTTCCGCAGTGATGCTTATAGCGATCTCGGGAACGGTTTGCGAACCAATCTCCAGCCCCAGCGGGGCATAAACGTTCTCGAGCGCATCGCGGGAAATGCCGTCCGCGAGCAGGTCTTCGAAGATCAGCTTGATCTTCCGCTGGCTGCCAATCAGCCCGACGTACGCAGCCTGGGTTTCCGCCAGATGATACAGCGCCTCTTCATCGTGATTGTGCCCCCGGGTGACGATCAGGCAGTAGGTTTCCGAATCGATCGCCAGCCCGGACAGAGCCGCATCGATGGGGCCGACAATCAGTCGCTTCGCCGCGGGAAAACGGGCCGAGTTGCAGTACTCCTCGCGATCATCCACCACCCAGACATCGAAATCACACTGCCCGGCGAGGTCGGCCACTTTCTGCCCCACATGTCCCGCGCCGACAATCACCAGTCGGCAGCGCTTGAGGAACGGCAGAAACGAAACCCCGCTCTGAACATACGGCCTGGGCCTCTGGGAGAGCGGTCGCAAGACGTTCGTCAGATCGGGCAACGTCCCGCTGGCCCGCTGGGACAGTATCGTCCCCTGGGCATCGAGCAGAAACCGGTCGGCCGGGGTACCACCCGCTGATTTTTCACTGTCGAGGACCACGGCTTCGGTGCAGGCGCGGCCGGCCCGCAGTTCCCCGAGCCAGCGTTCGAAGTAGGCCAGATCGTCGCCCGGCCGCAGCGGATCGACAAGCATCTTCATCCGCCCGCCGCAGATCAGCCCGTCGTCCCAGCCATAATCGCTGTCGAGCTGGAACGTCATCAGCTCGCGTGCGCCGGCATCGAGCAGTCGCAGCGCCCGACGTTTCACCTCGGCCTCGACGCAGCCACCCCCCAGCGTCCCGAATTGAGACCCATCGGCGAACACGAGCATCGGCGCGCCCGCCTTCTGAGGCGTTGCCCCCCGCGTCTCCACCAGTGCTGTCGAGGCGACCGCCTGACCGGCCCGCACCGCTTCCAGTAGCTGTTCCAGTAATGCCTGCATGGCCACCTCAAACGCCAGACGGCCCCGCTGCCGCCGCGCTCCGCCGCGACATTCGAGGTGGCCCGTCGATCGGGCCACCAGTCATTGAACGCGCGAAAGCAGGTCTCCGCAAGGACCGTAGCGGAACTCGTGAGAGTTCCAAACGACGGTCGTGTCGCATGGAGCCGGAAGCGTTAGCGCCCGGAGGCGGAGTGGACGGCGTGCGCTGTTTAGCGATGCGCACACCGGGGGGAAGCCTCACGGCTTCCGCTACGACGAGATTTACCGCTCGATGTGCTCGCTGCTGACCACGCAGTCGCGGTTGTCGAACAGGTTCAGGTAGAACACCGTGGCGTCGGCGGGAACGGCCGCACGGACGCGACGTGTCTCCTGGTCGATGGTGGCCGGGAGTGACTCCCATTTGCGGTCCTGCCACGGGCCCCGGTCGCGCGTGTAGGCGAGTTCCGCCTTGACCACGGGGATTTTGGACTCGAACGTCAGCCAGGCCTCGGTCCCCGTGTCACCCTGTTTGGAGACGCCCTGTTCCGTGATGTGCGGCAGAGCCGGTTCGCCGCGAAGAATCTGGTTGGCGAATCGATGGATTTCCTCGGGGTTCTCGCCGGCTGGGCCATGCCCGTGCGGCATGCGAATCCGCAAGCAGAGGGTGTGCGCCGGCTTGGGCAACAGGTACGACTTCTTCCAGGAATCCATCGGGTAGGCAAAGTCGTTCGTGCCGTTGACCCAGAGCATCGGCATCGCGGCGTGCGGCAGATAGACCGACGGGTCCCACTGCCCGAGCCAGAGTTTCGATTTTTCCGTCCCGAGCCGTTCAAACTGCGGCACCCAGACGGAGTTTTCGCCGAGAAATCCGCAGCCATAGACGGGACAGGCGAACTGGAACCGCGAATCGACCCCCGCCACGATCGAAGTGAGGTAGCCACCCCACGAGATGCCGGTCACGCCAATCCGGTCGGCGTCGACCTCGGGGTAGGAGCGGAGCAGCGAATGGGCGAGGACCGCGGCCGAGACGGCGTGGTAGGTCCACTGATCTTTGATCGGCGTCTCGAGCTGGCCAAAGCTGGCGTCCCAGCCAGGCGGACCGCCATGCTCGTGACGTTTCCAGTTGCCGTAGGTGCCCTCGGGGATACAGCCACAGGTGTCCATGGCGATCGCGGCGTAGCCGCGCGCGGTCCAGACCTTGACCCAGCGTTCAAACGCCGATCCCCCTCCGCCATGGATCAGCACCATCGCGGGCACCTTCTGGTTGGCGGGGACGGCGGGCAGCCCGACCCAGGCAAACACGCGGGTCGGACGGCCCTGGTAGGCTGGCCCTTCGAAGAAGAGTGACTGCACTCCCTCGGCCGTGATTCCTTCGACAGGAAACACCTTGGGGACTCGCGACAGTTCGGGCAACGAGAAGTGGGGCGCGGTTGAGGCCGCAGGCGAAGGCGGTTCGGCCAACGTTGCCTGGGGACTGCCGACGAGCAGCAGCCAAACGGCAACAACCAGGGCCACGAGCGGAGCGGTTGTGGTTCGAATCGCCGTGCGCCGCATCGTACGGAACCGGAACTCAGTGGAAGGCAGTGAGGTCTCGAACACGACAGGCACTCCACGCAGGCAGGCGGTTGCAGGGAACGGTTTTCGAAACGGGATGCAATCAGAAACGCGTCGGGATCGCCAGTGAAGGCCCGGCCAAAATGTTGACCACCAAGGCACCAAGACACCAAGGAAAAACAAGGCGAAAGGTGACCGTGGCGAGCCGACCCTGTTCCCCACCCGTTTCCCTGGCCAGTCTGCTTGAGCAATCTGTCTGCCGGGGCTTGACCTGCCTTTCCTTTGCGCTCTTTGTGTCTTGGTGGTTCATGAGCCTCCCCAGTTCGGCCCCGGTCGTAGACCCGCCCCTTGGTGCCTTTGTGCCTTGGTGGTGAACAAAAAACGTCATTCAAGCCGAAACTCGTCTCGCACGAGGGAACGCGGGTCGGAAGAAGATGTGGTTGTCGTCGTGGCCGGGATCGCGGATAATCGAGGTTTGCGGGAACGGTTCAGTGAGTTTCCCTGGGGACAGGGTCGGAAAGCTGCGGGCGGGACATGTTGCGGACGCTGTTGAAATCGAAGATCCATCGGGCGACGGCGACCGAGGCCAATCTGCACTACGAGGGCAGCATCACCGTCGACAGCAATCTGCTGGAGGCGGCCGACATTCTTCCGAACGAACAGGTGGATGTGCTGAACATTCACAACGGGTCGCGATTGACCACGTACGCGATCCCGGGACCGGCGGGGAGCGGGGTGATCTGCATGAATGGAGCCGGGGCGCGTCTGGTGCAGCCCGGCGACTTGCTAATCATTTGCAGTTACGCATGCTATGCGAAAGAGGAACTCAAACAGCATTCGCCGCGCGTGATCCATGTCGACGAGAAGAACCGACCTCTCCTTGCGCGGATGTGAGGATTCTCCTGACGTCGATGTAATCGCTGCGACATCACGACGCAGCGGAAAGACATGGACAGCCCAATGTCAAGTCCATAGAATTCCCGTAGGGGTTTTCACTGTATTTGAGTGGGAATGTCCCGTTGGCGGCTGGAATCTGCCGTGATGGCGTTTGAGGCTGCCGACGAACCGATTATCCCCTGCAATTCGTTGCAGCACATTGATTCGGCTGGTTGGCGACGATTGAATTGGTGGTGTGGGCGGCCGATGAGGCTTCGCCATCCCACCATGCCTGTTTGCGATGTTTTCTGGTCGTGTTTTGTGAGGTGGTTCGGGTCGGTTCGACATATTGCGATAGAGGTCGTGCTTCATGGGTCAGCCTGTTCGAGTGCTCCTGGTTGATGATCATGCGATGGTGCTGGAGGCGTTGGCAAGTCGCCTCCGAGTCGCCCCGGGTGTGAGTGAGGTCGTTACCGCGAGCAACGGAGAAGCGGCGCTGCAGGAAGCGCTGAAGTCCCCGTTCGACATCGCGGTGCTGGATATCGAACTGCCCGGTCGCAGTGCGTTCGATCTGGCGGCGGAACTGCTGCAACGGGTTCGCGGAACCCGGGTGATCTTTCTGTCGGGCTTCATGTCGGACATTCTGATCGAACAGGCCCTGCAGGTGCGTGCGTCGGGGTATGTGGTCAAGGGCGAATCGGTCGATGCCATCAGCCGGGCGATTGATGCGGTCTCGCGCGGCGAGACCTATTTCTCGCCCCAGGTTCGCGAGCGCATCCGGTTCGATCTGTCTCGCAAGAGCTACGTGATGGATCACGCCCACCCGCTTTCCGCCCTCACGACCCGGCAGATCGAGGTGCTTCGGCATCTGGCGGTCGGGCAGAGTGTGAAAGACGTTGCCAAGCTGATGCATCTGTCGCAGAAATCGGTCGACAGTCACAAGTACCGCATCATGCACAAACTGGCGATCCACGATCGTGTGGAATTGGCCCGCTACGCCATCCGCGAAGGTCTGACGCAGCCGTAACCGATCTCCGGTCGACTGGTTATTCCGGGAGCATCGGTGGGTGCGGAATCGCCTCCTGGCGCTGACGCTTCCGGCTGCCCGGGGCAATCACAAGGCGGGTCTTACCGGGCGTAGATCGCCAGCCGGTCGAACTTGCCCGTGTCGTCGAACGAGCCGACGCCCACCAGCCCTTTGCCGAACGTGGTGTCTTTGGCCCGCATCGCCGGCTTCTCCATGTCGTCGAAGTAGACCTCGATCGTTCCGTCACTGTCGCGGACGAGCCGGGCGTGGTGCCAGGCGTTGGTCCAGGGGGTTCCCGCGGTCGTCTCGGTCGAGATTTTCAGACGCGGTTTGCCATCGACGATGAAAATCTGGTTCGCGTGCGGGTCGGTCTGCTTGCCGAAGTGGACGTAGTACAGGTGGGCATCGTCCTGGTAGCCGAAGAACAGGCAGAGATCGCGGTGGTTGTAGTCCTTTTTGGTGGACTGCAGCGTGACATCGAGCACGAAACTGTCGACCGCGAGGTCGGTGACGAGCGCCCGATTGAGCGGCGACCGGACCGGGGGCTCGAACTGGCTCTGCTGAAACAGCTCCAGCGACCGTTTGCCGTCGTCGACCGTGATCCGCCAGGCCTTCGCATCGGTGAAGCGAAATCGGGCGAGCGACTCGTCCTCGAAGTCGGAAAAGAACACGAGTGGCCGCCCCAGCAATTCCGCGGGCGGCTTCGGTTCCGCATCTGCCCGGAGTTGCGAGCCGCCTGCGCTCCAGGCCAACCAGCCTGTCGCCAGCAGCGTTGGCACCATCATCGATCGAGACAGAAAGCGCACGCGAACACTCCCGAAGCAAGGCCACCCCGAACGGCGAAACCGACTGCGAATCTTTGCAACCGTGGGAGGTTTTCGTCCACCACCAAGGCACGCAGCCAGCAAGGAAAGACAAGACGGGTCTCGCGGGACAGACTGTCCGGCGAGCCGCTGTTTCCGTGTTTGTCGACGGACTTGGTGTGCGGGCCGTTGCCTTGCCGCCGTTTCGTTCGCCGTGACTCGAGTTCAAAACATTACTCGGAGAACTCGACTTCCGTCAGCGGAAGCACTTCCCGCAGGCGCTGGACGCCTTCCGCCGTGAAGCCCGTATCGATCAGGGAAAGCTTCCGGAGTGCCTTCATGCTGGCGAGCACGGGCAAAATCGGATCGCCCAACTGCGTGTTCCGCGACAAATTGAGCGTCTCCAGGGTGGGGTTCCCCTTCAAGTAGACGAATCCCGCCATGGAAAGGTCGCGACACTGTTCCAGGGAGAGATGCTTCAGGACCTTGAGCTGGGGAATGAGGGACAGGCCGCGGTCACGAATCGGCGTCAGTCGCAGGCTGAGCCGTTCCAGACGGGGCATGGCCATCAGCGCGGGGGCCATCTCGTCGGCCAGCGTCAATTCCGTGAGGTCGAGATCGGTCAGATTGTCGAACACTCCGGCCCGTGCCAGAACGAGCAGTCCGGGGCCGCGCACACCGGTTTTGGCCAGGTTCAGCGTGCGGATCTGCTTGGAATTGACCAGTTCCGCGATGCCGGCGTCGCCTAGCTGTTCATTGAGGGAGAAGTTCACCTCTTCGAGTTTCATCAGCGGCTTGAGCAGCATGACCGCTTCGCTCGTCAAATCGGCGTCGGGGAAATCGAGAATCCGCAGTTCGGACATTCTGGCGATTGCGAGCAGCATCTCGCGATTCAAGCTGGATGAGGCCGCCTGGAACCGTTCCACCGCAGGAAACGGCTTGTCACCCAGATCGAGCGGACCACGAATCGAGCTGCCAACGAGAGAGAGTTCTTTCAGGGCCGGAAGCTTCGCGGCGCGGGACACGGTGGCGGATTCCGTCCCTGAACCATCAAGGACGAGTCGCTCGAGACTGGTCATCCGCTCCAACCCAGCGGTTCCTTCATCGGTCACGAACTTCAACCCGCCGAGATTGAGTTGGGTGAGCTTCTCGGTCGCCTCGGGGTGTTCCATGACAATCTGGACGAACCGGTTCGACGCCCGACCCTGCACCAGCCCCACCCAGCCATCGAACGTGGTGGGCATCGCTTCGCCATCGTCTTCTGCTCCGCGCGACGTCAGTTGCTGAAACGCTGTTTTCGGCGTTTCGGGAACCGCTGGAGCGGTTGGCGCGGGCGCTTCGTCCTCGGAAGGCTCGTCTGGGGCGGCGACAGCAACCGGCGGTTCGTTGGTCACCTCCGCCACGATTTCGCCAAACGTGGGAGGCTTTGAACCACAGCCAGCCATCGCCAGGAGCCCCGTGAGCAAGGACGCGCAGCAGACGATCGCCCCAAGGGCTCGTCGACCAGTTCGCGCGGGGGCCAGAATCGAAGTCGCAGACATGCCAGAGCCGAAGTCAGAGGCGTCAAGGTCCCGGCACTGCGATGCCTGCACTCTCCATCGCCGCCGGGTTGATCCCCATTCTGCGAGCAAGGCTCCTGAACGTCAGCATAGGCTTTCCCGGTTCACGGGCTATTCACGACACGCTCACGGAATCTTCGTCAATTGACAGAAGGCAATCGATCCGCAGGAGGACGGCCAGACACCGTGGCAGGCGTCGGGGGGAAGCATAAACGGGTGTCATTGGTGGGAATTGCTTCCGGGGTTGGTTGCGAGCGGGAATCGCTCATCCTCCGGGCGCTAACGCTTCCGGCTCCCGCAATCATGACAGTCGTGGGAAAATCGGCGACTGCATCTGGCAACCACTTTGGCCAACTGATGCCTCGCTCGACGGTCACTTCTGTCTATAATTGCGGCTGGCGGCTGGTCTGTCCTCAATCTGCGTTCCGAAAGTGAGCAGCGAATATGGTGTTCCGTTCCGTGTCGATGTTGCTGGCGGGTGTGGCGCTGGTCGCCCTGGCTGTCCCCGGTTGGGCCGAACCGAAGGTCGCGGCTCCGAAAACCGTCGCGGGGGATCTCGACAACCCCTCGGGCGTCGCCGTTCATGCCGGAACCGGACATGTGTTCCTCGCCGCGCACACCGGGGTTTACCGCCTGGCCCCCGGCACGCCGGGCAAACTGACGGCCGAGGTGACCGGGTTCAAGACCGATCTGTACGGCAAAGGCCCCAAGTACAACATCGGCCCGCTCGGCGTGGCCCTGTTGGGTGACAAGCACCTGATCGTGGGCGATGGCAGCCTCGTCGACGGGGAAGAACTCGTCCGCGTGTTCAAGATTGCTCCCACGCCCCCGGCTCAGCCCGCTGCTGCCGAATCCGCTGAATTCCTGCTCGGACCGATCAAAGCTGGGGCCGAATCGGCCAAGGGAGAAGGCAACTTTTACGCCATCGCCGTCAGCTCCAAGGCCTTCTACGTCACCGCCAACGGCGACGACACCAAGGGCTGGGTTCTCAAGAGCGACATCACCGATGGCAAGCCGGGCGAACTCAAGCCGTTCCTGCCGACGAAGCCCGCCGTCAGCGTCGATGCACCGGTCGGAATCACCCTGTCCGCCGACGAAAAGACGCTGGTGGTCGGCCAGATGGGCGAAGTCAATGTCCCCGGCGACAGCCTGCTCACGATGTACGAGACGGCAACCGGAAAGCTGGTCAAGAGCCTGAAAACCGGCCTGCACGACATCGCCGGCCTCGCCTACAGCCCCAAGACCGGAAAGCTGTACTGCGTGGACTTTGCCTGGGTCGACACCAAGCAGGGCGGCCTGTACGAACTGACCGTGACGGGCGACGAAGTCAAGGCGACGAAGATCGCCTCGCTGGATAAGCCCACGGCGCTCGCGTTCGACAAGGACGGTGGCCTGTACGTCACGGTGTTCGGCACCGCGGCCGCCGGATCGACCACTCCCTCTGGCGCGCTGCTCTACTTCGCCGCCGGGCTGTAGGGCTTCCGGGGTGTAGGCCGGGAAATAGAAGACCGAGCGGTTGCGGGACAGCGGTCCCGAAGCGGCTCGGTCTTCTTCTATTTTACGTGCAGCATCAGTCGCGACGGGTTCAACCGATGTGCCATGCTTGCACCGTTTCGGGGCAAGCATGCCAACCGTGGGATGGCGCGGCACTGAAGAAGACGACGTGCCTCCTGGGGAGATGTTGACCGGCGGGGAGCGCGGGGTCGCTCGCTGTGGCTTCCGGTTTCCAAATGATCTCAGCCGCAGTGAGTCGAAAGCCAATGGCATGCTTGCCCCGCAAAGCCGGTGCAAGCGTGGCGCGGCGATTCACACAACGGCCCGCAGGTTCAATTCGGCGAACGCCCTATAGGTCGGTGATCGACAATCGGCTGGCGATCAGGAGACGGACGCGACGGCCTGCGGCAGCGCTTCGAGAATCATGGCGGCAACCCGCTGGGCGTTGAGGCCAGGGCGGCGGGCACTCGTCGCGATCTGCGCGCCTTCGAACGCCCCCGCGGCGGAGAGTTCCCCGCGAACGATCCGTCCCAGGACATCGCAA
>JAIXZD010000219.1 GCA_027489895.1 Planctomycetaceae bacterium
CGCGGACTCCCGAACCCCCCCGCCTACGACATTGTCTACCGCCATGCCTTGGCGATCAGCGACGATGGAAGCGTGCTGGCGATGGGTTCCACAACCGGCGGCGTCTGGATCTCCGAAGACGGCGGCGATTCCTGGACGGAACTCCCCGCCCGCCTGCCACCGGTCTACTGCCTCCGGTTCGTCCCCTGAGCCCCGTGGGATTTGACGACCCACAAGGACCAAACGACCGTGGGGTGGGCACTGCCCACCCCACGGTGACAGGCCGCAGTGGCGATTCGCCGGCGCGGTTGTCAGAATCGTTTGAAGGTGTCGTGTAGAGGTTCGCGGTGTGGGAAAGAACGAGGGGCGACATGTTTGGGATCAACGGCTGGGAAGTGGTGATTGTCCTGGCCATCGTGGTCCTGTTGTTTGGCAAGCGGATCCCGGATGTGGCCCGCTCCATCGGCAGGAGCCTGCTGGAGTTCAAAAAAGGAACCCAGGAAGGCACCGAGCCCGACGACTCGACGCAACCGCCTGCCCGCTAAAGGGATTGATTCAATCGCCCAGACGGGCGGCACAATCGTTACGGTTTTCGAAGCCCGGCCGATCCGGCCCCCGGCAGTCAACCGGAACGAAATGCTGAAAGTTCCGCGAGGAACGCTGTTTCGCCGCCCCGACGAGGGATAAAATTTGGAAAGTGGTGAAGTGGTGTTTGTTCACTGGCTGGCTCGGTTGCGCGGCTTCCGATCCGCTGGTATCCCGAAGAGAGGAGTGACCCCATGTTTGGAATCGGTCCCACCGAAATGGTGATTGTCGGGATCATTGCGCTGCTGCTGTTCGGCAAGCGGCTGCCCGATGTCGCTCGCAGCATGGGCAAGAGCATTGTCGAGTTCAAGAAGGGCATGCAGGGCATTGAAGAGCAGCCGGGGTCGACCGGCGTCTAGGGCGATGTTGGCTTCCCAGGCGACGACCGGGGGAGCCTGAGTCGCGAGAATCCAGGTGACCGGGCAGGGGATGCTTGGCCGCGTGTTTCGGGATGCGATCGTCGGCCGCGCAAGTCGTCCGATGGAAAAGTTTTCGGAGAGCAGGAATGTTCGGAATCGGTCCTACGGAAATGGTGATCGTCGGGATCATCGCGCTGTTGTTGTTCGGCAAGCGCCTGCCTGAGGTGGCCAAGAGCCTCGGCAAGAGCTTCGTCGAGTTCAAGAAGGGCGTGCAGGGAATCGAAGACGACATCCGCGACACGGCCCGCGCGCCCAGCGTTTCGTCCCCGTCGCAGTCGCTGCCCCAGTCGCGCCCCGCAGCCACCGACGAACCGGCCGAACCCGCAGCCCCCAAGTTCGAAGCCCCCAAATTCTAAAACGAATCCCGGAGAGCCGTAGCGGAACGCGTGAGCGTTCCACACGCAGCGCCCCACCTTCGCAGAATCTATGTGCCATGCTTGCACCGTTTCGGGGCAAGCATGGCAACCGGGATCCCGGGATCGACCTGGCCCGCTCCAAAACCGCGACGTTCTGTATACCCTGCGACGTCATCCGCCGATTTTCGGGCGACCGTCGCGACCATGGGAGCCGGAAGCGTTAGCGCCCGGAGGCTGATCAATTCCCGCTGTCAACCGGCCCCGGAAACCAGCAAAAAACCTAACTGCCGTGCGTGGCTTTCAGCCAGTCAATAATCGCTTCCGCCGTCGCCTCGTTCGTCGCCAGCGGCACGGAGTGAACATCGCAGACGCGCAACAGAGCCGAGACATCTGGTTCGTGGGGCTGGGCGGTGAGTGGATCGCGGAAGAAGATCACCGCGGCGATCTTGCCTTCGACAATTCTCCCGCCGATGACCAGGTCGCCCCCGAACGGCCCGTGGGCGACACACTCGACTTGCTCCAGCCCGACTTCGCTGCGCAAGAGCTTACCGGTGCTGGCGGTCGCTATCAGCGGTTGCGATCGAAAAAACTCGAGATGCGCTCTCACAAAGGCCACGAGTGCTGTTTTCTTCTGGTCGTGGCCGATGAGTGCGATCATGGCGAGAGTTCCTGCGGCCCATCGAGGCGGATAAATGTCAGGGGATGATCGGACTGCGGATCACTGATCCGCAGCGCCACCCGGCCCTCCAGCACGTCGGTCAACAGCGCCCCACAGACATCAGACCGCCACCCCGAAAGGATTTTCGGCGGTTCACCCGTCCGCTCCCCGTAAACGTGCCAGCGCACGAGGTGCTTCAGGTCGCTGCTGGTGCCCACAAGTTGCATCGCCACTTCCTGCTGGGCACAGCGATTCGCGAGGGCCATTCCCAGCAATTGGGCCAGAATCTGCTCGTCATGATCCTTGTCGTTGCGCCGCACGGGCGGCAGCGCGTTGGCGGGCAGCGCTTTCGCCTTCTGAATGGCCCCAATCATCTGCGGAGCCATGCGGCGGTAGTCCGACCGATTCATATCGCGCGTGGCAAGCAGGTCGGCGGTATCTCCCGGTTGGCGTTTCACCAGTTCCACCAACAGGTCATCCCGCAGGATCTTGCGCGCGGGGCGGTCCTGGCTTTCCGCCTCCCGCTCCCGCCAGATCCACAGTTCCCGCGCCACCGCGAGTTCCCGGCTGGAAAAGCCGGACGTTCCCGAGAGTTTCCGCCAGGCCTCGCGCGTGGATTCCGCTTCGATGTCGTCGAGAAACCGGTCGATTTCGGTCTGAGCCCACTCGACCCGTCCGCGGGCACCGAGCGTTTTCTGCTGCGTCTCGAAGATCTCAATTAGATGCTGCACGTCTTCGACGGCGTAATGAATCTGCCGGTCGGTCAGCGGCCGCTTCCGCCAGTCGGTGCGCGTCTCCTTGCCGCTGGTCGTTTTCCCCAGCACGCGCGCGACAAGCGACGAATAACTGAGCGGAAAGCCCCGGCTCTCCAGTCCCTCGGCGATCTGGACATCCCAGATTCTGGGGGGACGCTGGCCCGCGTAACGCAGGCAGAACCGCACTTCTTCCCGGCTGCCATGAACGATGACGTTCGCCCGTCCTTCGGCCATGATCCGCCACCAGCGATCGAGATCGCGAACTTCAAACGGATCGACCGCGACCGCCCGCTTGGGCGTGGCAAACTGGAGCAGGCAGAGTTCGGGGCGGTAAGTGAACTCGGAGACAAACTCGGTATCGAACGCGACAATCCCCGCCGATTCGATCTCGTCGCAGAGACCCTCGAAAGCCAGGCTCGTGGTGATCAGTTGAGAGTGATGCATCGGGACAATCAGGCAGCCGGCGCAGGCAAAACAGCACTGGGACGGCAAAGGGACGACGGCAAGTCGCGACCGGGAAAACAGTCAACCCGGAGCAGGCTGGACGGAGGAAATCCACGAACAAACCGGTCCGCGAGGCAACGGCAAGCGGACCGACCGAAACACAGTCCCCCTGAGGATTACCGTAAGCCAGCGAGGGTCGCTACCCAGCGAGCGCGATTTGTCGGCCGGAACTGCGATTTCCCGATCAGGGACCTGCCCCAGCTTCCCGCTCCCGACGCTCCCGGTCAGCCGCAGTCTGGGCCCAGGTCGAGTCGGGAAACCGCGACTGGACTTCTCTCCACAAGCGGATCGCTTCCGCGGATTGGCCGATTCGTGCGAGGCAACCCCCGGCCTCGATCAACCCCTGCGCAGCGAGTTCGCACTCGACGCCCCCCACGGTTGCGGGCCAGAGGAACCAGGCGGCCGCCAGTTCCCCCTGAGACCGCGTGGAATAGGCTCGCCCCAACAGAAACGCGGGGCCGGAACGCAGTTCGACTGGAAGCTGTGAGACCCGTTTTTCCCACCGTTCCAGTTGCAGATCGGACAGGCGTGCGGCCTGGAGATCGGGCCGCCAGAGCTGTGCGGCGGCCAACTCCGCCAGACGCCGATCCTCGCTCGCGGCGACGGACTGCAACGCCGCGATGGCCTCAGCCGCATGGTCAGGCCGTTCCAGAAGCAGACTCGCTCCCACCAACCGCGCCGCGGGCCGAGTCGAGGCGAGCCAGTCCCGAGCCGGTCGCACACAGTTTTCGGGCGGGTCGCCGGTCGTCCATTTGAGCGGAATCAGACGCAGGTGCGGCGTCGTCGAGTCGCTTTCGTACAAGCTGAGAAACAGCCGGGCCGCCAGGGGCTGGTCGTCCCGAACCAGCGCAATGCGAACGCGTGCCGCCAAAATCTCCCGACGAACCCAGCGGCGCGATTCGGCGTCGAGCGACTCTGCCAATTCCGACTCGGCGACGGAAAGGTCATGCCGGGCGAGGGCCGCGAGCCCGCGTTCGTGGGCCGGGACAAACGTCGTCCGCAGTTCGACCACCCGATAATCGGAAAGGGGAATCACGCGGACACGTCGCCCGCCCGCTTCGCGCAGCGTAATACGTGCCCCGGTGGACTCCTCGATCACGCCGCGCAAGGTTTCATTGCCGCCCGATCCCGTTCGGGGCTGCACGACGACCCGATCGCTTCCCGTGCTCTCTTCGGCTGAGTCCTCACACCGGGCGGGAACCGCGACGAGAAACGTCAGAAAAACGACCAGCGCCGCCACCCCATTACGCAAGACACCGGATGGCCGCCGCGTGGAACGACCGAGCGTCAGCGTGATCCGAAGCGCGGGATTGAATAGGGCACCGCAGGGTGCGTTCACCGTCTTAGCGGTTCGCCTGGAACTGGTAGACATCGCGGTACCGATGCTGGCCGCCGTTTTGACGGGCGAGTTTCTTCAGGAAATTGTCATCGGCGGAGAGGTCTCCCCCTTTGCCAAACTCGACCGTGTGAATCTGGCAGGCCCCGTTGTTCCGTTTGCGGACCAGATCGAGGTCCCGCGCGGAAAGGCGAGGGAAATCAGCATCGGTCAACAGAAACAGCACGTCAGGAGTGTAGCTGAGCGCCAGTTCCAGCGCGGGAAAGTGATTCGTCCCAAGCTGCGGCTGCAGCGAGTCGATGAACTGCCGCGCCCGGGCCTTGTTGGTATCCGTCGCGCGGGGCAGATCGTCCCGTGCGGTGAGCTGGATCATCGGCCGAGGCGTGTTGTTATAGAACAGAATCTGGAACTGCTGGTCCGGGGCAAGTCGCTCCAAACTGGCTTTGAGTTCCTGCTTGGCGACGTCGATCGCCCCGAAATCGAGCATGCTGCCTGAGGCATCCAGCACGTAGACAATCCGCTGGCCGCGAGCACTCGCCCCGAAAAAGCTGGTCTTCCGACCGCGCCCGTCCCCAGCGTCGCCATCAGAGGTGCCGGCATCCGCAGTCCCCACTGGCTTCACGGAGTTGTCTTCCAGCAACGCTCGCGTTTCCCGAGGCGGCGCGCCCATCCCCAGTCCCGACCGCACGGGTTTTGTCGGTGTCGGCACGTCGAGGCTGACGGGTGGAGCCTCGCTTGCGACCGCTTCCGCACCGGTCTGCGGTGCCTTGGACGGGTTGGCTGGCGACTGGTCCGATCTCACCGAGGTGACACCGGAACTCGAGGCCGCCTCGGCTTCGTCGGTCGACTGCTGCTCGACAGGACCCTTCTGGAATTCACGCGAGACCAGTCCCACCACGCGGTCGGGACCGGCCTCGACACTGCGCGGCCCCACGACTGGTCGCTGGGCCAGCCAGAGCCAGCCCAACAGGCAGGCGTGCGCCAGCAGCGACACGGCCCAACTGGGCCAGGCGTAGCGAAGAGCATGCGGGGCATAGAGCGAAGACGTGGACACTCGGAACACATCGAAGCGAGACAGGGCTTGGTTCGCCGCGAGACGGACGCGGCACTGAGTACTGGCATTATCGCGCGCCGCAGCATCCGGCGATATGCCGGTTTTGGGCGGAAGAGGATTCCAGTGGCGCGGATGTTTTGGGGTGACCACCAAGTCACCAAGGGCACCAAGGAAAGGCAAGACAAGTCGCGCGTCGGAGTCCGCCGTCAGAGACAGAGTCTGCCCTGGTCGGCAATTGCAATTGGCGTGCATTGGACGGAATCGGCGAGCCGACCCTGTCAGGGGTCGGCTCGCCCCGCAGACTCGCAAGGCAGACTCGCAAGGCAGGTCGCGACGGGCACCGGCATGTTCGGCAGGACCGGTTTCTTTGCGCCAAAGCGCACAATCGCGCTAAGCCGACTTTACGGCATGACCGGCGCAACCGGCTGATCGGGCGCGGCGCGGACTGGCCGTAGAACGCGCCTTCGCAGCGCAACTCTCAACGCAGAAATCTGTTACGCCGATCGGCCCGGATCGTCCGGTTGTAACGGTTGTGCGTTTGGTACGGCGTATGCCTCTGGAATCGATTCGTCGGGTTGTGCCTGACAGACGAATTCGACGGATTGAACGGGTGCTGACGGTTCTATCGGCACCAAATCATACAGAGAGCGCGGACGGGGTGCCTGAGAGACCCCTCGTCCCTGGTCTGGCGACCTGAGAGACCGCCAGACCATGCCGGGGCGACCTGAGAGCCCGCCCCGGCCGTGTTTCGGAAACGACCGGCCGTGTTCCTTCGGGAACGTCGGCCCTGGCGAGGTTTGAGTTCCTCCTCGTCAGGGCCGGGCATGCGGCCGGTCGTCTCCGAAATGCACCGGCTCCTCACGGTCTTCGCTGCGGGCAGCGGGTCGACAACGGGTCGTTCCGGCTGCTCATTTCCTGGGTTGAATGAAAGGGTGCTCCGATGCGCAACGTGTTGAAGAATTTGTGGAATGACGAGGGCGGATTCATCATCTCCGCCGAGTTGATTCTGGTGTCGACGATCCTGGTGGTGGGCCTGATCGTGGGCCTGGTGGAACTGCAGAGTGCGGTCATCCACGAACTGAACGACGTGGGCGAGGCGATCGGCAGCCTCAACCAGTCGTACTCGTTCGCGGGAGCAAACACGTGGAAAGGCGGCCATGTGATTCTGACCGCCGGCAGCGCGTTCTATGACTCGATGGATTGCGCCTGCTGCGACTGCAACCAGGGCGCGTCGTTCTTCTGTACAGCAGCGTCAGCGAAGGAAGGGGTCGGGGGCGGATACGGTGCAGCGGTTTTCGGAGCACCCGCTGGCCCGGCGGTGATCGGTGGGGGCAGCACGCACGTCGTGCCGTCCGCTCCGGTGATCGTCCCGCCCCAGACCTCTCCTCCGCGGATCGTCGTGCCGTCTCTGCCCGCCCCGGCGGCCGAATGCCTGACTTGCCCCCCGGTCGGCAGCGTGACGACGACTCCGATTCCTCAGGCCGTTCCTCAGGCCGTTCCTCACGCGGTTCCCCACGCGGCTCCCGCCGCTCCGGCGATTACCGCGCCGAAATAGT
Source organism: Planctomycetaceae bacterium (assembly GCA_027489895.1). Lineage (GTDB taxonomy): Bacteria > Planctomycetota > Planctomycetia > Planctomycetales > Planctomycetaceae > JAIXZD01. Next base: position 7,203 of record JAIXZD010000219.1, read on the forward strand.
CTTCTGATGCTTCGGGCAGCACTCCGACGGCGTGGCGGCGATCGCAAGATCGTGGTCACGCCGTTGTTGTCGTTCTTTGGTTGTTTTCCGGGATGGATGCGGGCGGGAATCGCTTCGCCTCCGGGCGCTCACGCTTCCGGCTCCCACCCCTCGAATACGAACATCGCCCAGACTTCGGGTTGCCAACAGCTCTTTGCAAGCCGCACGGTGGAACATGCGGCACTGCTGGGCAAGCCAGCCTTGGCACCAGATACTCGTGCGGTGAACTGCGTTGCAGACGTTTGCTGCCGACGAGGAATCCAGGCGTTTGGATGATGGGGCGAGATGGCGCGGCTGTTCTATGGGAATTTCGATTTCGAGACGGAACTGCGTGATGGGCGGCGGACGGACGACCAGCCCTCGGGGCGGATCGCGCGCGGGCTGCGCGGGGCGTGGTTGGCGTTGGCCGAGCCGGGGGACTGGATCGTCGGACCCGATGAGCAACTGTGCCAGGTTGAGCACGCGGACGCTGATTTGGTGGGGGTGAGACGAGCATCGGACGAACGCCCGGAACGATCGACTGTGCTGGTGCCGTGGGGGTGGTCGAGCGCGGTGCTCAAAGCGACAAAAGGCTGGGGAGTGCGTATGGCGGCGCCGCCGCTGGAAGCGGTTCGGCTTGTGAATCGACGTTCGTATCGTGCCAGCGTCGAACAGCAGTTCGAGATTGCTCCGGCGGGGTTGGTTCTGTGCCATTCACTGGCTGACGTTGCGCTGGCGCTGCAGTCGATCACGCCCCGTGGGTTGCGGTATGACTGGGTGATCAAGGCGGAATTCGGGATGGCCGGGCGTCAGGCGTGGCGCGGGTCTGGTCCGACCCTGTCGCCCCAGGGAGTGGGTTGGCTGGCCCACCGGCTGAAGGAATCGGGCTGCGTCGTGGTCGAGCCGTGGCTGGAGGCGGTCACCGAAGGAAGTCTGCAGTTCGACATTCCATTGGATGGTCCGCCGCGGCTGCGGGGGATCACGTCGCAAGTGGTCGATGCGACGGGGGTGTATCGCGCGAGTCGGGTGTCTCCGGCGAGTTTTGCGCGGTTTGAGGCGGCGATTCCCATGGGGGAGAGGATTGCGGAACGGGTGCAGGTGGAAGGCTACTGCGGGCCGTTGGGGCTGGATGTGATGTGGTATCGCTCGGCGGAGGGGGAGGAGCGACTGCGACTGCTGCAGGATCTCAATGCGCGGATGACGATGGGGTATCTGGCGGTCGCGGCGGCGGAGCGTGTGGGAGCGGCGATCGAGTGGTCGCCACGGAGTTCGGCGACGGAGCTGGTGGGGCCGGAGGTGACGCGGTTGGGGGACGGGGTGTGAGTTTTTTGGAGGCGGGTTGGAGGGTTGGACGTCGGGGAAGCCTCACGGCTTCCGCTACCGGCTTCCGCTACCTTCTGCGGGGAGGTTGTGGCGGGGACCTGTTACGATGGTCGGGCTATGCAACAGACTAACTGTTCGCAGTGTGTACTGATGGTCGTCCGTTTCCGTGAGTGAGTTCGATGCCCCGTTACGACTTCCCCCGAATCGAAGCCAAATGGCAGGCCTATTGGGAACAGAACGCCACCTTCAAAGCGCCCGAGATGCCGACGGGCGAGAAGCTGTATGTCCTGGATATGTTCCCCTATCCCTCGGGGGAGGGGCTGCACGTCGGCCATCCGGAAGGGTACACAGCGACGGATATCGTCTGTCGGCACGCCCGGATGAAAGGTAAGTCGGTCCTGCATCCCATGGGGTGGGATGCCTTCGGACTGCCGGCTGAGCAGTATGCGATTCAAACGGGCACGCATCCGCGCGTCACCACGTACAAGAACATCGATACGTTCCGGCGGCAGTTGAAGAGCCTGGGGTTCAGCTACGACTGGTCGCGTGAACTGGCGACAACCGACCCCGACTACGTCCGCTGGACCCAGTGGATTTTCCTGAAGCTGTTCGACACGTGGTACGACCCGGACTGCGTCTGGACCGGTCCCGATGGAAAGTCGCGCACGGGTCGCGGCCGTCCCATCGCCGATCTGCCGATTCCCGCGGATGTCACATCGCAGGGCGAGATCGCTGTCCGCAAGTACCGCGACAGTTTTCGGCTGGCGTACATTCATGAAGCACCGGTCAACTGGTGCCCCGCGCTGGGGACGGTGCTCGCCAATGAAGAGGTGACGGCCGATGGCCGGAGCGAGCGTGGCAGCCATCCCGTCGAGCGCCGGCCCCTCAAGCAGTGGATGCTGCGGATTACGTCGTACGCCGACCGGTTGCTGTCGGAACTGGACGATGTCCAATGGCCGGAATCGGTCAAGCTGCTGCAGCGGAACTGGATTGGTCGCAGTGAAGGGGCAGAAGTCGATTTTTACCTCGCGACGGGCGATGCGTCTTCAGGAGCGTTCGAGGCTTGGAAAGCGGCACGGGCGAAGTCGGGTTGGCCGCGCACTCCGGGTGAGGACGTACTACGGATTTACACGACCCGTCCGGACACGCTGTTCGGCGTGACGTACATGGTGCTCGCCCCCGAGCATCCTGCCGTCGATCGATTGACGACGCCTGCGCAGGCCGCGGCGGTTGCGGCGTATCGGCAGCAGACGTCGCTCAAGAGCGACCTCGACCGGACGGACCTCGCCAAGCAGAAGTCGGGCGTGTTCACGGGGGGGTATGCGATCAACCCCGTGAATGGCGAAAAGGTTCCCGTCTGGGTGGCCGACTATGTGCTGATCAGCTACGGCACCGGGGCGATCATGGCCGTTCCGGGGCACGATGTGCGGGACTGCGAGTTTGCCGTCCAGTACGGCATTCCCGTGCGGGCCGTGGTCCAGCCACCGGAGGCTTGGTTGCGGGCGAACTGCCCGGACGCGGAACTCGGCTTGAAGGCCGATGATGCGACCGTGCTGCAGCATTACGTCGACCATCCAGCGGAGTGGCCCTGTTTTGCGGACTACGCGGTTTCGCTTGCCTCGGGACCGTTCACGGGCATGGCCACGGCGGAGATGAAGTCCAAGATGACGGCGGACCTCTCCCAGGGGGGAATTGGTCGGCTTGCGGTGAACTATCGGCTGCGCGACTGGCTGTTCAGTCGACAGCGGTATTGGGGCGAGCCGTTCCCGATCTGGCATGAACTCGACGCGGCTGGGCAACCAACGGGGCTGTTTCGCGCTGTGGACGAGCAGGAGTTGCCGGTTCGTCTGCCGGACATGGACGACTTCAAACCGACAGGGACGCCCGATCCGCTGCTCTCCAAAGCCCCGGAGGAGTGGTTGTATGCCACCGCTCCGGACGGAACGAAGCTGAAGCGGGAAACGAACAGCATGCCGCAGTGGGCGGGCAGTTGCTGGTACTACCTGCGGTTTGCAGACAACAAGAACGGCGAGTACTTCATCTCGCCGGAGAAGGAAAACGCCTGGCTGCCGGTCGACCTGTATATCGGGGGGGCCGAGCATGCGGTGCTCCATCTGCTCTATTCGCGATTCTGGCACAAGGTGCTGTTTGACCGGGGTCATCTCACGCGACCGGAGCCGTTCCAGAAGCTGGTCAACCAGGGGATGATTCTGGGCGAGGCGGAGCTGACGGGTTATCAGACAGCCGACGGTCGCTGGGTATCGGTGCGTGACACGAAGGAGAGCGACACGGGGCGGGTCGACCGGAAAACGGGCGTCGAGCTGACGGCGGTCAAAATCGCGGCCGACCAGGTGACGAAAAAGGGCGGCGACAACGTCCTTGTGAGCCAGCCCGAGATCGTCGTCGAAAGCCGCGCGTTCAAGATGTCGAAGTCGCGAGGGAATGTGATCAACCCCGACACGATCGTGAATGAGTACGGGGCCGACTCGTTGCGGCTGTACGAGATGTTCATGGGGCCGCTGGAAGCGTCTAAGCCCTGGAGCATGAGTGGCGTCGAGGGGGTGTCGCGATTCCTGGCACGCGTCTGGCGGATGATTGTGGATGAGCGGGCGGAGAGCGTCGTGCTCAATCCTGCGGTGCAAGAGGTGGAACCCACCGCCGAGCAATTGCGGTTCCTGCACCGGACGATCGACGTGGTTTCCCGCGACCTGGAAGCACTGTCATTCAACACGGCGATCAGCCGGTTGATGGAGTTCCTCAACGAGTTCAGCGGGGTGGAGCCTCGTCCGAAATCGCTGATGGAGCCGTTCGTGTTGCTGGTCAGCCCGCTGGCTCCGCACCTGGCAGAGGAATTGTGGGAGGTGCTGGGGCACTCGACCACGCTGGCGTATGAGCCGTGGCCGAAGCACGACCCGGCACTGCTCGTGGAATCGGCGGTGGAGATTCCGATTCAGTTCAGCGGCAAACTGCGGGGCAAGCTGACCGTGCCTAAGGGAGCCGACCAGGCCACGGTCGAGGCGGCTGTTCGGGCCGATGCGAAACTGGCCGAGCAGTTCGTGGGGAAGCAGGTCGTCAAAACGATCTACGTGGCCGACCGGATGATCAACTTCGTGGTGAAGTAGCCAGTGGGGTGTTTGTTAACCACCAAGGCACGAAGGCACCAAGGGAAGACAGATTCGGCGCGACTGACTGGCGAGCCGACCCTGTGAGGGGTCGGTGGAAACGGAGCTCGCTGGGCAGACGCAGACTCGGGGTGCCACCATGCCCCCGATCCCCGAACTGCTTGACGTTCTGTTTCGCTCTGCACAGCGCGTTGCCACCGACCCCTCACAGGGTCGGCTCGCCTGAATTGTTTCGGTGACGGCGAATTCCAGTGGAGCTTCCCTGCCTTTCCTTGGTGTCTTCGTGCCTTGGTGGTTAACCGAGAGCTTCGCGTTCTGAGGCGCTGAAACTGCTCTTCCAGAGATTGCCAGAATCTGGGACATCACCGCTCTCTCCGATCGCTTTTCAACCCAAAATTCCACCAGAAACCGGGGCCTGCCATGGTTCCTCCGATCTCGTTGTCGGGACCAACCTCAGCGCACAGTGCCGCGGGGATTGGTTCACTCGCAGCGACTGGGCCTGCGCAGGCGGCTGGTCAGCCCAATTTTGAAGACCTGCTCTGGAAGTCGATCGGCGAGGTCAATCGGCTGGACTCCAGCTCTCAGGCGGCGATCGCCGAGTCGCTGGGCGGTGGCGAAATCACGCAGGCCGAAGTTCTCGCGGGGATGCGGAAGGCCGACCTCGCGATGCGGATGCTGATGCAGGTTCGAAACAAACTGCTCGACGCCTATCGTGAGGTTCAGCAGATGCGAATGTAGCCGGCTCAATGACTGTGGTTTTGACGGCATGCGGTTTTGACGGGCTGCCCGTCGTGACAGCTTCTTGGCGAAAGAGTTCGAGTGTTGAGTACCGGGCCTCCTCCGGCCCCTGACCGTTTCCCGAGATTGAATTCCTCTCCGTTCCCGACGCTGACCTTATGGAACCACTTCTCGCCACCTGGAAGCAGTTCTCCGAGCTTTGGTCGGGTCTGCCTTCGAGCCAGCGTCTCACGTTCGCCGCGATCCCCCTGCTCGTGCTAGGTGGGCTGGGGGCGGTGGTGTTCAACAATCAGTCGGGCGGGAAAGAGTACCTGCTCGCGGGGAAAGCGTTCGCGGCCGAGGAACTCAAGCAGGCCCAGGAAGCCTTTCAGCGGGCGGGGCTGCTGGAATTCGAAGTCGATGGTGGCAAGATTCGCGTGCCGAAAGCTCAGGTGACACGTTACAGCGCGGCGCTGATGGAAAACGGCGCGATGCCCGCTCAGTACGGTGACGCGCTCCTGAAGATGTACAAGGAGGCCGGGTTGTGGGCGACCGATTCCGACCGCCAGAAACTGATGGAAGTCGGCAAGGCGCAGGAGATCGCCAAAATCCTGTCCGCCATTACCGATGTTGCCGACGCCAAGGTGACGTTCGAACGGGCCAAACGCCGGGCGTTCGGCGGGGAATCGAAGGTGACGGCGCTGGTCAGCATTCGGCCCCGCGGCGGCAGGCAACTGTCTCAGACGCTCGCGAACTCGATTCGCGTCAGCGTCGCCGGTGCCGTGGCGGACCTCAGCGCCGAGGATGTGGTCGTCCTCGATTCGCGGTCCGGTCAGACGTTCAAGGCGACCGATCAGAACGACCCGTTCAACTCCGAGTTTCTGGACCATGTCCGCCGGTACACGGAGCAGTACGAGCAATCGGTCTCGGCGGCGCTCACGTTCATTCCAGAAGTCAGCGTCGCGGTGAATGTCGACCTGGAGAACCTGAAATCTTCGTACCTGCAGGAACGGGAGATCGGTACCAAGCCTTTCGCCGTGAAGAGCAGCGAACAGACGAATACGGAAAAATCGTCGGAGCGGCGGGCCAGCCAGGAACCGGGGATGCAGTCGAACCAGCCCCGCAACCTGCAGGCGAGTTCGGGTGGCTCGGACAGCACGCGATCGACCGAGAAATCGATCAACACGTCCGACAACGTCCCGACGACGGCCAAGGTCCGCGAGCAGACGTTCTACGGGCTGGTTCCGAAATCGGTCCAGGTGGCCGTCCAGATTCCACGCGACTACTACCGCAGGGTGGCGATCAAGCAGGGTGAGGACGAATCGAACAAGCAGGCCTTCGCGGCGAAACTGCAGTCGCTGGAGCAAGAGACGAAGAAAGAAGTCCAGGCGATCGTTGCCAAACTGATTCCCGCCAATTCACCAACCGATGCGATCACGGTGACGAGCTTCACGGGGCTGGACGGGGCTCCGGAAGCATCGGGGCCATCGCTC
>JAIXZD010000045.1 GCA_027489895.1 Planctomycetaceae bacterium
CGTTGTGCCCCTGGAGTATGTCGCCCGCGACGATCTGGGCCTGGCGCGAAGCGAGCTGGTCTGGCAGCGGGACGGGGGAGCAGCCGTTCGCGTTCCGCTCTGGTCCTTCCAGGCGAACCCGGCGGAAGCGTCTTCCGTACCCGGTGAGGCGGAACGGACCTACTCCGGAAAGTCCGAATGGGAGTTATGGCCGCAGAGTTGGCCCGCCGGCGCGGTCATTACGTTCTGGCTGGAAGTGGTCGATGCCGCCGAGCCTCCTCACGTGGGCCGCAGTGTGACGCGGACCTTGCGCGTCGTCTCTCCCGAGCAAAAGACGCTGGAGCTCGCGGCCCGTCAGGCAGAGCTACTCGATCAGATTGAACGGGCAGCGAAACAGCAGGCGGTCGTCCGCGAGCAGACCCGTCAACTGGAGATTCAGGCCGAGCAGTCGGGACGGTTACGCCTGGAGGATCTGGCGGACCTGCAGCGTCTGGAAGTGACCCAGCGACAGATCGCCTCACAGATCGGCGGGCAGGTCGACTCGCTCGACCGCAAGCTGAACGAAACGCTCGGCGAGTTCGAGGCGAATCAACTGGGGGACGATCCCGCTGCGGATCGGCTGGAGGCGATGGCCGATGAGGTCGATCGCCTGCGTCGAGAAACCTTACCGGGAATTGACCAGACGCTGACCCGCGCCCGCAAGGCCGCGGAATCACGAGAGGCCCGCGGTGCAGGTGAGAAGGACGCCCCGGCCAGGCCCGTGAATGAACCTGGCGATGAGCCCGTGAACACTCCAGACTCCGCCGAGCCCGCGACCGTGGATCGCGGTGCCGCGCAGGCGAACGACGAGAGCCGCGCGCTGGCTGAGGCGGCACGGCGACAGGCTGAGGTCGGAGAATCGCTCGGGGAACTGGCCCGGAAGCTGGCTCGCTGGCGTGATGAACGCGACGCGGCGCAACAGCTCGGTCAACTCGCCGCCGACCAGGAGGCGGTGACGGACGCCACGGAGCAGTTGGGACAGCGTCTGATTGGCAAACCACTGGATGAACTGGACCCTCAGGAACGGGCCGACCTGGCCAAACTCGTCGAACAGCAGCGGCAACTCGGCGAACGGGAAGAACAGTTGGAACGTCAACTGGCCGGGGCTGCCGAGCGGCTTGCAGGTGACGATCCGCAAGGAGCCGAGGCCCTGAAGGAAACGCTGGAAGCCCTGCGCGAAGCGGGTGCGGCCGAGAAAATGCGGGAAGCGACCGAGCGCCTCGCCGAGAATCGCACGGCCGCAGCGGGCGAGTTGCAGCGGGCCGTTGCCGATTCACTCGGAAAGATCGAACGTGGCGACGCCCGCGAGACGACGCCCGAAGCGGAAGAGCTGATCCGTCGCGAAAAGGAGATCGAACAACAGCTCGATGCGCTGCTCGAACAGCAGGAGCAGTTGCAGAAACGGACCGAAGCCGCGGACAAACTGGACGATCCCGCGGCTCGCGCGGAGGAGCTGAAAAAGATCGGCGAAGAACAGCGGGCGGTGCGGGAAGCGATCGAGCAGGCCAGTCGCGAGCTGCAGCGGCTGGGCAAGCAGGGACCCGCACAGCGACTCGCCGAAGCCGCCGAGCGTCTGGAAAAACTGCGCACGGCCAAGGCAGGTCAACCTGGGAATGCCGAGGACGAGGCCGAAGTGCTCGACGACCTCCGACAGGCCCGTCAGGAACTGGCTCGCGAACGGGCCGAGGATGAAGCCCAACTGGCGTTCGAACAGCTGGTCCAGATTCGCGACGACCTCGCTGGCCTCCTCGCACGTCAGCAGGCAGCGACCGTGGAGTTCGACCGGATTCGCCAGCTCGTCTCCCCCGAAAAACGCTGGACCCGTCCGCTGCTCGCCAGTCTGCGGGCCTTGGGTCAGGCCGAAACCCGGCTGAGCGACGATGTGCTCGTTCTGGCTCAAAAAATCGCCGCGGCTCAGGTCTTCTCCCTGACGCTGGAAAGCATCGCCCGGCAGCAGCGGGAAATCGCAACGAAGCTTGCCGAACGTGATCTCGGGGACGAGCAGCGAACCCAGGCGGTAAAGATCGAAGCCCGCCTTCAAGAACTTCTCGATCTGATTGCCGAACGCAAAGCGAACGGCGGACAGGAACAGGCAGGAGCAGGTCCAGAAGCGGCCCAGCCCGGAGGCGAAGAGAATCCGACAGGACCGACACAGGACGCGATCTCGCTGCTGGCTGAGTTCAAACTGCTGCGATCCTTGCAAAGCGAAGTCGCAGATCGGACGGAATCACTCCTCGCCCGATCGACTGCAGAAGATGCCGATCAAGAACAGGTTGAAAAGGAGTTGGTCGAGCTGCGCGAAGAGCAGGTAAGACTCGCCGATCTCGCCCGCAACCTGATGACCAATCTCAAAGCACTCGTCGAAACCGACGAGACGGAACCACTCCAGGCCGACGACGCGCCGCCAACGCCCGCGCCGCCTGCAGAAAAGGAAGACCCCGATGACCCCAAGTAATGCGTGGCGCAGGGGATGGCCCAAACTGTCGACTCGGGTAGAGCCGGAAGCGTTAGCGCCCGGAGAAAGCGAGCGTTCTGCCGATGCTCCGCGTCGGAAACCGGGTGTCATCGTCAGCCTGACGCTCGTCATGGCGCTGGCGTTCGCCACTGGACAAGCCCTCGCGGACGACGACAAAGACGAGGTCGGCCAAACCCAGTCTCAACCGGCCAAAGCGGCTGCCGACGAATTCTCACTCGACAAAGAGCTCGAGACAGAACGTCGTCCCTCCGCCCAACCGGCCGAAGGTGACGGTCCCGACGATGCTCAGTTGCTCGCCGATGAGGAAACCCTGGGCGATCCAACGGGTTCGCTCATGGAGCAGTTGGACCGGACGGTCGCCCGCATGCGGGGTGCGGCGCGAACCGTGGCCGATGCCCAGCAACGGAAATCGGCCCGCACGCAGCAGACACGGGCGCTCAAGGACCTCGATGAACTGATTCGGCAACTCGAAGAGGCACTCAACGAGCCGCCCAGCCAGTCGTCCGATTCGCAGTCCAATCCCCCGCCCGAGTCGCAGGCTGGCGACCCGCCCCCCGCAGGAGACGCGTCTCCTCAGGGTGGAAAGAAAACGCAGCCCAAGGCCGGGCAGGGGCAATCAGGACAAGGGAAACCAGGCCAGGGCAAGTCACCTGGCAAGAAGCGGTTGACCCTGCGCTCTCCTGGGCAGGGTGGTGCCGGGCAGATCGCGCGGGGACCGTCCCGCCAATCGCCTCAACCCAATGGACCAGCCAAGCCCGAAGGGCGGTCCCCCAAGGGCGAAGCGGACCAGCCGGGCGACAGCGTCGAGGGAACGCGTACGGGCGAGGCTCGTCCCGCCGAAGATCCGCTCACCGCCAAGCTGACTAAGGATGTCTGGGGACACCTGCCGCCGCATTTGCGGGAGCAGTTGCTCAACGTCTACTCAGAGAAGTACCTGCCCAAGTACGAAGAGCTGGTCCGCCAGTACTACGAAGCACTGGCCGAGCAATCGCGCGACGGTTCGTCGCGATCAACCAGTCGCACTCCGCCCACCCGGTCCAAATGATGACGCCCCGTGATGACGTCCGGCGATGACGCCCGTCGTCTCGTGTTTCTCTTCTCTTCGCGATCCTTCGATGCTGGCCGATCTGCTTCGACCTCTCATTCGTCTGCTGGTGGGCTTCATCGCCGTCCCGCTGTTTCGCCTGTTTGTGCGACATGCGATTCGAGAAAAGAAACTGGGCGACGAACTGATCCGCGACCTCGAACTCTGGTTTCGCGGTTCGATCCTGCTGTTTCTCGCCACGCGCAATTTCGAGCTGATGTTGCTCACCTGGGTCAACAACCGGACCGAACTGCCGATTGAAGACCTCAAATCCGACTTTGGCTGGATCTCGATGGGGATGCGGCTATTGCTCGCAATTGGCGTGATCCAGTCGATGCCCGACCAGGACCTGTTTTCGATCATCCATGTCGGCTCGTTCAAGCTCTCGCTCCCCGCCGGACAGCGGTTCTCCGCGTTCCGCCAGCAGTTCATCCCGCTCGTCAAATCGGTCATCTGCCGGCACATCGACCGGTCAAGCGCCGTGTTCGCGATTCTCGCCGTCGTGCTTCCGCCAGGGCGGGCCGTCTGGATCTGCTACACCGTGGCGATCGTGCAGTTCCTGATCATCGGGCTGGTGTCGTCGCGCGACAAAGCGCTCGATGTGCTCGCCACGATTGACGACCAGATTCACAAGCGGCGACTCGAACTCGACCGCGAGAACCGGCTGACACGGCAGATGGAATCCGCCCTGAAGCTGGACTCCCCCGCGACTGGCAAACCGAATCCCCTCGGCAGCCCTGAGATCCCATCCAATCCCGACGGCCCAGTCGACATCCCCTGGCCCCCCGGCATCTCCTGACACACCCAGTCTCACCGTCTTGTAGCGGAACTCGTGAGAGTTCCAACTCTTGTAGCGGAACTCGTGAGAGTTCCCACCGCAAAGCGGTCAGAGACAACTCGCGACGTCCTCACCCGCGAACGGGCTGCGGATTGCACTCAGCGCTGGCTGCCAGCGGGAGCGTCACGCCTCCGGGCACGAACGCTTCCGGCTCCCCCGAACCTGGCATGTCCCCGCACTACCGCGCCGGACGCGAAATCCCCTGGAGCAAGCCAGCCAGGGCCGCTGCCCGCAGCGCCGGCTCTTTGACCAGTCGCGGTTCGAGCGTTTTCCAGAGGGCAAGCGCCCCCTGGGGCCCCACCGACGCACCCGCCAGCCAGACAGCATCCTCCTGAAAGCCGACATCGTTGGACGCCCCCAGGAACTCCAGCAATTCCGGGTATCGGCCGGTCTTCGCCAGTCGGGCGATCAACCGGGCGCCCAGTTCATCAAACGTGCGGTCCTTGTTATCCGCGCTGGTCAGCGCGGCCACGAGGTCCGCCGGTGCTGCATTGCCGCCCGCCTGCTCCAAGAGCGTGAACCGCAGTCCGGCCGGCAGCGCCCGACCACTCTCAGCCGAGTAAGCCGACGGCACCGCCTCGACCAGACCCGGTTCGAGCAGGAACGGCAGGAACGACTGCGCGTACGGTTCCTGTTCAGCCAGTGCCTCCGCCTGAGTACCTCGGGCCAGTTCCGTTTTGACGAACTCCCCCTGACCACCCGCGGCCGCAATCATCAGAATCTCCAGCGTCGCGTCAAATCGTTCGCGGGCCGCCCGCAGCAGTTTCTCCACCTGCTGCCGGTACTCCACGACTTTACGGTCGGCCGCATCATTCGATTTCAGGTTCAGTTCGGCCTTCAGCGTGGCCCGAAGTTCCGCGGTGGTACTCGCATCGACGGTCTCCTTCAGAGACTGCAAAAGTGCCAGACCAGGAGACACCGACCGGGCCTGAGCGAGCGCGGCGGCCAGCAGTTCCTCCGACTTGGCTGCTTCGGGCGAGCCACTCGGGACAGAAACGGCCAGTTCAGCCAGAGCAATCGCCCGAGTCAACGTTTCCGGACGGTTCTCCGGAAGCTTGAACTCCAGCAGCGCCTTGGTCCCTTCAATCGATGGGACCTCAGGCTTGGCCGTGTCGGGGGAGAGCAGTCGACTGGCCTGGGCGCGAAGGTCGGCCGCGGCGTCGAGATCCCACGCTCCCTGGTGGACGAGCAACCGCGCCTTGAGTCCGCGGGACGACTCGGCCGCCTCGAGCAGTTTGGCCTGAAGCGCGATGCGGCGGTCGCGGGGCAGGTCGATGGTTCCCGCCACGATCGACAGCGCGAGACAAGCGGACGAGCGGGCCTCGGGCGAGGTGACCGCGCGGGCAAAGGCGGCCGCTTCGTCCAGTTTGCCTCGGGCCGCCAGAGCCAGCACCACCCCCGCGGCGCGGGGATTCAACCACCGCCTCGGCCGCTCATCTTTCACGGCCGTACGCCCCGGCCAGTCAACCGCATCGAGAGTGTCCGGACCGCGAACCGCGCTCACCGCCAGCGTGGCGGAAAACTGTTCCGCACCGGAGGTCTGCTTCGGCTCGTCAATCATCGCGGCCGCGTCTTCCGGTCGACCATTCGCCGCCAGCGCCGCCGCCAGTGCCAGGCGGCAATCCAGCGGAAATCGCCCAACGGCAGGCAGCGTCGGTGCCAGACCAGCGGCCTTGGTGATCAGTTCCTTGGCACCCGCCTCATCACCCGCTTCGCTCAGCTTCCAGGCGAGAGCGACCAGCGGCAGAATCGCCTCGTACTCGGGCGCGCCGGCGATTTTGCCAAGTTGGTCGAGTTGGTTTCTCGCTTCCGCGAGGTTGCCCTGGGCGACAAATGCCAAAGCCGCACGGCGCCGCCCCGCCGCCATCCGGTTCGGGGCCGTGGTTCGAACCGCAATGAGCATCTGCTCGGGCCACTGCGCTGTCAGTGTCGCGAGCTCGGCCGCCGCCAATTTCGCGGGATCGGCGGCCTCGACCGCCTTCGTTTCGGCTGCCGCCTGGACCGTCTCGGCGGCTTTCTTCTCGTTTGCCTCGCGGGTTGCTTTCGCCTCGGCAATCATCCGCTTCTGGTCTTCCGTCAGGGCAACGGCCTTCTGGTCCCCCGATCCCCCGTTAAACAGCACGAAGAATGTGCCGAGCGCGCCCAGCACTACCACGCCCACGACCGAAAACAGAATCGCGTTCGGACTGAGGCGTGGTTTCTTCGGGGCCACCACCACAACGGGCGCCTCGACTGGCACCGGAGCGGTAAACACCGGAACTTTGCACTTCGCGTTCGCGCACCGAACAAGTTGCCCGGCCGATTTCGGACTGATGTACCCTTCCTCGTCGCACATCGGGCACTTCACGATGAGCGTTTTTCCCGGCGCCGGCCGGGCGCTGACGGGAATCGCCTTCTGCTGGATCGAGGTGTCGACCGCGAACGGATCGTCGTCCCCCCCGGCCGCCTGCTTGCCGGGAATCCCTTTGGGACCAGTGGCGGCAGGCTTCGCTTCCACCTTTTTGGCCGCGGGCGCAGCAACCGGTTTGCGAGGTTTGCCTGCTCCGCCCCCCTTCATGGGGGAGCCGCAGAACGGACAATCGACCGAGTCCTCATCGAGAACCGACTGACCACACGACGGGCAGGTTGGCAAATCCATGAAGCAAATCCGGTGGCAAAACGGTCCGACAGGACAAACGGGACTCCCCACCCGCTCCGGGTGAACACCCGCACGGGGGAGTCCTCCAAGAATATCCGCCCCCCAAGGGCCGGGCCAGACACTGGATCGCCAAGGTGACGCGGCGCAACCACTTTCCACGGTTCCAACACGATTGGAGAGCCGGAAGCGTCAGCGTCCGGAGGATTCCCGCCCGTCGCCCTCCCCGCGCTCGTCCACCGCCCCACCACCCGCTTTTGGCGAAACCAGCAGGTTCCGGGGGTAACGATCGCAGGGGGAACACCCGGCCCGAGGCCAACTCCAACC
>JAIXZD010000073.1 GCA_027489895.1 Planctomycetaceae bacterium
CCGCTGGTCCAGCCCCCCCCGCCCCCTCACCCGCCCTTCCACCTGCCTTTCCTTCGTGCTCTTGGTGTCTTGGCGGTGAAAGAGCCTCGCCAGCGCAACCCCCGTCCCCTTGGTGCCTTCGTGCCTTGGTGGTTTAATGAAGCCGCGCCTTAACCCGCCGGTTTCTCTCTTGGACACGTCGAGCCTCCATGCAAACGTTTCGTATCGCCGCGGTCAGCATGAATGGCCGCATGGGTCAGATGGACGCCGTCTACGCCGACATCGAACGCTACACCCAGATCGCCGTCGACCAGGGGGCCAAACTCGTCCTCTATCCCGAAGTCCTCATCCACGGCCACAACACCCCCAACACCTGGGAGCTCGCCGAAAAAGTCCCTAATGGCCCCGCCACCGACCGCCTCACCGCGATCGCCTCCAAAACCGGCGCGATCCTCTGCGTTGGCCTCAGCGAGAAGGAAGACGACATCGTCTTCAACACCCAGGTGCTCGTTGGCCCCCGCGGCTACATCGGCAAGCAACGCAAAATTCACATGTCGCGCGACGAAGCCCTCTTTTATAAGGGGGGCCGCGACCTGCCCGTCTTCGACCTCGGCTTCGCCAAAGTCGGCATGGTGATCTGCTACGACCAGATGTTCCCCGAGCTCTCGCGGATCCTCACGCTCAAGGGGGCCGAGGTGCTCCTCATGCCCGCGGCCGCCCGCCTCAAAACCTGGACGGAAGACGCCGCCTCGCAGCAGGCCGCCCGCCGCGTCGCCGCGAACTACTACCTCACGCAAATTCCCTGTCGCGCCCGCGAGAACGCCACGTTCTGCGTCGTCGCCGATCAAGCCGGCCTCGCGGGCACGGTCTCCCGCTATCCCGCGAACAGCCCGCTGCAGCCGTATCATCCGGGTGGCGCGTTCATCTTCGATCCCAAGGGGGACTGCATCGCCAGCACACAGGCCGAGCGAATTGTCGATGACATGGTCGTCGCCACGCTCGATGCCGCCGCGATCAACGAAGTCCGCAGCGATGCGAATTTCACCATCCGCACCCGGCGTCCCGAACTGTTCGCCGAACTCGTCAAAGAGCAGACGAAGTCGTAACCCGACGGCCAGCATCGGCACCGAATACTCAGCGTATAGACAACGTCTAGCCAGCCCGCCGCGCTCCATCAGGCGAGCCGACCCTGTCAGGGATCGGTGGAAATCAATCGACCAGCGCACGTTGTCCATCGCGCGCGATCGCCGTCTCTCACAACCGAGCCGCGCCGTGTCGCGCTCACGCTCAGGCACTCGCTGTCAACCGCAGTCCCCGCGAATTTCGCGTCTCAAAAAACTGTGCGGTTCTCGGGCGAACTTCTCTGGAATTCAAACTGCGCCGCGCGCATACTCCGTCTTCAATCGTCGTCTGCGGCCTCAAGGCCAAGGTTCGACAAGAGTCACAGCGAAGCATCGGAGAGCAGACTCGAATCGCCCTCCGACGGTGAATTGGGTCGGAGCCAAAAGGGTTGGGCTTCGACCATCAGGCCGCTCGCTTCGAAGTGATTCACTGCTCACACAGGGAGACAGATATGTCCCAGCGTCACGTACCCGGCGTCGTCTGGCCCCTCACGGGAGCATCGTCCACGTCAGAACCGGGTCGTCGCGAGGACAATGCTCTCGCCGCTCACACCAGCGCCGCTCCGAACACCGGCCTGCAGACCCACCTGACGCGCCGAAGTTTCCTCCGGTCGTCCCTTGGCACGGCCGCCGTCGCCAGCTCCGTGGGCCTCTCCCCGCTCATCCGCGTCCGCTCCGTTCGCGGCGAAGAATCGCCCGCCGGTAAGCCCTCGGAATCGCTCGTCAAAACGCTTTACGAATCGCTCTCGCCCGCCCAGCGGCAAGAGATCTGCTTCGATTGGGACCATACCGACGATCGCGGCCTGCTCCGCACCCACGTCTCGAACAACTGGCACATCACCGACGAAGAAAAGCTCAACGTCGTCGGTGCCTTCTTCACGCCCGATCAGAAGGAGATGATCCGCGAGATCTTCTTCAGTCTCTACTCGCCCGAGTGGAAGGATCGCATCCTCAAGCAGTTGGGTGACGATGCCGGTGGCTACGGCCCGCACCAGACGGTCGCCCTTTTCGGGACACCCGGCACCGGCAAGTTCCAATTCCTCATGACCGGTCGCCACCTCACCATCCGCTGCGATGGCGATTCGGCCGAGCATGTCGCCTTCGGTGGCCCCATCTTCTACGGCCACGCCGCCTCGGGCTTCAACGAACAGCCCGGTCACCCCGGCAACGTCTTCTGGCCCCAGGGTCAGGCCGCCAACGGCTTGTTCAAAATGCTCGATGGCAAGCAGCGCGAGCAGGCCCTCGTCAAGGTCGCCCCTCCCGAAGCCAAGGTCGCCTTCAAGGGCAAAGCTGGGCTGACTGAAGGCCTCTCGATCGCCGATCTCTCGGCCGACCAAAAGACCCACGCCCAGACGATTCTCAAAACACTGCTCGAGCCGTACCGCCTCTCCGATCGACAAGAAGCGCTCAAGCTGCTCGATGTGCAGGGTGGGCTCGATGCCTGTCGCCTCTCGTACTTCCGCCAGGCGGCCAACGGCGCCTCGCTCGATCTGGGCGACGATGGCGAATGGGATGTCTGGCGGCTCGAAGGCCCATCGTTCGTCTGGCACTATCGCGGCGTCCCCCACGTTCACGTCTGGGTCAACGTGGCCGACGATGCCTCGCTTCCGCTCAACGCCCGCGGCTAGCCCCGCAATCTGAATCCACTCACGGTCGGGCCCGCTTCCGCACGGGCTGTTTCGGTTGGTGATGCCTGTTTGTCGTCTGCCTGTCTCCTGGTGTTCTGCCACCCGGGCGGTAACGTTTGTTTCCTGGTCGGTCGTTGCCGATCTTTCATGTCGAGTTCACACGGCAGGCCGCGGACGCCCTTCGTCCGCAGCCTCGAACCGAACCGTCTCCATCCGGGATCGTTTCGTGTCGCCAGTCCACAAGAGGAGTCGATCCTGAACGGTCCCTACGCCCCGCCTTCAGATGCCCGGCCTGTTGTCTCGACCACGCCCGTTGCCCTCCCTCGGACGATCGACTTCGGTCTCCACCGGCTGGCCGTCTGCGAGATGTCGACCCGCCACTGGACCTTCGAGGATGACGTCCTGCACTACCGCGCCGCTGGCATCCCCGCGATGGCGGCCTGGTACCACAAGCTCCAGGATTACGGCGAAGACAAGGCGATCGACCTCTTGCAGGAGCATCCGCTTCCCGTCAGCTCCCTCTGGTTCGGCGGCGCCTTCATCGATCCCGACGAACTCCGCGCCGGCGATCCCGTGGCCGATACGATCGAAGCCCTCGATGTCGCCGAAGAGCTCCATGCCAAAACCGTCGTGCTCATCAGCGGCCCCCGCGGCAGCTTCACCCGCAATCACGCCCGCCGCCTCTTTCGCGACGCGCTGCTCTGCCTGGGCGATGCCGCCGCTCTCCGCAACCTTTCGATCTCGATCGCCCCGCTCCTCAAGCAAGGCCCAGGCCACGCCTCGATCGTCACCTCGATCCAGTCCACGCTCGACCTGCTCGCCGACTGCAACCATCCCCACATCGGCCTCACGCTCGATGTCGCCGCCTTCGCCCAGGAAACCTGGCTGCACACCCACCTGCCTGAGGTCGTCCCGCTCCTGAAGTCGGTCACGCTCTCGTCCGGTTCGGTCCGCAAAAAGCTCCGGGGGGCCGTCACGCTGCCCGGCGAAGCCGCGTTCCCGCACCTCGAACTCGTCGCCCGTCTCTGCGAAGCGGGTTATACCGGGGCCTTCGATTGCCGCGTCCTCGCCAACGGGCTCGACCCGCTCGAATACCGCCCGCTCCTCGCCCGCTGCAAAGCCGGCTACCAGCACCTCGCCCAATCCCTCGCCAACCCCTCCACCACCAACCCCGCCTGACCGCCGCCCTTTTTGAGGATCCGTCCCTCAGGCGAGCCGACCCTGTCAGGGGTCGGTGAAATCACGATCGATCCCGACCGCCACCCAACACCGCGTTCGATGTCTAGAGAACCCGGAACAACGTGGGTGGCCCGACCAACTCGTGGTCGGGTCGCGCCAGCGACAGGAAGCCGCGCCTTCCGCCCACAATTTCTCGAAACTGCCACCCCTCCAGGGAACTCTTCCCCCGCAACCGGGTCGCGAACCGAATCGCCCCCGGCATGATGTGCCATGCTTGCACCGTTTCGGGGCAAGCATGCCAACATGGGAACGGCTGCCCCCTGCCCTCTGACAATTTCTGCTTGACCTCACCGGCAGCAATCGTTGCCGCCCACTCACAGGCATCCATCCGCAGAGCCTTGCTTTGCCTTTCCTTGGTGCCCTTGGTGCCTTGGTGGTGAAAGAAAAACGCCCACCGACTTTCGACTTTTGCCTCCGCCTCCCCTCTCTCCCGGCCTCCGCGCGGTTAAGATAACGTCTCTCCGTTTCTCCCCCGCAGCGAGCAGCCACCGTGCCCGGCGAACAGCGCGACTTCGACGAGTTCCTCGAAAAGTTCCGTAAGCACCGCGAGCTCATGATGGATGAGCTCCAAAAGGTCATCATCGGCCAGCGCGCCGTCATCGAGCAGATCCTCGCCGCCATCTTCACCGGCGGACATTGCCTTCTCGTCGGTGTGCCCGGCCTCGCCAAAACACTCACCGTCAGCACGATCGCCCGCATCCTCGATGTCCAGTTCAAGCGGATTCAGTTCAC
>JAIXZD010000145.1 GCA_027489895.1 Planctomycetaceae bacterium
GGGATCGAGCGCTCGCGGATTGTCGAACTGGCGGCCCGGCTGCGTGGTTGTCGGATGGGGGTGGTGTTTTTCGGATACGGGCTGAGTCGGCGAGGCATCGGCCATCACAATGTCGAGGCGCTGCTGCGGCTGGTTCGTGACCTCAACGACCACACCCGGTTCTATGCCCGTCGGATGCGAGTGGTGGGCGATGTGACCGGGGCCGACCTCGTGCTTGCGTGGCAGACCGGGTATCCGTTTGCAGTCAATCTGGGACGCGGCTATCCCCGCTACAACCCTGGCGAGTTCTCCGCGTGGAGTGTCCTGGAACGCGGCGAGGCGGACCTGTGCATCCTCCTCGGAAGTGAATCGCTCGACCGATTTACCCCGGCGGCGCGCGAGGCGCTGTCACGAATTCCGGTGATCGCGCTCGATCATCCCCATGTCGCCGCGAATCCCGAACCGGAGGTGCGGTTCACGACCGGCGTCTACGGAATTCATGAGCCGGGGACTGCGTATCGGATGGATGAGGTCCCGCTGCCGCTGCGGGCGATTTTGCCTTCCGGGTACCCGAGCGACGCCGCAGTGCTCGATGCGATCGTGGCGGCGTTGAGGTCGAGTTGACGTGCCCGATAGGCCTGATCGGCTTTTGGCAGACTGTTGAACAAGGCCTCCATCCATTCGGCCCACGAGACGAGGGGTCTGGAGGCAGCGGTTTTCCCGCAAGAACTCGCACTGGCAAAGCCAGTGGCACACGACGAATTCGCCTTTGATCAGTTCTTCAACGTGTTGTAAGGGCCAGTCCGGTGATGAGGGCCAGCCCTTCACCGAGGCGATTATCGATTGTAAAGCAGCGTGGTCGCCGCTCCGATGAGGAACCCTTCCAGCAGGTGTCGTTCGACGAAGGCGGCCATCGCCTCGACGCGGCTGTATTGCAGGACGATCCGGTCGCCAGGCTGAATGTTCAGCCGCTCGTTGGGATCGCGCATGGCCCGGTAGAGGTCGATCTTAATCGGCACCTCGTTTCCGTCGGGCAGCTTGCGGAAGATCACCACTTTGCTGGCCGACACGGTGATGTCTTGGTTCAGCGCGGTGATGCCGCCAATCGATTTCGTGGGCCGGGGGAACGACATGCGTGTACTGCTCTCGGCAACGGTCACCGCGCCGAGAACATCGAGGTCGTGGTCGCGGGGCAGTTGGTACTGTCCGTTGCCGAGTAGACCAGCCGTAAAGAAGTATTCTCGCTCGCGAGATTCGAGAAACACGACATCACCGTCGTACAGCAGGATGTCGGCCTCGGTGAACGGCACGGTTTCGCCCGGGTAGACCCGGAGTGGAATTTTCACAACTTCGGCGCTATCGAGCGACATGTCTCCCGACATCGCGGCCACGGGGGCGATTTGCGGGGCGGATGTCGGCCAGAGCTGTCCCGGATAACCTGGTCGCGCGCCGGTGGCGGGATCGTGGGGCGTGTGAGGAGGCTGATACAGCGGTTGTGGCAGCCCGGCCGGGTGCGGCGGAATGGCTCGACGCATGATGTAGACCGTGTTGTCGGCATCTTGCCCAGGCAGACCGCCCGATTCGGCCAGCGCGTTGAGCACATCGTTGCGATAGGCGGGCAGCGCAATCACTTTGCCCACGCCGCGTTTTTCCTTCGAGGGACTTTCCGGCTGGAGGATCGGCCGCGATTGGGAATTGCCGTCTTCCTGGCGCATCACCAGCACGCGTACCACGCGGGGCTTGTGCAGGCTGACGAGAATCCGTTCCATCCCCGGCCGAAGCACGGGGTTATCGACCGTGTAGGCCTGCCGGAGTCGATCCTCAAGTTCCCGCAGGCTTAGCCCCCGAACAATCAACGGAGGCAGCATGGGCAGCGTGATCGTTCCGTCTTCGCGAACCGAGATCGGGAAGCCGATTGAGGGGACGAGGTCTTTGTCGTTCGGGAAATGAACCGGAGGGACTTCGTCTTTGGAACCGAGCACGCCATCGATGTAGATGCCCAGCACGTCTCCGGAATCGAGTCGATAGTCGGCTGGCGGTGTTTGGCGCAGCAGGGAGAGATCAATCGTTCGCGTGGATTCGCGCGACGGAGCTTTCAGCTCTTCGGAAACGAATCGCGCGGGAATTCCTCTGTGGGGAAACAGCGCGGCACATCCCGAAAGCAGCATCCCCAGCATCAGTAACCCGAACCGGACCGAATGGGCCGAACCATGCCTGGTCTGGGCCGATTGGGCCTTGGTGCGAGCCAATTCTGTCGCTGGTCGGGACATGAACAATCCGGGCGCAAGGGCACTCGACCATTGGCTGGAACGCTGACCAGGCGTGGACACGCCCGAGCAGAGTCCGCAGGAATGGCCGCGAACCTGGCGTCGTACTGACGGAGGCAGGAATAATTGATGTTGGGGAAAACGCACCAGCGGCTCTGAGAGAGAGGCAAGCCGCCGGTGTAGATGTGCGCGGGAACCTAACATCGCTGGCCAGGCACGACAAGACCGAAATCAGCCGAAGCGCACGGCAATCTGGGGCGAGCCGGGCATGGCACGGTTCGGGAGTTGTTTTTGACCACCAAGGCACGAAGGCACCAAGGAAAGGTAGTTCACGATCAGCGAAGAACGGAGCACAAACCGCGTCTCGCACCACACGACAACTTGACCGAACCTGTCCTCGCCCGTTAGTGTCTGAGGGGATTAGTAGCCGTAGCGGAACTCGTGAGAGTTCTCCTGTGAGGCGGCGGCAAAACCGATTTGAAACGCCATGAACATGTCCTTCCTGCTCCGACTGAACCTGCGACTGCCCCTCGTCCTGCGTGGGGAGACTTAGGCTGCGTTCGGTCGATTCCGAGAATTTCGCACCCCGAGGTCTCCCAGACCTCGGGGTGTTTTTGTTGGTGTTGATGACGATCTGATACGACTGGCCCAGCCGTCCGCGACGCGGGTTGCGATGGCCCCTCTCCGAACTCCAGGGTGTTCCGATGTCCGACCGCGTCTTGATCTTCGATACCACGCTCCGCGATGGCGAGCAGTCTCCCGGCTGCAGCATGAACACGGCCGAGAAGCTGGAAGTGGCCCAGGCGCTGGTCGAACTGGGCGTGGACATCATCGAGGCGGGGTTCCCCATCGCCTCTCCTGGCGACTTTGAAGCCGTCCAGGAGATCGCACGCAAATTTGGCGACCGCGCCACGATCTGCGGTTTGGCCCGTAGTCGCGATGAAGATATCGACCGGGCGTGGAACGCGCTGAAGGATGCGGCCCGCAAGCGCATCCACGTGTTCCTCGCGACCAGCTCGATCCATCGGCAGTACAAACTGAAGATGGATAAGCCCGAGATTCTCCGCCGCGCCGTCGAGGCGGTGAAACGCGCCCGCGGTTACTGCGAGGATGTCGAGTTTTCGCCCGAAGACGCCGCCCGGACCGAACATGACTTTCTCGCCGAGGTGGTGGAGAAAGCGATTGCGGCGGGTGCGACGACCGTGAACATTCCGGACACCGTGGGGTATGCCACCCCGCGACAGTACTTCGAGGCGATCAGTTACCTCAAGCAGAACGTGCCGAACATCTCGCAGGCCGTCATCAGCGTTCACTGTCACGACGACTTGGGATTAGCCGTGGCGAACAGCCTGGCGGGTGTCGAGGCCGGGGCGCGGCAGATCGAATGCACGATTAATGGGTTGGGCGAGCGGGCCGGGAATGCCGCTCTCGAAGAGGTCGTGATGGCTCTGCGAACCCGGCAGGACTACTACGGACTGTCGACCGGCATTCAGACGAAGAAACTGTGCGGAATCAGTCGGCTCGTCTCGACGATTACCGGCATGCTCGTGCAGCGGAACAAGGCGATTGTCGGCCAAAACGCGTTCGCGCATGAATCGGGCGTCCACCAGCACGGGATGCTCCAGGAACGGACGACGTACGAGATCATGCGTCCCGAAGATGTGGGATACACGGGGACGAACCTGGTCCTCGGCAAGCATTCGGGGCGCCATGCCTTCCGGGACCGCCTCGCGCAATTGGGTTACACCCTGGACGACGCGGCGTTCGAGCAGGCGTTCAAAGAGCTGACGGCCCTGGCCGATAAGAAGAAAGACATCTACGACGCCGACATTATCGCTCTCGTGGCCAAACCGGTTCCCGAACCGGACGACGTCTGGAAGCTGGTCAGCCTGCATACCTCGGCCGGGACGGGCAGCATTCCCACGGCAACGATTGGCCTCAAGCATGGTGATGCGGAAGAGGTCCGGATCGACGCCGCCACGGGTGACGGCCCGATCGATGCGGCGTTCAACGCGCTCGAACGGGTGACGGGCATCACCGCGAAACTGCAGAACTTTCAGGTCCGCAGCCTGACGATGGGCAAAGAAGCCCAGGGCGAGGTGCTGGTCGAGATCGCGGTGAAGGGCGTGATCCATCACGGCAAGGGGATCAGTACGGACATCATCGAGGCGAGTGCTCAGGCTTACCTCAAGGCACTGAATCGAGCCGATCGTGCCGCCACGGCTGTTCCCCCGGTGAATCCGAAGGATGAGGGAAATCCGTAGTCGACTGGAGAGATCTGCGAGGTCGTGGTTGTGACGATGAGCGCGCCGCAAATTGAACTGTGGCAACGTGTTTACTGACCACCGAGCCAACCAGAGCAACAACGAACGGCAGAACAAGCTCTGCGGAAAGAATTGCCCAAAGTTACGGGCGGAATGCTGACGGGCGAGCCGACTCTGTCGGGAGTCGGTGTGAGACGATGTCGGGGTAACATCCTCCCCTGTCACGAGCGCAAAACCCTGCCCCTGAAAGCGATAGTGGCGGGTCTTTCTGGTTCAGAAAGACCCGCCACGCGCGTCATTTTGAAATCTCGTCGTGCGAACTACACGAGGCGGTAAGCCGATTCGCCGTGTTCGACGTAATCGAGACCTTCTTCTTCCGTCGCTTCGTCCACCGTGAAGCCGATCGTGTAGTGGATCAACAGACCCAGCACGATCGTGCAGATGAACGCGTATCCCCCAGCATACAGCAGTCCTTGAGCCTGCAGCACAACCTGCGGAATTCCCCCCAACCCGGCGGGACGAATCGCGAAGTACCCGACGAGCAGCGCACCCAGCGCACCACCCACTCCGTGCACACCAACCACGTCGAGCGAGTCGTCATACTTGATGACCTGCTTCAGTTGGACCGCGATGAAGCAGACCAGACCGCCGATCAGGCCGATGATCAAGGCACTGGCAGGGCTGACGTGCCCGGCACAGGGGGTAATCACCACCAGCCCGGCAACCATTCCCGACGCGACACCCAACGCTGACGGCTTCTTGTACATCACCCATTCGGCCAGCATCCACGAACCGGTGGCGGCGGAACCAGCGATCGCGGTGGCGGCGAACGCCATCACGGCGACCGCACCCGAAACCGGCAGGAAGTCCTTGCCAACGGCCACGGCCGAACCGGCATTGAAGCCGAACCAGCCGACCATCAGGAAGCCGGCGCCAATCAGCGTCCAGCCAATGCTGTGCGGCGGCATGGCCACCGTCGGATAGCCACGACGCTTCGGCAGAATCAGGATCAGTGCCAGGGCCGAGACCCCGGCGAGCACATGCACAACGGTCCCACCGGCGAAGTCGAGCACGCCCTTCTGGAACAGCCAGCCATTCACGTTCCAGACCCAGTGGCAGACCGGGTCGTAAACGATCGTGGCCCAGAGCGGCACGAAGATGCACCACGCCAGGAACTTCGTCCGTTCCGCGATGGCCCCGACGATCAGAGCCGGAGTGATGATGGCAAACATCATCTGGAACATCGCAAACAGCAGTTCCGGGACACCCGATCCCACGGAACCGACGGTGTCACCCGTCGTCACAATCTTGCCGTAGCTGTTCGCGCCATCAACCGGCGTGATCTCGTTGAACGACTTGAAGAAGACCAGCCCCGGATCCCAGCCCAGGTAGCTGAGCTTCGGCTTATCGCTGCCATCGTCGTTCTTACCCGCATCCACCGCGATGGCAGACGGGACGGCAAACGCGAGGCTGTAGCCATAGGCCACCCACTGAATCGCGACGAGCGGAACGCAGACCATCACGCACATGAACATGTTCAACAGGTTCTTGGCACGCACCATTCCACCGTAGAACAGGGCGAGGCCAGGCATCATGAAGAACACGAGGGCGGCGCTGACCAGCAACCACGCGGTCGACCCGGTGTCGTAAGTACCCGCCAAGTGCGGGACCGCAGCCGGGGCTGCGGGAGCCGCAGCTTCGGCCGGAGCGGCAGCGGGAGCTTCCTCTTTCTTCTCTTCCGCAGGCGGAGCGGCCGGTTCCGCAGGAGCGGCAACCGGTGCTTCAGCCGCGGGCGGCGTTTCTGCGGGCTTCTCTTCCTGGGCGAAAGCTGCGGCCGACAACAGGCTACAGACGAGCGCTCCCCATACCACTGATTTCAGCCACGACATTCCCAGGTGCTCCTCATCACAAGTGCCAACGAACGCAATGACCGGCGGTTCACCAACCACCCCCGGCCCGACACACCAAACTTTCTTCCAGCCTTCCGATACGACGGAATCGCCCCTCAACACGCGCGATTCACGACAGGAATCCATTCCTGGCACCGACCTCTGCTGGCCCACAAACGAACCAGGAGTGCGATGCACGATTTTCCGGCGATGCTGCCTCAACGCAGTCACTTAGACCAACTACGCAAGTTTGATGCCCGGAACTTCAGCGAGCTGGATTGAAAATCCTTAACGTCTTTTGACAGAAGGGGTTTACGATCGAAAAAACCTGTCGAAAGACCGGCTCAAACCAACCAGTCTCGCGAGAGTTGCGCAGGATGCGCGCAAGACTGCCTCGCAAGTAAACAATCCGGGCCGTGTGGCTGGCAAGCAGCCACACGGCCCGGAAAAGTTTGGCGAACTTACGCAGAATGCGTCGGCGCGTCAGTTATGCCTTTGCCAACTGTCGCAGCACGTAGTGCAAGATTCCGCCATTGCGGTAGTAGTCGACCTCCACCGGCGTATCGATCCGGCACTTCGCGTCGAACGTCACCACGCTGCCATCCGCCTTCACGGCCTTGACCGTGATCGTCTGCAACGGCTTGACGTCCGCTGGGGTGTGAATCTCGAACGTCTCCGTGCCATCGAGGCCCAGCGACTCGCGGGACTGACCGGCCGGGAACTCCAGCGGCAACACGCCCATCCCGACCAGATTCGACCGGTGAATTCGCTCGTAAGAGACGGCAATCACCGCCTTGACCCCCAGCAGGAACGTGCCCTTCGCCGCCCAGTCGCGCGACGACCCGGTCCCGTACTCGGAACCAGCCAACACCACCAGCGGCGTGCCCGAGGCCTTGTACTTCACCGAGGCATCGTAAATCGAAGTCGTCTCGCCCGTCGGCAGGTACTTCGTGACGCCGCCTTCGGTCCCGGGGACCAGCAGGTTTTTCAGGCGGATGTTCGCGAACGTCCCCCGCGTCATCACCCGGTCGTCGCCCCGGCGGGCACCATAGCTGTTGAAATCGACCGGTTTGACGCCCCGTTCCTGCAGATACAGACCGGCGGGGGCATCCTTCTTGATCGCCCCGGCGGGCGAAATGTGGTCGGTCGTGACTGAGTCGCCCAGCGAGGCCAGCACCCGCGCCCCGACGATCGGCTGAATCGCCCCGGGGACGGTCGGCATATCGACGAAGAACGGCGGCTCGTGAACGTAGGTGCTGGTTTTGTCCCACGTGTACTGCTCGCCTTCGGCTCCGGAAATCGCCTGCCATTCCGGCGGGCCTTTGGTGGCCGCACCGTACTGCGAGGTGAACATCTCCGGCGACATGCAGCTGGCGATCGTGTCGGCGATTTCCTTCTGGCTGGGCCAGATCTCCTTCAGGTAGACGGGCTGCCCCTTGCTGTCGGTCCCCAGCGGATCGTTCACCAGGTCGATATCGGTCGTCCCGGCGATCGCGTAGGCGACGACCAGCGGCGGACTGGCGAGGTAGTTGGCCTTCACCTGCGGATTGATTCGCCCTTCGAAATTGCGGTTCCCGGAAAGGACGGCCGAGACGACGAGATTCCCTTCGGAGACGGCCGCGGAGACGGCATCGGGAAGCGGGCCGCTGTTGCCGATACAGGTCGTGCAGCCGTAGCCCACCGTGTTGAAACCGAGAGCGTCGAGATCCTTGCTCAGGTTGGCTTTGTCGAAATACTCGGTCACAACGCGGCTGCCGGGGGCGAGGCTGGTCTTCACCCACGGCTTGCGGGTGAGACCCCGCTTGACGGCGTTCCGTGCCAGCAGCCCGGCCCCGATCATCACGGAGGGATTGCTCGTGTTGGTGCAACTGGTAATCGCGGCAATCACCACCGCTCCATCGGTGATTTGCGCCTGGCTCTCGTCTTTGACGGTGGCCACGGGTGAGGCACCCGAGCGGGCAAACGTCCCCGCGAGGTCTTTCTTCCAACTGGCCTGCATGTCCTTGACAAGGACGCGGTCTTGAGGACGCTTGGGCCCGGCCATCGACGGCTGAATCGTCCCGAGATCGAGTTCGAGCTTGCTGGTGAACTTCGGCTCCGGCGACGAATCGGTCCGGAACAGGCCCTGTTCCTTGTAGTAGCGTTCGACCAGGTCGATCAGCTCGGCGGGACGCCCGGTCCGTTCCAGATAGCGCAAGGTCTCGGCATCGACGGGGAAGAACCCCATCGTGGCGCCGTATTCGGGGGCCATATTGGCGATCGTGGCTCGGTCGGCCAGCGACATCGAACTGAGGCCCGGGCCGTAGTATTCCACGAATTTCCCGACCACCTTGTGCTTGCGAAGCATCTCGGTGACGGTGAGCACCAGGTCGGTTGCCGTGGCCCCTTCCGGCAGTTGTCCGGAGAGTTTGAACCCGACGACTTCCGGCGTGAGCATGTAGATCGGCTGGCCCAGCATGACCGCCTCGGCCTCGATCCCGCCTACGCCCCAGCCCACCACGCCCAACCCATTGATCATTGTCGTATGGCTGTCGGTGCCGACGAGGCTGTCGGGATAGGCGATTCCGTCCTTGGTGAGGACCACCTTGGCGAGATATTCGAGGTTCACCTGGTGGACGATCCCGGTGGCCGGCGGCACAACGCGGAACTCGGAAAAGGCGTTCTGGGCCCAGCGGAGCAACTGGTACCGCTCGATGTTCCGCTCGAACTCCAGCTCGACATTGCGGGACAGGGCGAACGACGAGGCAAACTCATCGACCTGAACCGAGTGGTCGATGACCAGGTCGCAGGGCACGAGCGGGTTGATTTTCTTCGGGTCGCCCCCCATGCGGACCATGGCACTGCGCAAGGCCGCGAGGTCGACCACAGCCGGTACGCCGGTGAAGTCCTGCAGGACGACACGCCCCGGCATGAACGGCACTTCCACCTGCTTGGGGGCCGCGGCGTTCCAGTTGGCCAGGTCGATGACGTCCTGGTCGCGGACGATGAAGTTGTCGAGCTTGCGGAGGCAGGCTTCGAGCAGCACACGAATCGAGTAGGGCAGCGAGTCAATCGGCCCGACGTTGTCGTGGGCCAACTTGCGGAGCGAGAAGTACGTAACGTCTCCCGCCTTGGTGGAGAGTTTTGCCTCGGCCCCGAAACGCTTGTCCGCCGCCATGTCCTGTTGCTCCTGTGTGGGAATCGAGAAGCCTGAATGATAGGGCGAACAGCCGATCGAAGTCAAAAGTCTGACCGAAAAACGTGGCGAATTCGTTTCCGA
>JAIXZD010000368.1 GCA_027489895.1 Planctomycetaceae bacterium
GGGCGGCGCGTCGCACGTCAGCGAGACGGCGATCGAGGGGATCCCGAAAAACGCGCCTTCGATCGCCGCCGCGACGGTGCCCGAATAGAGGACATCAATCCCCGAGTTGGAACCCGAGTTGATGCCGCTCACGACGAGGTCGGGCCGGACTTCGCACAACTCGAGCACGGCCAGTTTGACACAGTCGGCCGGGCTGCCCGCGACGGCATGCCCGAAGAACTTCCCCTCGCGTTCGACTTTTCGGGCCAGGAGCGGCGTGAGGTACGTGATCGAATGCGACACGCCGCTCTGCTCGGCGAGCGGGGCCACCACCTGCACCTCGCCCAGCGGAGCCACCGCCTCCGCCAGCGCCGCCAGACCCGGTGCGTAAATCCCGTCGTCATTCGTCACCAGAATCCGCATGGCCGCCTGTCGCTTGTGTCGTGAATCACTCGGGGAGGAAGTTTTCGTGAGTGCCTGGCACCGCACCGTGAACGGGTCACTTTGTCGGTTTGCTGGTTTCCGGCTGGGCCGGCTGAACTGGTGCCGGTTGAACTGGTGCCGGTTGACCAGTGGCCGGGGCGAGATCGGCCGGCAGGTTCTTGGGCTGATACCGCAGCCGGATCGGGCCCTGGCAGCATTCGCAGTCCTTGATTTCGTACATCGGGATCGAACAGATGTCGCACCAGTAGTCAGTCAACTGGCGGGTGCCCTTTTCATCGAAGGTATAGATTGAGAGGACCTGCAGGTGCGGGATCGATTTCCGCTGCCGGACAAGTAGATCGACCGGCCGATCGCGGAGCCGTTTGTCTTGAAACAGCGCACGGCCGCGCCAATCGGGAATGATCGGCAGCAGTCCGCCATCACGGGTTTCGAGTACCACCTGGCCCCGCAACTCCTCCGGGTAGGCCTTGATGTCGCGGCGGGCCAAAGCCTCGCTCAGCAGCACGACCTTCCCGCTGACGACCGCCCGCACCGGTTCCTCGACCAGCTTCGGGTCGACCTCGACGGGTGGGCGCGGGCCGGTCTCTTCGATCTCGGGGTTGGGTGTCCCCGCGGGCTTTTTGTCGAGTCCATCCGCCCAGGCCTGGTTTGCTTGCGGTCCCGGCAGCGGCAGGCAGAATGGCAGGCCGTTCCAGACGAACGCCGCCGCGAACAGCAGCGAAAACAGCACCGGAGCGGTGTGTCGAATCGGACGAGGGGGCAAGGTCATGGCGGGACACCGTGGGGTGGGGTCTGAGCAGCGTTCCCGTATGTTACGCGGCAGGCGACCCGCAGGTCAGGTCCGCTCCCGAGATCGGTGGAAAACGACCTCGGGGCCGTGTGCTGGAAACCTTCGCCCGATTCCGTCACCATTCCTGCTGGTCGACAACCGGCCGCCCGCGTCGAACTGGGTTTCGCGTGGTGGGGTGGACGTTTTCTCCTGCGGAACGACGCAAACATGGCAACGAGCGACATTGGGTTGGTGGGTTTGGCGGTGATGGGTCAAAACCTCGTGCTCAACATGGAGAGCCGGGGCTACACGGTCGCGGTCTTCAACCGCACGACCGCCAAGACCGACGAGTTCGTGGCCGCCAATCCGGGCAAAAAGCTTGTCGGCTGCCATACCCTCAAAGATCTGGTCGCCTCGCTCCAGACCCCGCGCAAGATCATGATGATGGTCAAGGCCGGCCCCGCCGTCGACGACCTGATGCGCGATCTCTACCCCCTGCTCTCGCCGGGCGACATCCTCATCGACGGCGGCAACAGCTACTTCCCCGATACGAACCGCCGCGTCGTCGAAGTCGAATCCAAAGGCTTCCGCTTCATCGGTGCCGGGGTTTCCGGCGGCGAAGAGGGTGCCCTCAAAGGCCCCAGCATCATGCCCGGTGGCAATGTCGATGCCTGGCCGCACGTCAAAGAGATCTTCCAGAAGATCAGCGCCAAGGTCGGCCCCAACGCCGATATCCCCTGCTGCGAATGGGTCGGCCTGGGCGGTTCGGGTCACTACGTGAAGATGGTCCACAACGGGATCGAATACGGCGACATGCAGCTCATCTGCGAAGCCTACTTCATCCTGAAGCATGCCCTGGGCCTCACCAACGCCGAGCTGTATCGCGTCTTCGATACCTGGAACAAGGGCGACCTCGAAAGCTATCTGATCGAGATCACCCGCGACATTTTCACGGTGAAAGACGACGCGACGGGCGGCGACCTGGTCGATTTCATCCTCGATACGGCCCAGCAGAAGGGCACCGGCAAGTGGATGAGCCAGCACGCCCTCGACCTCGGCGTCCCCACGACCCTGATCACCGAATCAGTTTTCGCCCGCTGCCTCTCCGCCCAGAAGGACGCCCGCGTCCGGGCCTCGGCCGTCTACCC
This sequence comes from Planctomycetaceae bacterium, assembly GCA_027489895.1. Lineage (GTDB taxonomy): Bacteria > Planctomycetota > Planctomycetia > Planctomycetales > Planctomycetaceae > JAIXZD01. The sequence goes on from JAIXZD010000368.1 coordinate 2,341, forward strand.
GGCCACCGAGAAGAAGTACACCGGCAACCGCGAAGAGTTCATCGAGAACATCCGCCAGGCGCTCTACGCCTCGAAGATTGTCAGCTACGCCCAGGGTTACGTCCAGTTGGCCGCGGCCGCGAAGGAGTTCGGCTGGGACCTCAACTACGGCAACATCGCCCTGCTGTGGCGGGGTGGCTGCATCATCCGGGCGCGGTTCCTGGGCGACATCAAGGCCGCGTTCGACAAGAACCCGACCCTCGAAAACCTGCTGCTCGACGACTTCTTCGTGAAGGCGATCAAGCAGGCCGAGCCGGGCTGGCGCAAGGTCATTTCGACCGCGGTCGAACTGGGACTGCCGGTCCCCTGCTTCACCGCCGCCCTCAGCTACTTCGATGGGTACCGCACTGCTCGCCTGCCGGCGAACCTGCTGCAGTCGCAGCGCGACTACTTCGGTGCCCACACCTATCAGCGGACCGACAAGGAAGGCACGTTCCACACCGACTGGATCCGCGCCCGCAAGCTAAGCTAGGTACGGACGTCTGGGCAGGGTGGGCAACGCCCACCATCGCTCACCGGCGTCCAACAGAAATCCGCACACCCCCGGCTTCAACAGACAGTGAAGCCGGGGGGTGCTTTTTCGTGGGATAGGCTTCCAGCCTGTCATTTCGTTTCCGTACGCCTGGAAACATGACAGGCTGGAAGCCTCGTATCCCACCGTTTTTTCTGGCCACTACGCGGCTTTCGATTGCTTCACGCTCAGCACGCGGGCGAGCACCTGGGCAATTTCCAGCGGGGATTTCTGCAGGCCCAGAAATCCGGCCACCTGTTCGATCAACAGGCGCAGCGACTGGTCTTTCTTGGCCAGCGCCCGCTCGTAGCTGACGACCAGGTGGGGGCAGTCGACTTCCGTGACCGACTTGCGGAGCATCTCGTACTCACGCTCGACGAACTGAAACGTGACGAGCGGACAGTGAGCCGCGGGGTCGGGCTCGTTGGCCCGCAGTTCCAGCTCGTGTGTGGCGACGGCGACGGGATCGCGGAAGATCGAGATCAGGCGCGGGTTCCGCAAAAGGCCGAGCAGGTGTGTGTTGGCCGTCCAGAAGGCGTTGGCGGGGTACTTCCAGCCCCAGCAGGGATACTTGGCGTTCCGGCGGGCAATGAGGGCTTCCAGGGCCTCGAACTTCGCGACCGGAAAATGCTCCGGGTCAGGCCGTTCGGCAATCAGCATGTCGGTGTTGTGCAGCAGCTGCTGAAACTCGACATCTTCCACGTTGAGGTACTCGCTCGCTTCGATCTCGTCGCCGTAACAGAACCGTTCGCCCAGCGGGATGCCGAGGAACTGGACGATTTGCGCGATGATCGACGTGCCGCCCCGGAACGCGCCCTGGACAACAACGGTGTATTCGTCGCCGTGGGGCGGACGAATGACGAGGCCGGGTTGGGTACGTGACACAGCCATCAGACAGAATCCCACACAAACTGGGCAATACGGATGGGATAGGAAGATTTGGAATCGGCACGTGGGCGACGACACAGCCGAAAATTCCAAACGGCAGTCTTTGTATCGACCACCGAAGATGAAACACCTGCGTAACCCGGCGAGATCGTAAGGAATTTTCGGAAGGCGGATGTTTCTTTCGAGCGGATGAGTAGAGTGCGTTGACAGCGAAAAATGGGTGTTCTGGGTCGAAGTCGGATCGCATCCTCTGTGAACCTGTAGCGATTAACGCCTCCCTACCCGTCGGTCCGGGTTTCCTTTTCGCTCCGGAGAGGCGCACGACGATACCTGTGTCGTCCGGACTGAACGTCCGAATTGGTGCGACCAGTCGGGAACCGGAGCGCTCACTCTGGCGGTCGCACGGCGGACTCGAAACAGGATGTTTCCGAGTGCGTCCGGACCCGTGCGTGAAGTGACATCAGGGAGGAGAACGTTCATGAAGCGGCTGCCAAGGCCCTGGTTTTCGGCCGCGTCGCTGGGGCTCGTGGGACTCGCCTTCGGGGTGATCCATGCCGGCGACACCATCAATCGGTCGGCGTTCATGCCCCCTGCCAGTGGTCCGACCCGCATCGCGGGCAAGGCCTTTAATCAGGCCATGCCGCTGGATGCGACCGAAGACGCGCTCCCACCCCGTCGCCTGGACGAACTCGGTGCGCCCGAGGCCGTTGGACAAACCGCTCCCGCGGTCGATTCCGACAGCGCAGGCATCGCCGTTCCCGAACCGGAATCCACAATCGACGACGTCGTTCAGGCGGCCCACCGGGGCCGCCCGCGTGACGTTGGTCCCGCGCCGCGCCAGCTCGTTCCCAGCCCTTCGGCCGCAGGTCTCGATCCCGCCATACCCGGCCGGACCCGATCGACGTTGACGTCCACTCCCGCTCCGGCCTCGCCCCCGGCGCGGCTCGTGTCCAAATCGGTCGGTGGGACGCCGCTTCCCCTCGCAGCGCCCGCCACCACGCCGCTCCTGGCCCCGGCCCCCACGCTGACGCCTGTCGAACCGCCCGCGGCACTGCAGCCCGTCCCGGTCGAACAACCCATCGAGCAACCGGTTGCGGCCGACAAAACGGCGGAAGTGAAGTCTCCGTCCGCAGAGCCGGCCCGACCCACGGACCCCGCGCCGCAGGTCGCTGCCAGCCCCGCGCCAACCCTTGTTCCAGCGCCCCCCCCCACACCGAGCCTCCCCGCTCCGAGTGCGCCCACACCGGATCAGCCCGTCCCGGTCGAACCGCCCACGTTGACTCCACCGGCGCTAACTCCACCGGCGGCTACCCCGGCCCCGGCGGCTGACGCTCTCAAGGCCAGCCCGTCCGAGCCGACCGCGCCCAAGCTGCCGCCCGCACCGGCGAAATCCGCCGCCGACAGCGGTGGGTCGAACACCGGCAACACCGAGCCACGCAACGTCCCGGCTGTCGATGGGCCCATGCCCTCACCCGCCGCGCCCAAACTCGTCCCGACACC